>NZ_CATVTL010000001.1:0-361649 GCF_958346945.1 uncultured Parolsenella sp.
CACGGGCGGCAACAACTCGGGTACCACGGGCGGCAACGGCTCCACCTCCTCCGGTGACTCGAGCTCCACGGGCGACTCCGAGGCCAGCGGCTCCGACGCGTCCACCCAGTCGAACCACTAGAGCAGCTCGACGCATAGGCAAGCCAGCTTCGAGGCCATCCTCTCCCGAGGGTGGCCTCACTTCTTATATGCGCAACGTGTCGGCAGCGAGAAGCGCAGTGTCACCGACCGCAAACGCCCCATCGGTTATGCACGTCTCGCAGCAGTCAGACATGTCAAACCAATGGCCAGATATGCCCACTCAAACCTGTCATCAGTTGTGCACGTTCAGCGTCTCCCAAACATGTCAAACCGATGGTTCCAATCAGGCTGGACACGACCAATGCCGAGAAGGACGCCGCCGCTTAAACGCACCATCGGTTGTGCACGTCCAGCGCGCCTCAAACGTGCCAAACCAATGGTGAGAACCACCCATCCCAACGCCCCATCAGTTATGCACATTCCACGCCAATTTAACGTGTCAAACCAATGGCGAGAAGCGCAATATAGCGAGGCCCTCGGCTCACAATCGAACCGAGGGCCCACACACCCGCTATGCAGCTCTCTCTAACTGCGACGGCGACGCATCAGCATGCCAACGCCCGCAACGGCGGCACCAATCACGGCTGCGGCAACGGGCGCCACGTACGAAGTCTCGTCACCCGTCTGCGGAATGGCATTCGAGCCGTCCTTCTTGTCGTTAGCCTTGTCACCAGCGGGAGACACCTTCGAGCCATCGTCCTGGCCCTGCTCCCCAGAGTCTCCGCCCTTGCCCGTATCACCGGTACCAGCGTTACCACCCTGGCCGCCAGGGCCACCATGCTCGCCCGAATTCGCCTTCTGGTACATCAGGGCAAACGGCGAGAAGGAATCGACCGCAAACTTCACGTAGCTCTTGCCGCCAATCTCGACCTTCTCGGCATCGATGGTCTCGGGAGGATTGCTCTCGAGGAAGATGCTCGGATCATCATCAGAGTCGCGGTCGAAGCCCTTGAAGTGCACAATCTTAAAGCTCGAATTGGAGCCAGCGTCCTCGGGCACGGGCCAGTAGACGTTCATCTTCTGGCCCTCGCCCATCGTCACATAGGCATTGCCGTTGGCCGTATCGACGAGGTCGAGGTACTTGAACTCGTAGGCGTACTTCCCGTCGGGATTCATCTTCTCGTCGAGATAGCTCTTGAGCGCAGAGTCATCCAGGCTCTCATCGACCATGAGCTTCACGCCCTCGGGCTCGGCGCTGATGCCAGAGTCATTGACGAAATACTCAGTTCCATCCTGAGCCACGCCCGCGAGGAAGCCATCGCCCTCGGCAGCGGCGGGCTCGCCATTGGCGATGTCCGCATAGACCTCGTCAGTGTTGGCACGGATCGTGAGGGTGCTCGAGCCAAGCTTTACCGGGCGGGAGATAGTCCTGCCATCGACAGTTGCAGTGATGCGCAGCTTGCTCACGTCGAGGCCGCCCGCATACGCGTTCACCTTGAACTGTCGGAACTGGTCGGTGACCGAGGCGACGAAGTCGGTGTTGTCCATGACGTTGCCGCTCTCGTCCTTAAATTGAACGCGGAATGGAATCGTCTCGCTGGTGCCATCCACCTGGCTCGGCAGAATCTTGTAGATGTAGACCTTGCGGCCGTTCATCGTGACGTGGCTCTGGTCCTCATTGCCATAGAGCTCGAGCGACCAACTGCGCGTGATTCCGGTGCTTGGGTCATTGTAGGTAAGCGCCACCTTATCCGTGAGATTCACGGCAGTGCCACCCGTGCTGCCAAGAAGGTCGTTGATGCTCTGAGGCAGCACAAAGTAGAAGCCCATCTCGGGGAAGTCGTTGCTCACGAACTTGCCGTCATCGCCAATGACACCGCTGTAGCCCTCGCCACCCGTGTAGACGGTGAGGTTCATCGGAGCCACCGTAGCCGAAATGGCGTCGACGTCGCCCTTGGCAATCTGCCACATGTGATAGGAGTCGTGATCGATGGGGTCGGCGTCCTCAACGCGCTTGAGGTAGAGGCCATCGCAGATTGCTTCGTCATTGCCCAGCACGAAAACCTCCTGAACGGGAGCGTCGTTATCCTGGGCGGCAGAGAGCACGTAGTTCTGCCCCACCTCGGGCATGGCAAGGTTCTCATAGTTGTCGGCCGCAACGGTATAGACCGTGCTGGAGCCAGTCGAGGTGCCGTCGACGCACAGCGGGATGTCTCCCCCATCGCTCGTACCGTCATAGTTCTTGCTCACAACGGGGAGGCGAATCTCGGCCTTGTTGCCCTGATAGTCGCCGCCAACCTCAGAGGCATTCATGAGGGCCATCGCGCCAGCATTGGTCACGTTACCATTAAACGTTGCCGTGCCCTTGCTTGCGAGAAGACCCTGCTCGCCCACGGAGGTATTGCCCTGAATCCACAGGTCAAAGTTGTGATTCTTTGCTCCCGACTCAGACGTGAACTCCTGGTTCCACGTACCGTCGATGGACGCGTTGCCATAGACCCACATGTGGTTGTCGCTCGTCGTGGTAAGCGTGCTTCCCTGCTCGATGTCGACGCCACGAACCCAGTCATGGTCCTCGAGGGTGACGTCGGAGCCATTGACCAGGTTCACGCTCTCACATTCCTGTACAAAGGAAGCGGTGGCCTCGGCACCATCAAAGGTCACTGTGGGCATCACGCCATGGTCGGGCAGCTTGCTTGCCCGTACGCCCGAGACACCAAGGCGGATGTTGGGCTTGCCTGTCACCGTAATGGTGGAATTGGCCGGAGCCGTCGCGGAGTCAGTACCAAAGAGCAGGGCCCAGTCGCCGCCGTTAACCGTAATCGATAGAGCGCCGGCGGACGAATCACCAACCTCGGTGTAGAGGCCAAAAATGCCAGCCTGGTCGTAGTCGCCGCCGTAGTAGCTATCCTTCAGCTCGACATTGGTCAGCGTCATGGAGAGCGCACCCGTGACGGCCGTGTCGTCGGCGCCATAGATGTTGCCAACATGGCTGCCGCGCACATTTACCTCTACATTGCCCTTAACGTCCGCATGCTTGGAGCCATAAATCTCAGGAGTATCGCCGCGGGTTGGCTCGGAGCCACGGTCCCAGCCCCAAACGTTCTCGTAGGCATCGACGGTCACGCTGCCGCCAACCTGGTACTGGCTGCTCTCAAAGTTAGACATCATGTCGCCGGCACCAAAGATTCCCCAGTTGGCGTTAATCCTGAGCACGCGATCGGTATTCTCATAGTCCGGCGAACCCGCGATGATATGGGCGCTGCCGTCAACGACGGACTTGTCGACGTACTCGCGCTGGGCGCTGATACCGTTGCATCGACCGGCACGCGCCTCAATGGTGAGGTCGCCTTTGATCTCGCAGCCGCTCGTTCCGTCAATTGCCGGGGTGCCGGTACCACCGTTGTCATAGACAAGCTTGGCGTTGCCGTCGACGGAAACATAGCTGGCAGCGGTGCTCGAGCTCGTTCCGTCTCCCAGCACGCTTGCCGGCGTCAGCTTGTTGCCGCCGCACATCGCAACGTTGCCGGAGACCTCGAGGTAGGTATCCCCGTGAACCGAGCCGGCAAGGCAACCACCCACGATGTTGTGAGAGCCGTTGGTGGAGCCAACGTTAACGGAACCGGTGCCGGCAATCACGAGATAGGTGCTATCGACATCGGCACCATTCGCGCCAGCGTACATCGTAATAGAGAAGTCGAACGTGCTGGCAGTGGTAAAGACCGTGCGATGACCGTTGCAGAACAGCATGCTGCCCTTCACGTGCACGTTGTCAAATGTGCAGTCGCCGGCAAGGTAACCGGTGTAATAAAAGTCGAGCGTAGCCTGGGTGTCGCCCGAGCTCGTCACGGTAATGCTCTTGCCCTCCGCACCAAAGGTGGCGCGGTAGTTAGACGCGGGGACCCTAAACGTTTCTCCACCTTTGAGTTCAATCGTTGCCCCGTCATCTGAGGATGAGGCAATGGCGGTCAGCGCCTGGGTCAGATCGTCGTTCGTCTCGACCGTATAGGTAGAGCCACTGACGGCGACGGACTGAGCCGCTGCGGCTGCCTGGGGCTCCACCTGTGGCGTATGGGCCTCCGGCTGGTTGGCCGAGGCATCGACCTCGTCGTTCGCCTCAGCATCATCGGTGGGCGCGGGCAAGGTGGGCGAGAGGGGAACCGGATTGGAGTCGTCTCCGCCATCGGAGGGCGCGGCGGGATTCTGCGCCTGAGCATCCTGAACGATATCGCTCAGTTGTTCGGCAAAAGCCGAGGTAGGAAGTGTGCTAAGTGCAAGTGTGACTGATAACAGGTACGCCAAGGCGCGCCGAGCCTTCGGCTTTTTCACGGGGCAGTCCTTTCTCCTTTGCGATATGCCAGTTAGTCGCTCAGTCAATGACACAGAAGGAGAAACCGATTGTCATACCGCCCCCAGTAGCAATTAAGTTCTAGCACCGTTGTATGAGGGCCGTGACAAGGGGGGGGGGTTAAAATTCCGCGAACGGTAATAGATTTGCCTCGTCTTACAACCGCGTTTTTGAGGACGGAAAGGCTGGTATGGCATTCATTCGACGGCCAACCTGACACGAAGGGACCGACGCACAAACCTGCCATCGGTTGCGCACGTCCAGTGCCTCCCAAGCGTGCCAAACCAATGGCGAGAAGGGCTTCCCCTAACGCGCCATCGGTTGTGCACGTCCAGTGCCTCCCAAACGTGCCAAACCGATGGGACGTTGTCGCAAACGTACGCAACCGATGGGACGAAAACGTGCGCTGCGGCACTCGTACCCACCACGCGCACAACAAAGCGGGCCGGGGAACGTATCCCCGGCCCGCGTCATGTCTGGTGCCCCCGGCGCGATTCGAACGCGCGACACCCGCTTTAGGAGAGCGGTGCTCTATCCCCTGAGCTACGGAGGCGGTTATGTCACCGGCCGGGCCGGCACGCGCGCAAGTGCGAGCGAACTATTATTCTACGCTACTTGCTCGACTTCTTCTCGGCGCGCTCGCGCTCCTCCTCATCGTGGAGGTTGGCAAGCTGCTCGCGGCGCTTCTTGGGACTCAGACTCGCGACCTTGTCCTGGGTCTCGTTGCGCAGCGGACGAATCTTCATCCACTCGTACACGAGCGAGGTGATGATGAACACATAGGCCAGCGCAAGCGAAATCACGGACAGGATGCCGCCGGTCGTCTGCAGGTTGTACATGTTGGAGCCATCGGACGCTCCAATGTAGCCGGAGGCAAACGAGCAGACCACGAAGACGAGACCCAGTACCAGGAAGACCCACCAGACGCGACGACGCTTCGCGTATAGCTCGTTGCGCTTGAGCAGGGCGTTGGTGAGGGTGTTAAAGATGTCCTCCTCCTCGCGCTCAGCGCGGCGGACCTCCTTCTTCTCCTCCTTCGTCATGCCGGCGGTCGACGTGGAGCCGTCAGGGTTCTTCTTCTTGGTGACAATGCGCACCGACGAGCCGGCATCGCGGACGGGCTTGGCCTTGGTCGGGCTCTTGCGCGTCATGCCAGACGAGACCTGCTTCTTCTCGCCCTCACCCTGAGGCATGTTTCGCTTGTTGAACGGACTACGCTGGGACATTGCTCTCCTTCATTGGAACGAACTTCTCGCCGGTGATGATCTCGTAGGCCTCCTGGTAGCGCTTCGAGGCACCCTCAATCACCTCGGCGGGCAGATGCGGCGGCTCGCCCGTCATGTCCCAGTTTGCGCACAGCCAGTCACGGACGTACTGTTTGTCAAAGCTGGGCTGGACGTGACCCTCGCTGTAGCCCTCCGCGGGCCAGAAGCGGCTGGAGTCGGGCGTCAGGCACTCGTCAATGATGGCGAGCTTGCCGTCAATGAAACCAAACTCGAACTTCGTGTCGGCGATGATGATGCCACGCGTCGCGGCATACTCGGCCGCGGCGTTGTAGATGGCCAGGGACGCGTCACGCAGCTGCGTGGCAACGTCCTCGCCCACGATCTGGGCGCAGCGCTCGAACGAGATGTTCTCGTCGTGGTCACCAAGGGCGGCCTTGGTCGAAGGGGTAAAGATGGGCTCGGGCAGCTTGGACGCCTCGGTGAGGCCCTCGGGCAGCTTGATGCCGCAGACGGTGCCATTCTCGTCATAGGTCTTCTTGCCCGAGCCGGTGAGGTAGCCGCGAACGATGCACTCGATGGGCACCGTCGTGGCCTTCTTCACGAGCATGGAGCGACCCAGCAGGTAGTCGGCGTACTCGGCGTACTCCGCCGGGTAGGTGGCCGGGTCGAGAGAGATGACGTGGTTGGACAGGATGTCTGCAAACTTGTTGAACCAGAACGCAGAGATGCGGGTTAGGATCTCTCCCTTGTACGGAATCTCGTCAGGGAGGATGAAGTCGTACGCGCTGATACGGTCGCTCGCGACCATGAGCAGCGAATCCCCGCAGTCGTAGATGTCACGGACCTTGCCTTGCGAATCTGGGCGCTTACCCATTGCTGCCATTCGATACCGCTTCCCCTCGGTTGAGTGACGCAAAACCGGCAATAACCCTTCCATTGTAGTAGAAAAAGCACCCCTCACCTTGCGATAAGAGGTGCTCGTATGCAGTCGCTCCGTTGTCGGCGAACCATCGATTCGTTGCCGAGTGGAGCGGCCTACTTGTCCTTCTCCTTGTCGTCGCCAGGAAGGGCGAACGGCTTCTCCTGGGTGCGCGGAATGTGGAGCGTGAACTTGGTACCCTTGCCCAGCTCCGACTCAACGCCGATGAAGCCGTGGTGGCGGTCGATGATCTCCTTGGTGAGCGCCAGGCCCACGCCCAGGCCTCCGCTCTCGCGCTCGCGGCTGGCGTCGGAGCGCCAGAAACGGCTGAACACGCGCGCGAGGTCCTCCTTTGCGATGCCGATGCCCGTGTCGGTGACCGAGACAATCGCGTCGCGGCCCTCCTGCGACACGGCCACCACCACGTAGCCGTCCTCCGGGGTGTAGCGCAGGGCGTTGGACATGAGGTTGATGACGCACTGGCGGATCATGTCGCGGTCGACCTCACAGAAGATCTCGCGGCGGCCGTTTTGCACGTCGAACTTGAGCTTGAGGCCGCGGTCGGCAAAGAGCTGCTCCTGGGCCTCGACGACCGAACGAACCAGCAGGACGATGTCGGTCTTCTCGGGATCGAACTTGGTGGTGCCGTTCTCGATGCGCGAGAGCTGCAGCATCGCCGAGACGAGGCGCGAGAGGCGACGAACCTCGCTGGCGACGGTCTCGAGGTGCTCGTCGTCGGCGGGAAGCACGCCGTCCTGCATGGCCTCGACCGTGGCGAGCATCGCCATGAGCGGGGTGCGCAACTCGTGGGCAACGTCGCTCGTGAGGCGGTGCTCGAGCTTGAGGTCGCGCTCGAGCGAGGTCGCCATGTCGTCGAACGTCTCGCCCAGCTGACCGATCTCGTCGTCACCCACGATGCCCGTTCGGGCCGTGAGGTCGCCCGAGCGAATCTGCGAGGCGGTCGAGGTAATCGACTTGATGGGCTTGGCGAGCTTGCGGCTCACCATGACGCCGGCGATGACGGCGAGCAGCACGGCCACGAAGCCCGCGTAGACCACCGCGTTGTACGAGAGGGTGCGGAACTCCGCGTCGCCCTTCGTGAGCAGCGCCTCGCTGCCGTAGGCCCACAGGCGAACGGAGCCCACGGTCTGGCCGCTCATGGTCACGATGCTCTTGTCGACCACAGACTCGGCGTTGGTGGGGGCCAGTGAGGTCGCACGGGTACGCGTGCCCGAGACGGACGCGCTGGTCTGGGCGGCGGGGTCGTCCTCGTGCTCGGAGCCGCGCGACCACGTGTCGTCGTAGATGATGTTGCCGTTGGCGTCTGAGACCTGGACGCCAACCTCGCTCGAGATTGACGAGGACTGCACCGAGCGTTCGACGTCCTCGTCGTTCCAGCCGGTGGTGGCGTCATAGGACTCCCCCAGGCTCTCGGCGATGACCGCGGCGTAGCGCTCCATGTTGGAGCGCGTGTACTTCATGAACTGGGCCTCCCAGTTCACGGCCAGCACCACAACGAGAATCACCGCCGTCATGCTCGAGACGGCGGCGAACATCAACGTCATCTTGCCGCGATACGACATGTGGCGCGGCTTTTGGTTGGAGAGCGTCTTCCACGACGCCTTCGAGGCATCAGAAGTCCTGAGCGCCTCGGGGATGTCATCCGCGGGGCGCTCCTGACGAATCTTCTTGCCTACAACGAACTTAGCGGGAACCAACTGGCCTCCCCCTCAGTTGTAGTTCTACTTGTCGCTCTTCTTCTCGGGCTCGGGGGCGTCGAAGCGGTAGCCCACGCCGTGAACCGTGTAGAGCCAGGTGGGGTTGCGCGGGTCGTCGCCGAGCTTGGCGCGCAGGTTCTTGACGTGCGAGTCGATGGTGCGCTCGTAGCCCTCGAAGTCGTAGCCCAGGACCTTCTCGACAAGCTCCATGCGGCTGTAGACCTGGCCGGGGTAGCGGGCCAGCGTCACGAGCAGCTTGAACTCGGAGGCCGTGAGGTCGACCTCCTTGCCACGCACGGTGACCTTGTGCGCCGAGATGTTGATCACGAGGTCGCCGTAGTCGAGCACCTCGAGCGTGGGTTCGTTGTCGACGCGGGCGCGGCGAAGCAGCGCGCGCACGCGGGCAACGAGCTCGCGGGGCGAGAAGGGCTTCACCAGGTAGTCGTCGGCACCAAGCTCGAGGCCAATGATGCGGTCCTCGACCTGGTCCTTGGCGGTGACCATGATGATGGGCACGTCGGACTGGTCGCGAATGGCGCGGCAGACGCGCTCGCCGGAGAGCTTGGGGAGCATGAGGTCGAGAACGACGAGGTCAAAGCCGTGCTTCTCGAACTCGTCGACGGCGGCCTGGCCGTCTCCGACCGAGCGCACCCAGTAGCCCTCGCGCTCAAAGTAGGCGGCGACGGCCTCGCGGATGGCCTTCTCGTCCTCGACCAGCAGAATCTTCTTTGTGTCCGAAGCCATGACGGCCTCCCTGTCAGCATTAGCGCCGCGACGCTCGAAACGAAGCGGCATTCCTATTCACAAAGTTTACCCCATCGGGGCACCTCGATAACCATCTTGGCCGCGAGCGGCGCAAACGCCCAGCTAGAGCGCCCAGGCGCGCACCTGGACGGACGCCGGGTAGCCGGTCTGCTCATCCTTGACGGTGGCAAAGGTCACAAAGGTCGAGGTGGTTCCCATGCTTGCGGGGTAGTCGCCGTAGTCGAGCGCGCGGCTGGGGGCGGCAAGCGTGGCGTAGGTCTGGGCGTTGGTATCGACGATCACGTGGCCTGCGCGCGTCTTGATGAGATAGACGCCGCCCTTGCCCGCGCACACCGCGGCCGGCTCGCGCGGCAGGGCCACGAAGGAACCGTCGCCCGAGCCGATGTAGGTGCCCATGTTGCCCAAAAGACCGCCCGTGCCGTAGTTGGCCTCGATGGAGAAGACGAAGTTGCCGTCCATGAAGGTGGCATACATGGGCGAGACGGACGCCGGCAGCACCAACTGGTTTACCTGCGTGGACAGCCCGCTCTCGAGCGTGTAGGCCGTGATGCCAAAGTAGCGGCCCTCGTTCGCGCGCACGCGCGGCACAAGCGTCACGTTGCCGTCCGAGACGGTGGGGGCGCAGGCAAAGCGGCCAGAGGAGCGCACGACCTCGTCGGCCGAGGAGGCACCTGCCTGCCACAGGTAGCACGAGGAGCTCTCGCTTGTCTTGCTTCCGCTGGTAGAGGGCATCACAAGCCAGATGACGCTCGAGCCTGAGCAGCACACGAGCGGCGGGTCGTAGTCTGCGTCGGCCTTCCACAGCGTGTTGACCGTGCCCAGCGCACCGTCGGCAAGGGAGGCAGCAAACAGGCGCCACTCATGACTCACGATGTCGAGCTCAGACCACGCGAACACGGAGTCAGAGCACTGCGCGTCATAGATCACGAAGTTGCCGCCCGTACGCGCCACGTCTACCAGCACCACGTTGGCGCCCGAGGCAACCGAGATGGCTCCGGCGCTCGTCATGGCCGAGGGCGTCTGGCTGGGAACCACGTAGGGCTTCCAGGAACCCTCGCTGGGGCGCAGCGTGCAGCCCAGCGGCAGGTTCCACGAGCCGGCCTCGGCAAGCGACGTGGTGCCCTTGCCGTCCTCGGCCTGACTGTATGAGCCCTCGATGTCGCCGGAGCCCACCACATAGGTTGCCGTACCCGAGTCAACGACGACCGGGTCGGACGTGGTTTCCGCGGGCTTCGAGCAGCTCGACAGCACCGACACGGCCGCGGCGCCCGCGGCGGTCGCGGCCGTGCCCGCCAGGAACGAGCGGCGCGATATGTTGGGAAGGATCGACATGGGTCCCTTACGCCTGGGCCGCGGCACGGGCCGCGGCAAGGCCAACCGTAAGCTGGTCTGCGCAGGAGGTCTTGCGCGGGCCGCAGGTGTTGCCGGCCAGGATCTGCGAGATCTCGTCGACGGAGTGGCCGGCGACGAGCTTGGAGATGGCCTTGAGATTGCCGTTGCAGCCACCCTCGAAGGAGACCTGCTCGATGGTGTTGCCATCGTCGGACAGGCCGATGTGAATCATCTGAGAGCAGACGCCGCGCGGGCGGAAGTCATAGCTAAACATGTATCTCTCCTTGGTTAGACAGGCGGAGCCGTGCCGAGAAGTATCCCCGCTTCCCGGCACGGCGAGTCAGACGGTTGCCTGCCCCACGTGGAACACGGGGACGGGGCGGCTGGCCTACTCGAACGACAGGTCCTCGAGGCGGTCGAAGACGCGGTCGATGCGGGTGAGGAAGTCCCACGGGTCAAAGATCTCGTCGAGCTTCTCGGCGGGAACGGTGCAGCGCGGGTCGGCCTCGAGGCGCTCCTTGAAGGTGGGGCCGCTCACGCAGTCCTGCACCTCGTGCCAGGTGGCCATGGCGTTCTCCTGAACGATGGCGTAGGCCTCCTCGCGCGTGATGCCCGTGTCGACGAGGGCGAGCAGCACCTTGGAGGAGTAGATGAGGCCACGGGTCTTGTTGAGGTTGGCCATCATGCGGGCCGGGTAGAGCTGCAGGCCGTCAATGACGCGGATGAGGCACTGGAACATGTGGTCGAGGGCAATGAAGCTGTCGGCCTGCGCCACGCGCTCGGCGCTGGAGTGCGAGATGTCGCGCTCGTGCCACAGGGCCACGTTGTCAAAGGCAACCTGGGCGTTGGCCTTGACCACGCGGGACAGGCCGCAGACCTTCTCCATCGTGATGGGGTTGCGCTTGTGGGGCATGGCCGAGCTGCCCTTCTGGCCCTTGCGGAACGGCTCCTCGGCCTCGAGGGTGTCGGTCTTCTGGAGGTTGCGGACCTCGGTCGCGATGCGCTCGCAGGTGGCAGCCGTGGTGGCGAGCACGCCGGCGAGGTAGGCGTGGTGGTCGCGCGAGATGACCTGCGTGGACAGCGGGTCGTGGACGAGGCCGAGGTGCTCGCAGACGTACTCCTCGACGAACGGGTCGATACTCGAGTAGGTGCCCACTGCGCCCGAGATGGCACCAAAGGCAACGTTCTTGCGGGCGTCGCGCAGGCGGTCGAGGTCGCGCTTGAGCTCCCAGGCCCAGGAGCCAAACTTCATGCCAAACGTCATGGGCTCGGCGTGGATGCCGTGGGTGCGGCCGGCACACAGGGTGTTGCGCTCCTCGAAGGCACGGCGCTTGCAGATCTCGCCCAGCTTCTGGACGTCTTCGATGATGAGGTCGCAGGCCTGGGTGAGCTGGTAGCACAGGGCGGTGTCGCCAAGGTCGGAGCTCGTCATGCCGTAGTGGACCCAGCGGCTGGGCTTGGGCGTGCCCTCCGGGACGTCGGCGTCGATGTACTCCTTCATGTTGGTGAGGAAGGCGATGACGTCGTGGCGGGTGACCTCCTCGATTGCGTCGACCTCCTCCTTGTTGAATTTGGCGTGGTCGCGGATCCAGGCGGCCTCATCCTTGGTGATGCCGCAGGCACCGAGCTCGGCCTGCGCCTCGCAGGCGAGCACCTCGATCTCCTGCCAGATGGCGTACTTGTTCTCGAGCGAGAAGATGTTGCCCATTTCGGGACGGGTGTAGCGATCGATCATGCGGCTCCTCCTGTGCGGTCGCGGCTGGCCGGCGTGTCTTTTGCACAACACTTTGATTTTAGCGCGATGAGCTGGGAGGGCGCGAGCGGGGCGGCCATGGAGAGGGCAACTTAACGGGCTTCGCGCCAACCTTCGCGCCCAACTTAACAGCTGCGGAGTTGGGCAAAAAACAAACGTTAGGTTACTGCGAAGTGTGGCGACCATCAGGCCCTGCGCACTTCTCGCACAAAATAGCGGGCCGAGAGGCAATGCCTCCCGGCCCGCGAACATGCTGGTACGCCATCAGGGATTCGAACCCTGGACCTTGGGATTAAAAGTCCCCTGCTCTAACCAGCTAAGCTAATGGCGCGTGCTCTCTAATTCTAGCCGATGTGCAGCGGTCGTGCCGACTCGGGACAGCGGACGGGCACGGCCGGCCCCTTCGCTACTCCCAGCTCCACTGGCCATGGATGAAGATGGGCTCCTCGGTGCCATCGGCCTTGATGCCCGTGATGTCGAGGTCGTCGGCGCCGATCATGAAGTCGACGTGCTGGGCACTCTCGTTGACGCCATGGGCCATGAGCTCGTCCTTGTCCATGTCCATGCCGCCCTCGTAGCACTCGGGGAAACCCATGCCCAGGGCAAGGTGACAGCTCGCGTTCTCGTCGTAGAGGGTGTTGTAGAAGAGCAGCCCCGTCTGACGGATGGGCGTGTTCTTGGAGATGAGCGCGCACTCGCCCAGGTAGTGGGCACCCTCGTCGGTCTCGATGATGCTGCGCAGCACGTCTACGCCCTTCTCGGCACCAAAGTCGACGACGCGGCCCTCCTCGAACCTCAGCCAGAAGTCGCGAACGACGGAGCCGTTGTGGACGAGCGGCAGGGCGGAGTGAACCACGCCGGAGGTACGGGCGCGGTCGGGCGAGGTGAAGACCTCCTCGGTGGGCATGTTGGGGAAGTAGAGCGAGCCGTCGCGGAGCTTGCCGGCGCCGCCCTCCCACACGTGCTTGGGCGTCAGGCCAACCACGAGGTCGGTGCCGTTGCTCGAGGTGTAGTGGAGCGCGTCGTAGTGGGCCTCGTTGAGGCGGCGCTTGCTCTTGGCGAGCATGGCGTTGTGGGTCTCCCACTCGCTCTCGGGGTCATCGGCCACGCGCGTGGTGTCGAGAATGGCAATCCAGAGGCGGTACATCGCCTCCTTGTCGGAGAGCTTGGGGAAGACCTTGCGGGCCCAGGCGAGCACCGGGGCGCCGGCGATGCACCAGGCGTTGCCGCCAAAATCGAGGCCGCGACGGTACTCGGCACACTGGCGGTGCGAGGCCAGCGCGCGGGCGGCGGGCTTGGAGGCGTCGACGCCGAGCATGGCGTCTGGGTCCTCGCCGTCAATCCACAGGAAGGCGGCACCCTCGCGGGCGAGCGAGTTCATCTGCTCGGCCTTCCAGCCCGGAAGCTGCTGGAAGCGATCGAGCGGGCAGGAGTCGTACTCGAGGCGCGTGAGCTCGTCGTCGCACCAGATGTGGGTCACGTGACCAGCTCCGGCCTCGTAGGCAACGCTCGTGACGATGCGCACGAACTTGAGGCTCTCGACGGGCGCGGTGATAACGAGCTCCTGGCCCGGCTTGAGCGCAACGCCGCGTGAGACGAGCAGCTCGGCGTACTGGCGAAGCCTGGGCTGAAGGCGGCGCATGGCAAGCATGCACTCCTCGTCGGTCATGGGAAGAGAGGCCATGATGGTCCTTTCGTTCTTGGTATGTCAGGCGCTTGCGCGCCGATACGTCTTGACAGCCGCGGGCGCGGCCACAGGGTTGTTACCCCTTGGCGCGGAGATGTAGTCGAGAGAACCGTTCGCAGAAAAACGCAAAAGCCCCGGCACCTTGAAGTGCCGGGGCCTGCCGTTTCTGGAGCGGGCAACGGGATTCGAACCCGCGGATGACGGCTTGGGAAGCCGTTGCCTTACCACTTGGCGATGCCCGCGCTATGGAGCGGTTTTGTCCGCGCCGCCTGTTCAGTGTACCCAGCGCGGCGGGTTTGGGCAAGTTGGCGGGCGCGATGGCTCGATTCTGGTGTCAGTCACGCAGGGCCATCGGTGATTGGACGCGCGGGTCGAGGAGGGTGCCATCACCTGGCCCTGGATTCAGTTTTATCACCTCGGTTATTTGCATAACCACCAGCCCGGCACGCGCTGGGGACTCCAGATGCGCCGCCCACCGAGAAACGCACGGAGGGGTTGTCGCGAACAAGCGATTTACCTGCGGTGTCAGGTCTGTGTCAGCACGCTCACGGGTTTGTGTTGGATGCCCTTCCTATGCTGCCCCCAACGAATCGGCCAAGAAGAGGGGAGTGCCATGGAAGCTAAGCGCTTGTCATCACATAGCCCGGGAGCAGCAAACGGATTGTCCCTGTCCAAAGGCGGGGACGGAGGCATCGCTATCGTGCCCTGCCCCGGGTTAAAGGAAGTGTTTGGGGAAGCGTCCGACGCAAGCGATCAGCGCAGCTGGCGCTCGCGTCCCGAGGCCTGGCCCATGCCCATGCCCCTGCCGGACTCGGCCCGATTGGTCGTCCGATGAGGGCGGGGCAGTTCCGCGTGCCCG
Organism: uncultured Parolsenella sp.; assembly: GCF_958346945.1. Taxonomy (NCBI): domain Bacteria; kingdom Bacillati; phylum Actinomycetota; class Coriobacteriia; order Coriobacteriales; family Atopobiaceae; genus Parolsenella; species uncultured Parolsenella sp. The sequence goes on from NZ_CATVTL010000001.1 coordinate 14,629, forward strand.
AGCGCAGGCGCGCGGCGAGGAGGGCACGGCAGAGCAGCGGCGAGCGCCGGCCACGAGGGAAGCGCACGTGGGCGGTGCTCGGCGGACTGCTCGTGCTGGTCTTGGGTATCGGCGGCGCGGCGCTGCTGCTTCTTGGCGGCAGCGACCTCACGGGAACAATCCTCGGCGCGGCGCGGGAGGGCAAGAGTCGCGCGGAGCTGCAGGCCGAGCTCGACCAAGAGGTGCAGGACAACATGATGACGGTGAGCGTACTCCCCTCACCGCGACTGAGCTCGAGCGGGCTGCTTGAGGTTGGCTTTGAGAACGACGCCGAGAACAAGTTCTCGCAGCGCTTCACGCTCACGCAGGACGGGGTCGAGATCTATCGCAGCGACCCGCTCGAGCCGGGCAAGCGCATCGACTCCATTCGCCTCAAGGACGTCGCGACAGGCAAGGCGATGGTCGAGGTGCAGGCCGTCGACCAGGAGAGCGGGGCAGACCACGGCTCCCCCACCGCCATCGAGGTCAACGTCGTCAATGACCCCGCCGAGACTCAAGCCGCAGATACGGCCGCTGCCGCGGCCGAGGGCTCGGCATAACGGCTAACCAGGTACCCCGCGGGGCTCATAAGGAGGCCCGCACGCAGAGAGGAGAGCAGCATGTTGCACGAGAGCGATCGCCCCAGGAAGACAACACGCACGACCAGGGGCTGTGCCAGGGCTGGCGCCGTCATGGCCGGCCTTACGCTCGTCGCAAGCCTCGGGTGCCCCGGCGCCGCGATTGCCGAGGAGGTCACCCAGGGCAGAACGGGGTCGACCAAGGTCACCGTCACGGCAGACAACGAGAACCTACGCTTCCGCGTTCCCACGGTCATCCCCTTCGTCGCGGCAAGCGACGGCACGCTCACGGGCCCCAGCCCCGAGGCAACGAGAATCGAGAACCTCTCAGCCTTTGGCCTCAAGGTCACCAACGTGCGCGTCGAGGGGTCGAGCGGATGGACCCACTCCTCAGACGTCAACGGCGCCGACAACTCCATCGACTGGGTGCTGGGACCGCAGGGGGCGCAGGTAAGTGCCGCCGAGGCCAGCAAGGGCGAGGGCACGGCCATCTCCGATGCCAAGTGGAACATGACCTACCAGAGCGACAGTACCGAGACCGACGACATCCTGCTCTACACCTCGGGAACCGTGGGCAGGGTCACGCAGGACATCAGCTCGCCCGTACACATCGGTACCGTGACCTTCACGCTGGCGCCGGGCGCACACGCCCAGTCCCAGGCAAACGATGTGGCGCAGGACGAGCCCACGCCCGAGGCGCCCACGGGTGAGCAGTCATGAGAAGCCTGGCAAGACGCCTAGCCGCACTGCTTCCCGCCGCGCTTCTCGGCCTTCTGCCCAGCGCGGCGTGGGCGGCGGGAGGCAGCACCGACGTCACGATACGCAGGCTCGAGGAGCAGACGCCCAATCCCCCGGCGCCCTTCATACCCCTTGCGCAGACGGGTGTTGACAGCCAGGGCTGGTGGGTCGTTGCGGGAGGTCTCGCCCTCATCGCAATGGCGCTCGTAGCCTGGCGCATAGCGAAGGGAAGGAGTCGCGATGCACACTAGGCACCTGGCACGCCTTGGTCTTGGGATGCTGTCCGGCGCCTGCGCGCTGGCCCTTGTCATGGCTCCGGCAGGCGCACAGGCAGATGACATCGACTACTTCTGCGAAGACGTCGTGGTCACGACGCCCCAGAGCCAACGCCCCATTGCCAGGCAATCTGCCATAGCCATCCAGTCATCGCCGGTGGGCACCTGGGTCGAGGTCAAACGCAGCACGTCGGCGACAATCATCCAAACGTGCCTGTACTACATCTCGCCCAACGCTAACAGCGACGGCTCGGTGCAGGTTACGGTCAAGACGGTCCTGCAGAACAACAACTACAACGGAGCCATCTTCTGGACCACGACCAAGACCATCTATGACAATGGCACGCAATGCGCCTTCATCGGCGAGGACTGGAACTCCAAGGCCTATCACAACGAGTCGATCTCGGCCGAGGCGACCTTCGCCGTTCGCGGCGGTGGACGCCACCGCATCACCTCGATAGAGACGGGCTTTCGCGGCAGCTCCGAAACCTCGGCCGGCTGGGACTTCACCATCGACATCCCCTACACCATCTCGTCGAGTTGCGAGCAGGGCGGCTCCATCTCCCCCGCTGGCAACACGCTCGTGGGCGTTGGCGCCTCACAGGGGTACAACGTCTCGGCAAACGACGGATGGCGTATCAGGGACATCGAGGTAGACGGCACGAGCGTGGGCGCGCGCAGCAACTACACCTTCACCAACGTGAGCGGCAACCACACCATACGCGCCAAGTTCCAGAAGGTCTGGAAGGTCAAGTTCGTCGACGGCATAACCGGAGAAACCCTCTTCGAGCAGGTCGTCGACGAGGGATCGGGCGCCACGGCACCCGAAGTCCCTGGCCACAATGGATGGCACTTCTCGGGATGGGACGGTGACTTCTCCCACGTGGGCAGCGACCTGACCATAACGGCAACGTACGAGCCAACCATCTCGGTGAGGGTGCCCTCGCTCATCCCCTGCCGCATCCTGGCAGACGGGTCGGTGGCCGCACCCAGCGGCTATGCCATCGAGAACCTGTCGGTGGTACCTGTGAGGGCCCAGAGCATCACCACGAGCGGCATGCCAGCCGACGCAAGCTACACGCTGCGAGACGGCGACACGGTGGTTCACGAATGGAGCGGGGCCGACAAGAACGGCAGCGATCTGCGCATTGGTAGCTCTGCCAGCAAGGAGCTTGCGCTCAGTGTCTCGAACGTGACGGGCGCGGGCGAGTGGCGGGCGCTGGCCGAGGCGGCGGCCGCGTCGGGAAACGCCCAAGAACTCTGCACCATCACCTACACCTTTGAGGCAGCATCATGAGAGGAGGTCCCCGGCGGCCGGGACGCGCCCCCGGCCGCCGCGGGCCACGCGGCTTGGCAGCGTTCCTTGGAGCGAACGTTCTCGCGGGCCTTGCTCTCATCCTGGCGGGAGGGCAAAGCATTGGTCCTCGCCTCGTCTCCGAGTTTCGCTACCAACAGGCAAGAGATGCCCGCGACGCCATGGACGCCGGTGGGAGCTCCGAGAAGGAGGCCCAAAAATGGGCCAACCCCAACCAGGCCGCCTGGCTCAGCGTCGATGGAACGCCCATCGACTATCCGGTGGCCCAGGGGGCCGAGCAGGAGCCCGGGTTCTACCTCGCCCATGATCTTTGGGGGCAGCCGTCACAGGTAGGATGCCCCCACCTGGACTGGCGCTGCAGCGTCGCAGATACCCACGCCCTCATCTACGGCCATCGGGTTGGTACCACCGACCTGCAGTTCTCTCCCATCGCCAACGCTTGGGACCAGGGGGTCTTCGACGCCCTTGGAGCGGCCACGCTCGAGACGCGAACGGACACGAAATCCTACGTGCCCTGCTTCGCCCTCAAGGTCGACAAGTCATACGAGCAGATCCAGCGCTTCTCGATGAATCGAGATGAGCTGCGCTCGTGGCTCGAGGACATGCTCGGCGAGGCATCGGCCGCAAGCCCGCGGGCACAAGACCTGTGTCGACATGCCACAAAAGCACTCACGCTGGCCACCTGTGCCTCATCACAGGCCGGCCAGCGTGAGAGAACGCTGCTCGTATTTGTTGGGACGTCCGCCTAGGAGCGCCTGATGGCCTCGAGCACGAGGGCGGCAACGTCCTCTACGCGCTCGGGATTCACGCACTCGGAAACGTCGTCGGCGGTACCGGCGCAGGCGCGCGACTCGCCGGGGCCCATGCCCATGATGGTCACGGAACGGAGGTGACGGCGCATGAACATCGTGGCATCGCTGTTTGCCCACGGACGGGCAGCCTGGCCGAGGGCCATGTGCAGGTCGTCGGCGACGGACTGGAGAACGTTGCCAAAGCGACGGTCGCTGCGGCGCGGGGTGCCATAGCCCTCTTGGGTGAGCATCGTGAGGTCACCGGCACCAACGCAGTCGAGGTTGATGACGATGGCGCCGCGCAGGGCCTTGCGGTGGGCGGCCACGAACTCGGCGGCACCGGCGTTGCAGAGGTTGGAGGCACCCGTGGCAACGAACCAGATGTCATGGGTCTTCAGGTCGTCGTCACCCATGGCGAGGATGGCATCGCGCAGGTCGCGGTTGTTGGCAGAGGCGACAAACTCCGAGGGAGCCGGGGCCTCGACGCCCTCGTAGGACGAGAGGTCGTAGGACTGATCGGCCTGCTGGCCGGACGCAGGGGCAACATCGGAAGCCTGGGTCTGCTGCTCGACGGGCTGTTCGCTTTCGGCATCGTCGCTAGAGCCACGACCGGGAACGGACGGGAGCTTGTCCTTGAGCTTGCGCAGGTTCACGTTGAGCGCGGCGCCGCCCTTCCAGTGGCCGCCCTGGCTGTCGTTGCCAAAGTTGTCCCACGAGCCGATGTTCTCGCCCGAGGTCTTGGCATCGTAGTTGTCATCGACGCCCAGCCACTCGGACATCGACTCCTGCTGCTTGTTCTTCCTGCCAAGGAAGCCAAGGCCGCGGTGGCCAGAGGCCTTGGCAGTCTGGGGAGTGGCGGGCTGCGGAGCCGCGGGGGCGCTCAGGACCTCGATGTCATCCGGCGCGGTGGGCTGAACCTGCTGGCGCGCGGGAGCCGTAGCCACGCGGGTGGCCTGCTGGCTGGCATCGGCGAGGCGCTGGGCCATCTGTGAGCGGGACGGAAGCTGCTGCTGAGCGGGCGCGGCATAGGCTCCGAGGGCGTCAATGCCAGAGTTCTTGGGGTCGGGCAGATCGAACAGGGCCGCACGGCGAGCAACGTTGGAGACGTTCTGCCGGCGCGTGGGCTTGTAGGAGCTCTTGCCCCAATCGGGGTCGGAGATGGCCGCGGGGGCAGGGCGCGTGGCACGGGGAGCCTCGGAGGCGTCGTTGGCATCCTCGGGGGCCATGGTGAAGAGGCCTGAGTGATCCGTCTCAGTGAGGGGACCCTCCTCGGCGTTCTGGCCGTCCTCGAGCTGGCTCATGTCGGCCTGGACATTCGCGGCAGGCGCCGTCTCAGAAACGTCCTCCGTGTCGATACGCGGGGCGGAGACGGGCTCCATCGGGCGAGTGGCACCAGCGGGCTCGTCATCGGAGGCGGGGGCGTCCTCGTCCTTGGTGGGCTCAGGCACGGCCAGGTCGCACGTCTCGTCGGAAGGAACGACTACGGGCTCGGCCGCACGGGTGGCGTCGACGTCACCTGGAGTGAAATTGTCCGCGGGAGCAGCCTGGGGCTCGGGCTCGTCATCGGCGGCAACGTCAAAGGAGCGTGTCTCATCGGCCGGCTCGGAGACAGGTGCCGCCACGGGCTTGGGAGCAGGCTTTGCCACGGGGACCATGCGGACCTCGGGCTCGATGTAGGTGATGGAGCAGGTCTCGGGAAGAATGCCAAGCTCGCGAATCACCTGCTCGCCATGGCGAACGCCCACGACCTCCTCGACGACGCGGCGCATCTCGGGCTCGGCGGGCTCCTGCTCGGCCTCGTCGGCCTGTTCCTCGGCGGCCTCAGCAGGCTTGAGGCCACCCTTGCCCTGCGTCACGCGATCGAGCACGCCAAGCATGGCGGCCACGGAAGACTTGTTGTCAACAGCGCCGGAGGTGTAGGGGGTAAAGCGGCTGGCGACGATGCACGCGCCCCAGATCACGAGCGGCAGGGAGGCGATGATGCCAATGATCCAGAAGGTGCGGCGGGCGGCCTCGGGAAGGAAGACGAACAGCTGCAGGATCGTGCAGGCGGCAACGGCAATCATGAGGTACATCGAGTAGGAGGCGAGGTACTTCTTGATAACCGCAATCTTGGGGTTGGCCAGGGGGTCAACGCGCGCCGTGTCGTAATGGGCAACGATCACGATGGGGCGGTTGCGCAGCTCGGGCTCGACCTCGGCCTCGCGATAGCCAACCACGTTCTGGCTGTGGGCGCGCGAGCCCAGCTTGCCAAAGACGTCCTTGCCGCTGCGGACCATGCTCAGCAGCGCGATGGAGCCAAAGACCAGTACGAGGCCAATGATCGTGGCAACGATGTTGCCCAGACCAACGAGCAGCATGCCAAGGAACATCGCCACGAGGGTCGCGCCATAGGGAAGTTTGCCCAGGCTCGGGGCAGTAAAGTCCTGAATCTCAGGGGCAAGGCCCTGAGCTGCGAACTCATCGGCCAGTTTGTGGGCGCAATCGAGCTCTTCCTGGCTTCCCGCGGGCGCAATGCCAACTTCGGTATTAAGACGCTCGAGGTAATCCTTCGTGATGCTCATCCGTTCACCTTCCAAATAGCGGCTGGCCGCTAGGTACAGTCATGCTAGAGAGTATACGTCTACCTCGCACATTCGCGGGACCGGGGGCAACTCCTGCACACGACCAGCGCCGCGGGCAGCGACTATCCCCCGCCCAAACGCATCGAAGCGCTCGTCTACGCCCGTGCGGCACCGCTCGTTGCCGCACGGGCGAGCACGCCCTGATACTTGCGCACCACCGCATCGGCATCGGCGGCCTTGGCCGCAGACTCCGCATATTTCTGGCGCTCGGCAGACGTAAGACGGGCGTAGGAATCCACAAAGATGTCTGAGAGGTTTGCGGGCAATGTGGCGGCAAACGTGGCGGCCTCGGCATCAGCGGCGTTGTACTGGCTCACAAGCTGGCCCGCACGCTCGAAGTCGCCCGAGACCACGGCCGAGTCGGCGTCGAGCATAAGCTGAGCAGCCTCGGCCCTCTTGGCAACATAGGACTCGTAGACGGCGTAGTCGGCATCGCCAAATGCTTGCTTTGCCTTGCCAAGAAGGTCGCTCGCCTCGGCAATGAGTGACGCTGCCTCGTTGTCGAGCGACACGGCAACGTTGGCATCTTGGATCTGCGTCTGCTCCCCCGCGAGGAACCGGGCGTATTCGTTTGCGGCGTCGCTCGCGGCCTTCGCCTTCTCGTCGGCGCTCTCAAGCCTGTCCCGCGCCTGACCAAGCAGCCCCAGCGCAGACGAGACCGCGTCGTCGACGTCCACGATCACCTCACCGGCGCCAATCATCCCACGGCGTGCCTCGATGGATGCAGAGAGGGCGTCGAGCACCTCCCTCCCAGAGTCGTCGAGATGGTCGGCCAGGGCCTGGGCGCGTTCGAGGTGAGACGAGGCCTCCGTGAGCAGCGAGGTCGCGGAGTCAATCTTTTCCGAGAGCCCCTCATGGGAGGAGGTGTCACCGCCAATCTGGGACGAGACGGCCTCGTTGAGCGGAACGATGGCGGCGTCGGCCTGGGCAACGCAATCGATGGCATCGCCAAGCTCGGCTTTTGCCCTTGAGGCGCTCGAGAAGTGGCTCCACAGGAGATAGCCGGCGCCTCCAAGGGCGCCCACCACGAGCACCACGATGAGGACGCGCAGGCCAAGGGGAGTCGCCACGCGGCCACGCGGGCGAGCGCGGCGGCGGTGCGGGCGGGCAAAGGAGCCCGCTCGGTGGGAGGCATCATGCAAGCCGCGAGCGGCGTCACGCCTGCTTCTTTTCACATTCGTCCCCTCGCGCAAGCGCCGCGGCGCATAAAGCTTCATAATCTACGAGAGACGGGACACTAACCCGTCCACCACATGGTACCAGCATGAAGACGGGCCCACTCAAGGCAGGGGGAACGGCATGGCTAGGCAGTCGTCAAAAAAGGGGCAGACACTCGGACATCGAGACATCACGCGCGCTCGTGTGGCCTTCAGATTTCTCGACAGCAGCACGGCCCTGAACACCGACTACATCTATGACCACTTCTACAAGGGCTCGGTGACAAAGACCTCGCTGCACAAGACGCTCAAGCGCGACCGCGACGAGCTGGCAAGCGAGGGCATCTACCTAGTCGAGGAGCAGGACGGCACCGCCAAGAAGTGGCACCTCGACGAGCAGCGCACGCGCAGCGACAAGATCCTCAGCAAGAGGCCGGCCATTCCCAGCGATGACGAGCTTCTGGCCCGCGGCTTCACCAAGTCGGACATCGACAAGCTCAAGATCATCGAGGAGTACGAAAAGAACCTCGACGACGCGGCTTGCATCTACGCCACCCTCATGCGCGCCCTTCTCGACGACCCACAGACCACCAACCCGCGCGACCTCGGCTTTGCCATCGCCCGTCTGGCGCTGGGGACGGGCCGCGGCACCGGAGGCGTTGCCCCGCAGAAGGCTCCCTCTGAGGGCGGCAGGCACCTCTCCTACTTCACCAAGGCGCGCTACGAGCGCAAACCCATCAAGATGATGTATCGCGCCAAGGCCGACGACGCCCCCATCGAGCGCGTCCTCAAGGTCTACGGGCTCTTCACGTTCCAGGACGGCATCTACGTGGTTGGCTCACGCTCCAAGAAGGACGAGGCCGACAGCATCCGCACCTTTAACCTCGAGCGCGTCGAGGGCGAGCCCATCATCCTCGAGGACGAGCCCACTTACGAAATCCCCGCAGACTTCAGCGTCGACAAGTACCGCAAGCTTCCCTTTGAGATTGGCCCAGGCGACAGCGAGGGAAGGTCAATCAACGTCACGTTCTACTTCCAGCGCGGCGTCAAGGAAAGCCTGCCCGACCGCATCAAGAAGCGCGACTCGTTCAAGACCCACCAGGGCGGCAGCGCAGAGCTCACACTCGACGGCGTGCGCGACATCGACAGGGCAGCACGCTGGGCAATCACCATCGGAGCCATACCGCTCGACCCACCTGAGCTTGTGGGCAAGTGGGAGGAGCTTCTCGAGGAGGCACGGTCATGACGAACAAGCCAAAGAGGCGCGGGCCGGGGCGTCCGCGCGAGCATCGCCTCGCCGAGGACCTCGCGGTGGCGCTGACGCTGCAGCGAAACGGCTACGTCACCAGCTATGGCGACCTCGCCCAGCTGCTCATGCCCAACGAGAACTACGAAAAGGCAAAGGCACGAATCCAGGAGATCGTCGAGAACCTCGACAACACGAGCAGCCTTGGCGAGGGCAACTCCAAGCCCATCAACATCGTCACCAGCACCATCAACTCGGACACGGACAAGCGCGTCGTCTCGCACATCAACGACGAGGGAAGGCCTCGCGCCCGAGGCATTCGCCTCTCCCCGCAGCAGGCCGCGGCGTGCAGCGAGGCCTTCTGGCGCCTGGGCGTTCCGCGCACCAACATGACCCGCGCAATCATCGAGAAGACGCTCTACCCCGAGGACCTCGAGCTCAAGCCCGCCGACAACGAGTCCCTTCTCGAGAGCAACGAGCTCGTCTACCTCAAGTACTGCGCCTACTCCATCATCAAGGCCAAGCCCGGCAGGGACGAGAACCACGTAAGGCAGCTCCCCGTCAGCTTCCTCTATGACGGCGAGAACGACGCGGACTTCAAGCGGAAGTCGACGCGCCTCGTCATTCCCCTCACGATTCGCCTCAAGGACGGCGAGTGGGACATCGACGCCTTCGATTGCGACGCAAGGGACAACCGCACCTACCAGCTGAGCCGCATCACCGACCTCAAGCTTGTGGGCTCATGCAGCAGGGACGCGGACTATCGGGAGGCCGTGGCCTCCCAGGCACCCTGGGAGTGGGACGAGGACGACTACGTGAGCATCACGTACCTGGACCCCGCAGACGTCGACTCGCTCAACTTCCTCCTCTCGCTTGACGGCGCAGCCTATTCGCATGAGGAGAACGGCCTGTCGGTAGTCAAGATTCCCTACAATCGCGGCGACTGGCTCCCCCGCCAGCTCCTCTCGCTGCAGGGCAAGATCAAGATCGACGAGAGCGGCAAGAAGGCCCCGGAGCTTATCGAGGAGATGCAGGAGGTCGCCAAGCACGACCTGCTGGAAGCGAAGAAGGTCCGCGCCCGCAAGGCGCCGGCCACCGAGAAGTAGGCGCGCCCCGCCGCCAGCAAGACGAGGACGCAACACCAGTTAGCACTCAAACGCAAGGGCGCCCGGTGCGAGACCATCCGCACCGGGCGCCCTGCTCGTCTACTTGTGGCTCGCGCACCAAGACTCGAGGTAGCGGCCAATCGTGTCGGTCCCCAGCGTCGTCACGTTCGAGGTGGGCATCGACTTGAGAAACACCTTGCCATAGCCCTTCGAGCTCACGCGGCTGTCGGCAAGCACGAGCACGCCCGAGTCGCTCGACGAGCGAATGAGGCGTCCCGCCGCCTGCTTGACGGCCAGCACCGCCTCGGGCAAGCTCCACCTGCGCCACGCGGCGCGGTCGCGCTCGCCACGCTCCTGCACGAGCGGGTCCTTGGGGCTCGCAAACGGCAGCTTGGGAATCACCACGCAGCGCAGCGTATCGCCCGACGCGTCGAAGCCCTCCCAGAACGACTTGAGCGCCATGAGCGACAGGCTTTGGTCCTCGATGAAGCGCTTGCTCAGGCGGCGCACGGAGGAGCCCCTCTCTTGCATGGCAACCGAGAGGCCGCGCTCGGCAAGCCTTGGCTCGAGCTTGGAATATGCCATCTCCATCTCGCGGCGGTTGGTGAACAGCGTGAGCACCGAGCCGCCCATCGATACGTGCACGTCAAACAGCAGTTCGACGAGGGCGTCGAGGTAGCCGCGCTCGCGCGGATCGGGCAGGTCCCTCACGGCCACGACGCTCATGTTGCGGTCGAAGTCGTAGCACGAGGGCAGCGAAACCTCTCGGTGCTGCGACGCGTCAAGGCGCGAGAGGCCCGTGGCGTCGTTGAAGTGGGCAAAGTTGCCGTCGACGCTCATCGTGGCCGAGGTGAACGTGACGCTGCGCATCTCGGGGTACCAGCGGTTGGCAAGCTCGGCGCCAATGTCGAGCTTCTCGGCCACCAGACGCTCGCTACCCACGCGGCGCTGCGTCATGGGCAGCTCGGCATAGAAGACGTAGGAGTCGTCGGTGGCATCGGTGATGACTTCCGCGGAGGCAATGAAGTCGCGCAGCTCGCGTACGGCGTCGTCAATCTGGGCGGCCACGGGGTTGGCCGGGTTGTCCTCGCTCGAGGTAAGCCCCGATATGATCTTGCCCGCGCCCTCGAGGTCGTGGCGCGCGCCATCGAGCCTGCGCACGAACTCACCCGCGGCCTGCACCACGTTGGCCCACTCGTCGCTTGCGCGGACGTCCTGGCCCAGCCATAGCGTCGCCATGTCGTAGCCGCCACGCGAGGCCAGGTTCGAGAGCTTTCGCACCTCGTCGAAGAAGTCTGCCGAGGACACCATGGCCGAGCTTGCCGAGCTCGCGGCCTTAGACAGCAGCCCCATCGCGGGCGTTGCCGCCTCGTGGGACGAGGCAAACGAGAGCGCCGTACCAATGGCACCCGTCTTTGAGCCGCCGAGCTGCTCGAACAGCAGGCGCACACGCTCGGCGGAGACCTCGCGCGCCCACTGGCGACGCGCCTCGCCCTCGAACGAGTGGGCCTCGTCGATGATCCAGTTGCGGATGGGCGGAAGCACCATGCCGTCTGCCTCGACGTTCTTGAGCAGCAGTGAGTGGTTCGTCACCACGACGTCTGCCGCGGCAGCGCGGCGGCGCGCGCCGTGGAGCAGGCAGAGGTTGGGGAAGAACGGGCAGTCACGGCGCTTACAGTCCTTGTAGGTCGTGGTTAGCAGGCGGCGCGGCACGCTCCCCCATCGAATGCCCAGGGCATCGATGTCGCCCTCGACGGACTGGCACACGTAGGCATAGGTTACGGCGATGGCCGTCAGCATGTCGGCGGCAACGACGTTGCGCGAGCGGCCGTTGGTCATGGCCTCCTCGATGGGAAGGTCTGCCGTAACGGCGCGGTTCAGGCGGTTGAGACAGGGATAGTGGTCGTATCCCTTGAGGCAGGTGTAGGTGATGCCCTCGGGAAGGGCGGCGGCGAGCGCGGGCAGCTCGTGAGTCACGAGTTGGTCGGTGAGTGCGTTGGTCTTGGTGGCAACGCCGCAGGTGACGTTGTTGAGCTTGGCATAGATCGCAAGCGGCAGCAGGTAGGCCATCGACTTGCCCACGCCCGTCCCCGCCTCGATCGCGCGAAACGTCTGGGTCTCGATCGCCTCGCGCACCTCCTGGGCCATGTCGGCCTGGCTCGGGCGCGGCTCAAAGCTCTCATACATCTTGCTCACCACGCCCGAGGGCCCAAAGGCGCGGGCGATCTTCTCGGCACTCGGGGCATGGGGCATGACCTCGAGGTTATCGACGTCGGCGCGGGCCTGGGCGGGAGCGGAGGCCACGAGCTTGTGACGGGCGGCAACCAGCGAGAACTCCGCATCGGGGTCCTCGAGCGCCAGGAACGACAAGATAGGGCGATAGGCCCACTCCACCTCGGGATGCATGTTGGAGAGCGTGGCGAGAAGGCCGCGCGGCAAGTCGGTGAGGGCACACAGGATGATGCGCCACATGCCCGCCAGCGCCTCGACGTCATCGAGGGCGCGGTGCGAGACGCTGGCGCAACCAAAGGCCTCGGCCATGTCCTGCAGCTTGTGGGTCGCAAGGCGCGGCAGCGCGATGCGCGAGAGGGCCAGGGTGTCGACCCACAGGTCGCTGACCTCATGCCCCCCGGGAACGCGCTCGATAAAGGTGCGGTCAAAGGTCGCGTTGTGGGCAAGCACCGGGGCACCGCCCACGAACTCGGCAAGCTGGGCCACGGCCTCGCGGGGCGCGGGCGCGTCCGCCACGTCGAGGTCGGTGATGTGCGTGAGCGCCTGGATGTTCTTTGGGATTGGCTGCCCCGGGTTCACGAACGTGCGGAACGTGTCGACGATCTTGCGGCCGCGCAGGCGGGCGGCGGCAATCTCGGTCAGTTGGCACTCGGAGAACGACAGACCCGTCGTCTCGGTGTCGAGCACCACGACATCGTCCTCTATCAGGCCAAAGTCCTGCGTGCGAGCGCGCTCGGCCAGCGTGCGGTAGCCAGCCTCGACCTCCTTGGGCGTGTCGGGCAGCAAGATCTCGCCCAGCAGGTCGCGTGGCTGCGTGGCCTTCTCGATGGAATCTGACAAATGCTTCTCACTCTCTATCGACATGGCGAGGGACGGACCCATGTTGCGGAGCTGAGTCCGCGGCAAGCCCGCGCCTGGCCAAAGCTAGTTCTGGGTCGTGCGGGCACCGCGCTCGAGTGCGAGCTCAATGAGCTTGCGGCAAAGCTCCGGAAATCCCAGACCCATGCGACGGGCGGCGTCCGGCAGCAGCGACTGTGGCGTCATGCCCGGAATCACGTTCGTCTCGATGATGTAGGGAATGCCGTCCGCATCGACCATGAAGTCGCTACGCGAGGCACCCGAGCAGCCCAGCGCCTGGTGGGCCCTGCAGGCAAGCTCCTTGGCGCGCTCGACGACGTCCTCGGGCAGCTCGGGGGGGGTCACGTGGTGCTTCGACGGGTCGTCGTACTTGACGCTCAGGTCGTAGAACTCGGTCTCATAGCGCACCTCGATGGCCTCGAGCGCCTGCGTGCGCTCGTTGCCCAGCACCGGCACCGTGATCTCGGTGCCCACCACGGCGGCCTCGACGAGAATCCTCGTGTCGAACTTGAAAGCCTCCTCGATGGCATCGGCGAGCTCAGAGGCCTCCTTCACGTGCGTGATGCCATAGGACGATCCGCTCGACACCGGCTTCACAAAGCACGGCAGGCCAACGCGCCCCACCAGGTCAACGACGTCGTACTCGTCGCCCCTGAGCAGACAGACCTCCTTTGGGGTGGGGATGCCGTGCTCGCGGTAGATGTCCTTGGCCATGGCCTTGTCGGTGGCAAGGGCGCTCGCAAGCACACCAGAACACGTGTACGGTATTCCGAGAAGTTCGAGGAAGCCCTGCACGCAGCCGTCCTCGCCATAGCGGCCGTGCAGAGCCACGAAGGCAACGTCATAGCCTCTGTCGGCGATGTTGTGCACGAAGTCCTTGTCGGCGATGTCGAGCAGATCGACCTGCGCAAAGCCCGCCTCGCGCAGGGCCTGGGCACTCGCCGTGCCGCTGGAGATGGACACCTCGCGCTCGTCAGACCAGCCACCACACAGAACTGCGACCTTCTTGCTTTCGATACCCTCCATGTGGTGCTCCATTCCGCATCGACACACCGCCTCTAAAACTCGAGGAAGATGCTGCGATACACTCGTTGCTGCACGATTTCGTGCATTGCCTCACTAACGTCACGCCAGAAAGGCCGCGACATGCCCCTTTATGATATCGACTCCAGCAAGTCCAAGGTCGACCTTCGCAACGTTTCCCATGAGCAGCTCGTCGAGCTCCTCGAGGGGCTTGGCTACCCCAAGTTCCGCGCGAAGCAGCTCGAGGATTGGGTGTGGAAGCACCACGTCACCGACTTCCAGGACATGACCAACGTCCCTGCCAAGCTGCGCGCCGACCTTGCCGAGCGCTGCACCCTTGGCGGAACGGTCGAGGTTGCCCGCCAGATCTCCAACGACGGTAGCCGCAAGTACCTGCTCGGCTATGATGACGGCACCCAGGCCGAGTGCGTTGGCATGCCCAACCGCAACCGCCTCGCCGTCTGCGTCTCCACCCAGGCGGGCTGCCGCATGGGCTGCGTCTTCTGCGCCACGGGCCAGGGCGGCTTCTCCCGCTCCCTCAAGGCAACCGAGATCTACGACCAGGTCATGCACGTGAGCGAGGACTTCCAGACCCGCGCCTCCTCCGTTGTCATGATGGGCCAGGGCGAGCCGTTCAACAACTACGACGAGGTGCTTAAGGCCCTGCGCATGCTCAACTCTCCCGAGGGCGCCGGCATTGGCGCACGCCACCTCACGGTATCTACCTGCGGCATCATTCCCATGATTCGCCGCTTTGCCAAGGAGCCCGAGCAGTTCACGCTGGCCGTCTCGCTGCATTCCGCCGTCCAGTCGACGCGCAACACCATCATGCCGGGCGTCAAGAAGTACACCCTCGCAAGGCTGCATGACGCCATGGCCGAGTACGTCGAGGCCACCGGCCGCCGGCCGACCTACGAGTACGCCCTCATCGGGGGAGTCAACGACAACAACCTCGAGCTTGACGCCCTGTGTAACTTCACACGTGGCACGCTTGCCCATGTGAACCTCATCCAGCTCAACGACCTCGAGGGCTCTAAGCTCAAGCCCTCCACCGCCGAGCGTGCCGAGCAGTTTGTGCGTCGCCTTGCTCAGGTTGGCGTCGAGGCCACAATCCGCAACTCGCGCGGCAACGACATCGATGCCGCCTGCGGCCAACTCTCTCAGAAGCACCGCGTCGAGTAAGCACGAGTCTCAGACATACGTAAAGAGGGGAGTAGCGAACCCATGTTCGCTACTCCCCTCTTCTATTATATGTTTCCACAGCTAGAAGCCTATGTTCTTCCACTGCTGGTCTACCCATTCCCTATTTTCTCTTGCAGCCTGCTCACTCGAGTATTGCGAGGTGGGCTCCATATAGTCCCTCAAGAGATACAGGGCGAGGTCAGACGTAACGCGTCCTGCTTGACGCACACTATCACGCGCGCGCTCATCAAGCAGAACCTTCCAGACAAGTGAGCAGCCTGCCGAGACAACAGCGAGGCTTCTCAGAGCTCGGGTTGCTACTCCCACGTCTCGTCCTCTTCCTCAACCTCAGCTCCCGGCTGAATCTGAGCCAGGATCCTCGCTAGCTGGTCCTCATCCTTGAACTCAATCTCGATCTTGTTCTTGCCGCGAACCTGCTTGACCTTAACGTTGGTATCAAGCATGCGCCTAAGCTCTCGGGCAGCGCGCTTAAAAGACTGAGGAGCTGCCTGGCGAGGCTTTACCTCGGCGCGCTCGACAGAAAAGAGCGGAGCAAGATGTTCTGTCTGCCTCACCGTCAAGCTCTCCGTGATAACCTTCTGGGCAAGCTTGATTCGACCTTCCTCGGTTGGCACGGCAAGGATGGCGCGAGCGTGACCAGCAGTCAGCAGGCCCTGCTCCATCATGTCTTGAACCTCAGCGGGAAGATCCATGAGTCTCAACGTGTTTGCGATTGCAGAACGAGACTTCGAAAGAATCTTGGCAAGACCCTCTTGGGTCAACCCCTGAGACTCAAGAAGTTGCTTATAACCCTTTGCCTCTTCAATGGGAGATAGGTCTGCACGTTGCAGGTTCTCAATGAGGGCAAGCTGAAACACCTCGTCATCATTGATTTCACGAACAACTGCAGGAATCTCCTTGAGTCCTGCCAGCTTGCTAGCCTGGTAGCGACGTTCGCCTGCAACAATCTCGTACTTGTTGCCCTTCTTGCGAACAAGAATTGGCTGAAGTACACCATTCTGCTTTATCGAGTCAGCAAGCTCTGCAAGCGCGTCCTCGTCAAAGTTCTTGCGGGGCTGACCAGGGTTGCGAACAATCTTTTCGATTGGAAGCGTTGCCTCCGGTTCGCTGCCAGTCTCAGCATTGGCTTCGCTAATCAGGGCATCGAGGCCTCTTCCAAGTCCACCACGCTTAGCCACGACGAATCACCTCTCTAGCAAGTCCACGGTAGGCAATGGCACCCTTATTCGTTGCAGAGTACATTGCAATCGGCAGACCATGGCTTGGAGCCTCAGAAATCTTGATGCTTCGAGGAATCAGAGTCTTGAACATCTTGTTGCCAAAGTACTTCTTAACTTCTTCAACAACCTCGTTAGAAAGCGTAGTGCGCTTGTCATACATTGTCATGAGCACGCCAAAGACGTCAAGATCCCTATTCAGACTCGACTTAACGAGCTTCATCGATTCAAGAAGTTTCGTTACGCCTTCGAGTGCGTAGTACTCGCACTGAATCGGAATTAGCAAGCCGCTTGCTGCACATAGAGCGTTAATCGTCAGAAGGCCAAGTGAGGGAGGACAGTCGATGAAAACGTAATCGAACTCATCCTTAACCTCATCAATGAGATTCTTGAGGATGCTTTCGCGTGCAATCTTGCTCACAAGCTCAATTTCCGCACCCGCAAGTTGAATAGTTGCAGGAACAACAAACACACGAGGTTCTGGAGTGTCGACAATGAGGTCACTGATTGGATAACCGTCGAGAAGAGCATCATAAATGTCGTGATCGAGCTCATCCTTATCGATACCATAGCCACTTGTTGTGTTTCCCTGAGGGTCAAAATCGATAACAAGGCACTTCTTGCGCTCTTCTCCAAGAGCTGCAGATAGGTTAATTGCAGTTGTCGACTTTCCGACGCCACCTTTTTGGTTGATAATCGCCAGAACCTTGGTAGGCTTCGTGGGATTGCTGCGTTTTACGTCCTTATAACCCATTACTTTCCAATCTACCAGTCGATTTGGTCCACTGTTTCACGTGAAACACTCATCGATTAGCCAGTGGATGATTTCGAGCCTCGCCGTTATTTCTTGGTAGCTTTACTCTACTCTTCTTATCCTTCTTATATACAAAGATCTCTCTATGTCCCAAATCATTTGGAAGTTCGAATGTTTCACGTGAAACATTCTCAAAACCGCACATCTGTGCAACCTTAGATGCATCAGCAAGCTCTTCGTGCTCAGGATTCGCCTTTCCAAAGAAAAGATAACCACCCTTCTTAACGTAGGGCTCAGCATATTCAATCAGAATGTCGAGCTTTGCTAGAGCACGCGCAGTCACACCATCATAGATGCGACCAGAAGTCTTAACGAATTCTTCGAGACGCCCATGATAAGCAGAAACCCTGTCAGACATACCAAGCTCGTCAACAAACTCATTGCATGCGTTGACCTTTTTGCCAACAGAGTCAAGTAAGTCAATGTCAAACTCACTGACGCAAGCAAGAGGAATACCAGGAAAGCCACCACCGGTACCCATATCAAGGAAACGAGCTCGTTGGTTAAGACCGATGGCCTCAGAGATAACCTTTGCAAACAGAAGTGAATCAAAAGCATGGAGGATAAGACCATCAGGCATCGATCGAATGCTTGTAAGGTTAACGACCTCATTCTTCTTATACATGAGATAGAGATCTGCAACAACCATTTCAATCTGAGAATTGGTCAAATTGAGTGAATAGCTGTCAGACAGCTCCTGAAGCGTTCTAATGGCATCTTTAACAGTATAGGTGGAATTAGTCACGAAAGTTGTTTTCGTGTCACAGAGAGCCTCTGAGAGGCTCGAATTTAGTTCGTTAAACTCTCTTTGACTTAGAGTCATGAAGCTACCCAATCACTTTGACAAAACTTCCCGAGACGGGAACTCTTGTCAGGAACTTATGTCTGAGTGTGATTGAGCTGCGAATGCTTCTAGTCTACTTGAAGTAGGGTCACCAAGCTGGAAATGCTCGGAGAATTACAAAGCTTGGAAATGGCCAGATTAACTAGGTCCTAAAGCCCACTAGAGACCAGATACATATCGAGCCAAACCTAGCGTTCACTTCCGGCATGGCCCAAAGCCAGAAACATAGAGAAATCATCAAGCCACCAAAGCAGTCATAGCCATTTGAGACATTGAGAGAGCTATAGGAAGACTCGTGTAAGGTGTGTAGCTCACTGGAAGACAGGGGGCCAGAATAACCTCATAGCTATCAAGCGGAACTGATTAGATACCAGATACGGCAACCAAGTATCGAGGGCAGCCCCAACCAAAGACTCGTCCCATCTATCAAATCTCAAGACGCGCAGCAGCTTGAACAAACTACACCGCACACGCAACAACAAAGATGTGCCCAAACGGCTATCGATTCACATGAAACAGACGCGGTATATCTCTGACACAAAAGAGCCACCGCAAGCCGTATCAGCTGGCACACAAAAAAGGAGGCCCGAAGGCCTCCCAGTAAAACACCGAGTTCTAAGCCCAGCGCAGAACTACGCAAACGGCGCCGCGCGCAGATTATTTGCCCTTAACCGGAGTAATGACAACATAGCGCTCGGGATCGGTGCCCTCAGAGTGAGTCGTCACCTCAACGGAGTCCCTCAGGGCAAGGTGAACCAGACGGCGCTCATAGGCATTCATAGGGGCAAGGCGCATAGCGCGGCCAGACTTCACGGCCTTCTGGGCGCTGGAGCGAGCCATGCCCTGGACCTTGTCCCTGCGACGGCTCTTATAGCCCTCGATGTCGACGACGATGGGATAGTGGAAGCCGATGCGCTTGTTGAGAAGCGAGGTAAAGACAACCTGCAGGGCATCGAGGGTGACACCGTGACGACCAATGAGGATGGCAAGGTCGCCGCCGCTCACGTCGAGGATGAGCTCGCCCTCGTCGCCATCATACTCATCAATCGAACAGGTGTTCTCGCCAAAGCAGGCGAGCAGGGAGCGCAGAATATCAATGGCAACGTCGGCCACGACGTCGAGCTGCTCGTCCTCAAGCTCGCCCTTCTCCTCAAAGGCGGCCTTGATGGCCTCGAACTCAGCGCCCTTCTCCTGCATTTCCTCACTCATGGCAACCTCCAGATAGACAATGTCGCGCACCTTCTATTGAGAGGGCGCGCGACATGGAATTACGTAGTGTCAGCGGATCCGCTAGCCCTTCTTGTGGGGACGCGGCTTGTGCTGCTTGCGCACGACGTCAACCGTGATGGGCTGGTTGGCCATGCGCTCAGCCTCGTCGGCCTTGGCCTTCTCCATGACCTTGCGGGTGATGAAAACCTGCTGCACGACGCCCCAGGCAGAGGACGTGACGTAGTACAGAACGACACCCACGGGCACGTTCCAGCCGAACCAGATCATCATGAGGGCCATGACCACACCCATGATCTTGGTCTGGCTGGCCTGCGGGGAATCGGGCTGGGTGTTGAGCAGCATCGGGACGAGCGTGAGCACGCCAAAGGCAAGCACGAACAGCACGTAGACCCAAGCGCCCAGGAAGCCGAGCTGCGTCACCGCGTCGTTGGTGGTGACGGCGAGCGACTCGAAAATGCCATAGAAGTGGGCGCCCTCGGGAATCTGATAGCGCAGGACCGAGAACAGTGCAAAGAAGACGGGCATCTGGATGAGGGTGGGCAGGCAGCCTCCCAGCGGGTTGAACTTGTTCTCGCTGTAGAACTTCTGCATCTCCTCGTTGAGACGCTGGGGATCGTCGGCGTAGCGCTCCTGAAGCTCCATGAGCTTGGGCTGGAGCACCTGCATCTTGGCGGTCGAACGCGTCGAGCTCACGGTGAGCGGCGTCAGCAGAATACGAATGATGGCGGTCAGGACGATGACGGCCAGGCCCCAGTCTCCTACGACGTTAGCGAGAAACGTGAGGATCCGGGCAATGATGTAGATAATCCCATCCCACATGGACAGTACCTCCGGTTGCCCGCCCCTAGGGGACGGGATCATAGCCTCCCTTATGGCGTGGATTGCATCTGACGACCCTCGTCAGAGCAAGCCAACCACCTCTGAGTGCGCCATATCGAGAAAGTGCCTCTATGGCGTACTCAGAACAGGTTGGTGTGTAAATGCAGCAAGGGGGGAGAACAGGCGAGATGAACCGCCGATACACCCTCACCAAGAAGATGAGGGGTCGTGCGAGAACACTCGGCCTGCCTTCCCCCGTTTTGCTCATACCTAAATTCGCTCCACAAGCTTCGCCAAGGCGGCTGCCACCTCGGTTGAGGAGGCAGCTCGCGTTGCCGGAGTCGAGAAGAGAATTACCTCGTACCCGTCGAGCGGAAAGCCTACCTGCTGAGCCGCGGCTCGAAGCACACGCTTGCACCGGTTGCGACACACGGCGTTGCCGAGCCTCTTGGCACAAACAAAGGCGACGCGGCTCCGACCCTCCTGCTCGCTCTCCATGACGGTGAGCCTCACGAGCCGGTGGTTGAGCCGCTTTCCACCCCGAAAGACCTTCTCAAAATCCTGCTTGGACTTGATGGTCTCCATGGGCATTCCTAGACGGTGAGCTTCTTGCGGCCCTTGGCGCGACGACGGGCGAGAACGGCGCGGCCGTTCTTGGTGGCCATGCGAGCACGGAAGCCGTGGCACTTGGCGCGCTTCCTCTTATTGGGCTGGTACGTACGCTTCATAGCAAATCCTCCTGAGTGACACAGATCACTGCGTAAGCAGTCAAGCCCCAAGATTGTAGGGGTCTGAGATAACCGAGGTCAAGTTGATTATTGACTTTTTCACGAGGTCAACTTGCATGAGCGGCTCGTGAAAACATCCCTCAGAGGCCTTCGACCACAAGCGAGGGGCACCAAGATGTCAACAACCACAACAGGTTGCGCCGGCCGCTGGTGAAAAGATGCCACAACTTGCCCAACTTTCCAACATCTTTCATCAAGAGAAGAAAACATGGCGATAACTTTTCACCGCTGATGGAAAATCTCAGCTCAGAAGTGAAATTTTCTGTTCTTCTCGGCTATCTTTTCATTCGCTTGCACACGATATTCCAGCAGGTTATCAACACGCTTTCATCGTTTGTTAATAACTTTTCGCCTGTGGAAGAAACATTGCGCAAGTTTTCACCATTTGACGGAAACTTGTTAAAAACGGTGAAATGTAGTGAAAAGCAAGCGCGGACGAAAGAAGCACCCATGGCAGACGCCTTCTACCCCTTCGTCGGAGAGGGACCAACCGGCATCAACGGAGAGACGAAGCCCCAGGTAGTGGGCGAGCAGGGCGCCGCCACCGAGCCCAGGCTCGGTTCCGTGGTAACAAACCCAGCGCGCATCGCCGTCTTTGACGACGCCTCGGCGGCTCCGCGCGTCGTGGTGGTGCAGCCCAACGACGTGCGCACCTACCTCGAGGAGATCACCACGACCGTCACCAGGCTCGCCAAGGAGCAGGGCGGCTCCATCTCGTTTACCGTGATCCGCGAGGTTGTCGAGAACTTCGTGCACGCCTACTTCATCGAGCCAACCATCTCGATCCTCAACGGCGGAAACACCATCCGCTTCTCGGACCAGGGGCCCGGCATCCAGGAGAAGGACCGCGCGCTCGAATACGGCACGACGTCTGCCACCGAGGAGATGAAGCAGTACATCCGAGGCGTGGGGTCGGGGCTGCCCTACGCGCAGCAGTACATGGAGGACCACGGCGGCACGCTGACAATCGAGGACAACCTCAACGCAGGCACCATCGTGACCATCTCGATGCCATCTCCCCAGGCAGCAGCGCAGCCCATGCCAATGCAGCCGCAGATGGCCCAGGCCATGCAGCAGACGCAAGAACAGGGGACCATGGTGACTCCCGAGCAGATGCAGCAGGGAATGGACCAGGCCGCGCAGGTGCAAGCAATGCAGCAGATGGGCCAGATGCAGCCCCAGCAGCCGTGGGCCGCGCAGCAGCCTGACTACGCCCCGCAGCCCATGCAGCAGCCGAATGTACAAAACCCCTATGGCTATGGCATGCCCCCGCAGACGGCCCAGCGGGGCACCTGGCCACGACAGCCCTACCAGCAAATGCCAAACCAGAGCTACTACCAGCAGGGATATCCCATGCAGCAAGCATGGCCCCAGCAGGACTGGCAGCAGCCGATGATGCAGCCCATGGGCGGCATGCAACCCCAGCCCTGGGCGCCGCAGCCCCAGCAGCAGGTGCCGCTCGAGCTCAGCGAGCGCGACTCGCAGGTACTCGTCTTCCTGGCGCAGCACGAGTCGGTGGGTCCAACGGACCTCGTCAACGCCTTTGGCGGCTCGCTCTCGACCTGGACGCGCAGCCTGCAGTCACTTGAGGAGCGCGGCCTGCTGACGAAGATGGGCCAAAAGCGCTACCTCACCGACGCGGGAAGGGCCTTCCTCTAGCGGGTTTTCGACACGCGCTTGCCCCGCTCGCCAAGTTTTCAACAATCACGATGGATGAAAACCCACGCTCCCATATAATGAGTTTTCATCAAACACGTGGTTAAAGCACCAAACGGCTACGACAGGATGTCAGCAACATGGCAGAGAACGCAAACATGGAGTCGGACGCCCAGATCTTGTGGGAAGATGTCGTGAACATGCTCGAGGCAGACGGCCTGGCTCCGTCGACCCTCGCCATGTTCAAAAGCTGCCAGGCCGTCGACATCGACGGCAACACGCTCGTCATCTCCGCAGGCAGCGGCTTTGTTCGCCGCAACGTCGAGAAGAATGCCGCAACGATCAAGGCAGCCCTCGAACGCGCGGCGTTCCAGCCCATGGAGCTGAGCGTTGGCATCAACCGCACGGGAGCCGCGGCCCAGCCGGCCATCCCCGTGACGTCCACGGCCGGCGCGCCGCAGGCACAGGAGCAGACGGCGCAGGCTGACGGCGCGGTGACGTCTCCGCAGCCTGCCACCGCGCCGGCACCCATCCCGACGCCGGCGCCCGCCTCGCGTATCCAAACCTCCATCACGCGCGAGGAGTTCGAGCGCATGATGAGCCCGGAGGTAGCCGCCCAGGAGGAGCCCTCCGAGGAAGACGTGGCCGCGAGGCGCAAGAAGAATCCCCTCATCCAGGACATCGCGCCCTCTGACTCCCAGCTCACCTTTGACACCTTCGTCGAGGGCGAGGAGAACCAGCTGGCGTTCCAGGCCGCCAAGGCCGTGGCAAACGGCAGCCGCGGTTACAACCCACTGTTCATCTACGGTGGCCCGGGCATGGGCAAGACCCACCTGCTCAAGGCCATCCAGAACTACCTTGCCGTGAACGACCCCGACCGCATCTGCGTCTACCGCGCGGCCCGCGAGTTCGTGAGCGACTACACCGACGCCATGGTCGACACCTCGAGGGACGTCAAGCGCGCGCTCGAGCAGAACTACCACGACATCGACGTGCTCATCATCGACGACATCCAGGGCTTCAAGGGCGCCGCGAAATCCATCAACTTCTTCTTCGACACCTTCAACTACCTCACGAGCCACGGCAAACAGATCGTGCTCGCGGCAGACGAGAGCCCGGCCGAGCTGGGCCTCGAGGAACGCGTGACGACCCGTCTCGACTCGGGCGTGACCCTCTCGATCCAGGTGCCCAACTACGAGCTCAAGCTTGGTCTCATCAAGGCGTTCTACGAGCGCATGAAGGCGGACGCCATCGAGAACGGCCAGCACGACTACGATGGCACGCTCTCCGACGACGCGCTCGAGTTCATGGCCCAGAGGGCCGGCGCTTCGATCCGCACCATCAAGTCGTTCTGCCAGCTGTGCCTGCTCGAGGCCACCAGCAAGCAGGCGCGTGGCGAGGAGTTTGGCCGCGAGGATATCTCCCAGATCGCCGTCAAGAAGTGGGGCGCCGACACGCGCACCTTCACGATCGAGCAGATTCAGAAGTTCATCGAGCAGCGCTACTCCATCTCGCACGCCGACCTCATCAGCAACAAGCGCAACAAGGGGCTCATGGAGCCCAGGCACGTCGCCGTGTGGCTCGCCCGCGAGCTCACGGACTCCACCCTCGCCCAGATTGGCGAGCGCTTTGGCGGCCGCACCCACGCAACCGTGAAGCACAGCATCAAGTGGGTTGAGGACCGCAGGAGCGAGGACCGCGTCGTCCACGACAAGATTGCCCGGATGAAGGAGGACCTGATGGCCGGCGCATAGCCTTCAACATGCCCTGTTTACAAGCGCGAAGAAATGCGTTGAAAACCCCGTCGCAGATGTTCAAAGAGTTTTCCACACGTCTTCAACGTTCAAAACAAGACAGGTTTCTCGACAGTAAAACAGGTCATGAAATAGCCTCTGAGCTGGCACTTTGCAGAGTTATTCACATTTGAACACGCTTTACTACTTCAACTAGCTTTATATCTACTTATATATACATAGATAGATAGGACAAGGAGAGACACATGCGCTTCACCGTCAGCCAGTCTTCGCTCGCCAAGGCTCTCTCCGTGGTCTCGAAGGGAATCGCCTCCCACTCCACCATCCCCGTTCTTGGCGGAGTGCTCATGCGCGCCACCGGCGGCACCCTTGAGATGCAGACCTCGGACCTCGACACCTCCATCAGGCACAAGATCGCCGCCAACGTCGAGGAGGAAGGCGAGACCGTCATCTCGGGGCGCATGCTCTCCAACGTCGTCAAGAACCTTCAGGACAGTGCCGTGACCTTCGATGGGGGAGAGGGCACGATCAACATCACGTGCGACAAGAGCTCCTTCCACCTCAACACCCTCAACGCGGCCGAGTTCCCCAACTTCCCCGAGGTCGCCATGGAGCGCTCGGTCGAGCTGCCCGTGGGCGTGCTGTCCGAGATGGTCGACAAGGTCTACAAGGTGACCTCGCGCGACACGAGCCGCCCGGTGCTCTCGGGCATCCTACTCAACGTCGAGGAGAACTGCGTGCGTCTCGTGGCCACCGACTCCTACCGCCTGGTGGTCTGTGACACCAACGTCGAGACCTCCTCGCTCGACGGCACCTTCGAGATGATCATCCCGGGCACTGCCTTCCACGACGTGCTCTCCCTGCCGAGCGACAGTCCCACCGTCATCGTGGGCGCCACGACCAACCAGGTCATCTTCGTGTCGGGCAACACCACCTATGTGTCGCGCCGCATCGAGGGTACCTTCCCCAACTACAAGCAGCTGCTGCCGTCGAGCCGTCTCACCTCGATGAAGGTCAAGGTCTCCGACCTCTCGGGCGCCCTCAAGCGCGTGAGCTCCATCGCCACGTCGAACTCCTCGGTGCGCTTTGACGTTGATCCCGACGCCGCGCTCGTGACCCTCTCGTCCACCTCGCCCGACCAGGGCGACGCCCGCGAGCAGGTCAACGTCGAGGTCGAGGGCGAGGCCAACTCCATCTGCATGAACTACCGCTACGTGGGCGACTGCGTGAGCGCCCTTGCCCAGGACAGCGAGGTGACGCTCGAGCTGCAGCAGAGCATGCGCCCCGGCGTCTTCAAGAGCTACGGCAAGATCAACTACCTCTACCTGCTCATGCCCGTGCGGATGTAGCCCGTGTCGCTCACCGTCTCGTCCATATCGTTCAGGAACTACCGCAACCTCGCCGCGCTGGAGCTGCGCCCCAGCGCCGGCGTCACCGTGCTCGTGGGGCCCAATGCCGTGGGCAAGACGAACACGGTTGAGGCACTGCAGTACGTCACGAGCGGCCAGTCGTTCAGGCGCCCCTCGCCCTCCGAGCTCATCGCCCCCGACGCCGTCGAGGCGTCGGTGGCGGCTCGTCTCGAAGGCGATGGCCGCGTCATCGATGTCGAGATGCGGGTGACGCCCCAGTCGCGTAAGTTCCTGCGCAACGGCAAGCCCTGCCGTGGCGCCGACCTCGCGGGCACGCTGCTTTCGGTGCTCTTCTGCCCCGATGACCTGTCGCTCGTGAAGGGGTCGGCCTCGCGCCGCCGCGGCGAGCTCGACGCCTATGGCGCGCAGGCCAACGTGGGCTACCGCAAGGTGCTCTCGAACTACACGCGCTCGGTCGAGCAGCGAAACCGCCTGCTCAAGGATGGCTGTGACGACGCCCTGCTCGACGCCTGGGACGAATCGGTGGCGCTGGGTGGTGCCACGCTGCTCCACCACCGCCTCAACCTCTTTCGCCGTCTGTCGGGCATCGTGAGCGAGGTTTATGCCGAGGTGGCCTCGGGCGAGTCGCTCGCCTGCACTTACGTGCCAAGCGTCGAGGGCGCCGAGGCGGGCATGGGCCGAGACGACCTGCGCGACCTCATGCTTTCCCAGATGCGTGACCGCCGTGCCGACGACGTGCGCCGTGCGCAGACGCTCATCGGGCCCCACCGCGACGACGTGCTCTTTGCGATCGATGGCCGCGACGCGCGCTCCTTTGGCAGCCAGGGCCAGCAGCGCTCGGTGGCCCTGGCCTGGAAGATGGCCGAGGTGCGCCTGTGCGAGGACCTGCTGGGAGAGCGGCCGCTGCTGCTGCTCGACGACGTCATGAGCGAGCTCGACGCCTCGCGCCGCTCGTGTGTAACGCGCTTCGTCGAGGGCGGCATCCAGACGATCATCACCACGACGAACCTCTCGTACTTTGACGACGAGTTGCTCTCGAGCGTAAAGGTGGTGCCCTATGGGACAGAGCCGTAAGCGCTGGCTCGAGCGCATGGAGTACGACCCGCTCGACCCCGCCAAGCAGCACAAGCCCGAGACGGCCGCCGACCTGGTGTCGGGCTACCTCGACGCGCGCCTCGCCAGGGGCGCCAACAAGACCCTGCAGGCGCTCACCATCTGGCGAAACATCGCCGGCAAGCGCGCCTCCAAGCACACCGTGGCCGTGTGGCTGAGCGATCCCGCCGGCCCCCGCAACCTGCCTGACCTCGTGGTCTACCTCGATGGCAACGCCCTCATGGTCGACCTCTCCACCAACGCCGAGCTTTACGGCGACCGCCTGGCCCACGCAGGCCTCGAGGTGGCGCACGTGCGCTTCAAGCTCTCGCGCAAGGCCGGTCAGATTGCCCAGCAGCGCATGGCCGCGGCCGAGGGGCCCGCCGACGAGCCCCCCGAGCTGCCGGCGCTCACGCCCTACGAGCGCACCCGCATTGCCGCCGACGTCGAGAGGATTCCCGCCTCGATGCGCGAGGACGTGTCTAAGGCGATGGAAATGTCGCTGCGCCGCGCCAAGGTTGCACCCACGCAGGAAGCCAAAAGCGCCCCGCAGAATCCCTGAGAGGCGGTATCAGGCGCAAATGATGCGTTTTTGCCGCGTCGTATGTGTTGGGGATTCAGCAAATCGAGCCGATGCCCTAAACTAGGAAAGATTGACGTTTCATCCTAGGGAAAGGACGGTCGGGTGGCAAAGTCTCCCAAGAAGACGGACTACGACGGCGGCGAGATTAAGATTCTCGAGGGCCTCGAGGCCGTTCGCAAGCGTCCGGGCATGTACATCGGTTCGACCAGCGCCAGCGGTCTGCACCACCTCGTGTGGGAGATCGTGGACAACTCGGTCGATGAGGCCATGGCTGGCTACTGCACCAAGATCTCGGTGACGGTGCATGCCGACAACTCGATCACCGTCGTCGACAACGGCCGAGGCATCCCGGTCGACAAGCACCCGGTGAAGAAAATCCCGACGCTCGAGGTCGTCATGACGATCCTGCACGCCGGCGGCAAGTTCGACAACAACGCCTACAAGGTGTCCGGCGGCCTGCACGGCGTGGGCATCTCTGTCGTGAACGCCCTGTCCAAGAAGGTCGTTGTCCAGGTCAAGCGCGACGGCAACATCTACGAGATGGCCTTTGCCCGCGGCAAGACCACCGAGAAGATGAAGGTCGTGGGCAAGTCCTCCACGACGGGCACCACCGTCACCTTCTGGCCCGACGACGAGATCTTCGAGACCTGCGTCTACGACTTCGACACCCTGAACAACCGCCTCCAGGAGACGGCGTTCCTCAACAAGAACCTCAAGATCACCCTGACCGACGAGCGCGAGCTCACCCCGCGCGTCGTCGAGTTCTGCTATGCCGGCGGCATCATCGACTTCGTCAAGTTCCTCAACGAGGGCAAAGACATCCCCGACGGCCTCAAGCGCCCAATCTACATCGAGGGCAAGACCGACCCCGACACCCCCACCGAGAAGATGGGCGAGGTCGAGGTCTCGCTGCAGTGGAACACCGGCTATGGCGAGAACGTGATGTCGTTCGCCAACGACATCTATACCCCCGAGGGTGGCATGCACCTC
This sequence comes from uncultured Parolsenella sp., assembly GCF_958346945.1. Lineage (NCBI taxonomy): Bacteria > Bacillati > Actinomycetota > Coriobacteriia > Coriobacteriales > Atopobiaceae > Parolsenella > uncultured Parolsenella sp. The sequence continues at coordinate 42,950 of NZ_CATVTL010000001.1, forward strand.
GAGGGCTTCCGCACGGCCCTCACCCGCGTGATCAACGACTACGCGCGCAAGCAGAACATCCTTAAGGAGAAGGACGCCAACCTCACCGGCGACGACGTCCGCGAGGGCCTGTCGGCGGTCATCTCGGTCAAGCTCCCCGACCCGCAGTTCGAGGGGCAGACCAAGGCCAAGCTCGGCAGCTCCTACATGCGCACCCTCACCAACAAGGTCGTCGCCGACGGTCTGAGCGAGTACCTCGAGGAGCACCCCAAGCAGGCGCGCACGATCGTGAACAAGGCCCAGCAGGCGAGTAAGGCCCGCACCGCCGCCCGCAAAGCCCGCGAGGCCACGCGCCGCAAGAGCCTGCTCGAGACCGCGAGCCTGCCCGGCAAGCTCGCCGATTGCTCCGTCCGCGATGCCGAGCTCACCGAGCTCTTCATTGTGGAGGGCGACTCGGCAGGCGGCTCGGCCAAGGACGGCCGTCGCCGAGACATCCAGGCGATCCTGCCCCTGCGCGGCAAGATCTTGAATGTCGAGCGCGTGGGAGACCATCGCGCCTTCTCGTCCGACACGATCCAGTCGCTCATCACGGCCATCGGCACGGGCGTCACCACCGGCAACGGCGATGGCGGCGACTTCGACATCTCCAAGGCGCGTTACCACAAGATCATCATCATGACCGATGCAGACGTCGACGGCGCCCACATCCGCATCCTGCTCATGACGTTCTTCTACAAGTACATGCGCCCGCTCATCGACGCCGGCTACATCTACGCCGCGTGCCCGCCGATCTTTGGCATCAAGGTGCGCAAGAAAATCCACTACGTCTACCCCAACGGCCGCCAGCCCGAGGAGGAGATCCTGCGCGACACCATTCGCTCGCTGGGCTTCGACCCCGACGACGACGGTGACGGCAAGGACGACTCCGGCAAGCTCAAGAAAAAGAAGAAGGGCTACGACGTCCAGCGCTACAAGGGCCTGGGCGAGATGGACCCCAAGCAGCTTGCCTCGACGACCATGGACCCCAAGACCCGCATCCTGCAGCGCGTCACCATCGAAGACGCCGCCGCGGCCGACCGAGCCGTGCGCGAGCTCATGGGCAGCGAGGTTGGCTACCGCCGCGACTACATCGAGCGCCACGCCCACGACGCGCGCTTCCTCGACGCCTAGTCAGCGCCTGACATTTCGCAAGTTTGGTTTAGCAACGAGAAAGGCCAGAAGTGGCAGACGATAACAACACCCACGACGAGAACCAGCAGGCGGGCGACAACGCCAACCTGCCCGAGGATCTCCGTCGCCTGCTCGACCGGGCGAGTGCCGAGGACGAGGGCACCGACGTCTACGTTGAGTCTGACGACGACACCGAGGACGACGATGACGGCGAGCTCGAGGAGGAGTTTGGCAACGCCGGCCGCGGCACCGACACCGGTGAGGTCGACGAGCACGGTGGCGCGCTCCAGATCAAGGAGTTTGGCCACGAGATGCGCCAGAGCTTCATCGAGTACTCGATGTCGGTCATCACGGCCCGCGCCCTGCCCGATGTGCGCGACGGCCTGAAGCCGGTCCACCGCCGCATCCTGTACGCGATGAACGAGAGCGGCATCTTCCCCAACCGTCCGCACAAGAAGAGTGCGTGGACGGTCGGCGAGGTTATCGGCAAGTACCACCCGCACGGTGACTCCGCCGTCTATGACACGATGGTCCGTCTCGCGCAGTGGTTCTCCATGCGCACGCCGCTCATTGACGGCCACGGCAACTTTGGCAACATCGACGGCGACTCGGCCGCAGCAATGCGTTACACCGAGAGCCGTCTGGCCAAGCCTGCCATGGAGCTGCTCCGCGACCTGCAGAAGGACACCGTCGACTGGCAGCCCAACTACGACGAGTCGCTCTCCGAGCCCTCCGTTCTGCCTGCGCGCTTCCCCAACCTGCTGGTCAACGGTTGTAACGGCATCGCCGTGGGCATGGCCACCAACATCCCGCCGCACAACATGGGCGAGGCCATCGAGGCCACCTGTCTGCTCATCGACAACCCCGGTGCCACGACCGACGAGCTCATGCAGGTCATGCCTGGTCCCGACTTCCCGACGGGCGCCATCATCATGGGCGTCGACGGCATCCGCCAGGCCTACGAGACCGGCCGCGGCTCGCTCACCGTGCGAGCCAAGGCCCACGTCGAGACGACCAAGACCGGCCGCTCGCGCCTCGTCTTCACCGAGATGCCCTACCAGGTCAACAAGGGCACCCTGCAGGAGAAGATCGCCCAGCTCGTGAACGAGAAGCGCATTGAGGGCATCTCCGACCTGCGCGACGAGTCGAACCAGAAGGGCATCCGCCTGGTCATCGAGCTCAAGAAGGACGTCATCCCGCAGGTCGTGCTCAACAACCTGTACAAGTTCACGCAGCTCCAGACCACGTTTGGCGTCAACAACCTGGCGCTCGTCAACGGCGTGCCCAAGCTGCTGTCGCTGCGCGAGATTCTGCAGCACTACATCGACCACCAGGTCGACGTGGTGACCCGCCGCACGCGCTTTGACCTCAAGAAGGCCCAGGCCCGCGCCCACATCCTCGAGGGCTACCTCATGGCCCTCGACAACATCGACGAGGTCATTCACATCATCCGTTCGAGCCAGACCGATGCTGAGGCCAGCTCGCGCCTCGTCGAGCGCTTTGGCTTCTCGCCCGAGCAGACCCAGGCCATCCTCGAGATGCGCCTGCGCCGCCTGACTGGCCTGTCGCGCGACCAAATCCAGCAGGAGCTCGACGGCCTGCGCAAGGCCATCGCCTACTACGAGGACCTGCTCGCCAACCCCGAGAAGATCCTGGGCGTCATCAAGGACGAGATGCGTGAGATCGAGCGCAAGTTCGCCGACAAGCGCCGCACCGAGATCTCGGTCGAGGGCACCAAGGAGCTCAACGTCGAGGACCTCATCGCCGACGAGGACATGGTCATCACCGTGACGCACGCCGGCTACGTGAAGCGCACCCCGGTTGCCACCTACCGCGCGCAGAAGCGCGGCGGCAAGGGCGTCCAGGGTGTGAATCTCAAGGACGAGGACTTCGTCGAGGACCTGTTCGTGGCAAGCACGCACGACTACGTGCTGTTCTTCTCGAACAAGGGCAAGGTCTACCGCCTCAAGGTCCACGAGCTGCCGATTGGCCAGCGCACCGCCCGCGGCACCGCCATCGTGAACCTCGTGCCGTTCTCCGAGGGCGAGCACGCCACGGCCGTCATCACCTGCCGACAGTTCCCCGAGGACGAGTACCTGATGTTTGCCACGAGGAACGGCACCGTCAAGAAGACGGCCATGAGCGCCTATGACCGCACGCGCCGCGACGGCATCATCGCCATCAACCTGCGCGCCGGCGACGAAGTGGTCAACGTTCGCCGCGTCCGCGAGGGCGAGAAGGTTATCCTCGTCTCGACCGACGGCAAGGCCATCATGTTCCCCGAGAGTGATGTGCGTCCGATGGGTCGCGACACGAGCGGCGTTCGCGGTATTACCCTCAAGGGCGACGCCAAGATGCTGGGCATGGAGATCACCAACGGCAACGGCGACCTGTTTGTCATCACCGAGAAGGGCTTTGGCAAGCGCACCCCGGTTGCCGAGTATCCCGAGCACAAGCGTGGCGGCCAGGGTGTCTTCACCATCACGATGACCGCCAAGAAGGGCCAGCTCGCGGCCTGCCGCGTCGTGGGTCCGCAGCATGAGCTCATGATCGTGAGCAGTGACGGTGTCGTCATTCGCGTGAGGGCCAACGACATCTCCAAGCTCGGCCGCTCCACGCAGGGCGTCAAGGTCATGAACGTGAGCGACACCGACACGGTCTGCGCGCTCGCTCGCATGGTGGCCGCCAAGAAGGCCGCGAAGGTCGACCCGAACCAAACCACGCTCGACCTGGCCGCGGCAGGTGCCTCGAGCGAGGAGGACCCGGTCGACATCGGTGGTGACGAGGAGATGGACGAGAGCCTCATCGACGAGTAGCCGCCGCAGGCAAGCCAGCCTTGAGGAGTGCCTCCCGGAACAATTCTGGGAGGCACTCCTTTTGTTCTGTCGTTCGTGCGGCGAGTAGGGCGAGCAAAGCAGGCGGCCCCGCACCGTCTAGGTGCGAGGCCGCCTGCTTGTGTGACCGCCTGCGCTAGTTTTGGCGAGGCGCCTTGAAGTCGTCGGGGGAGAGGCCCTCGACAAAGTCATGGAACTTGGCCTCCTCGCGGGAGCGCTCGTCCTTTTCGATGGCGTCGAAGTCGGGCGAGCCGGCACATTCGAGCACCTCGCGGGAGGCGAAGATGGGTTCGTCGCAGGTGATGGCCAAGGCCACGGCGTCGGAGGGGCGGGCATCGATGTGATGGTGCTCGCCCGTGGCGTTCACGACGTCGAGCGTGGCAAAGAACGTGGCGCCCTCGACGCGCTCGATCGTGACGCCCGCAAGGCTTGCGCCCAGCACCTCGAGCGTGGCTGCGAGCAGCATGTGCGTGGTGGGCCGCTTGATGTCATCGGAATCGATGGCCCGCGCGACGTTGGCGGCGTCGGCGGTGCCAACGCCGATGGGTAGCGTGATCTCGGTGCCAACGGCCGCGAGGTCTGCCGGATCGCTGAGATTCTCTACGTCTGAATCGTCGCTAATGGGGGCTGGCTTCAGGATGATAGCCGACGGAATGGGACCACCGCCCACGATGAGGTTCTTGAGCGTCATCTCGACCATGTCCTGCGCCTCCTTTGCGTGTCTGCCCGAATGGGGCGAAGGGGCTATCCCCCCGTCTTATTCGGGCTAATTCCTGCTTATCGGTAGGGGGTTATCCTACCCCTCTTTGGCTCTGTAGGAAAAATCGAAAATTTTTTCCAAAAAGCGGTTGCGCTTCCGAATCAGCCTGTTGTATTATAGCCAAGCGCGATGGCGAACACACCAATCGCACGTGGGCCCGTAGCTCAGTTGGTCAGAGCGTCCGGCTGATAACCGGGAGGTCACAAGTTCGAACCTTGTCGGGCCCACCACCTTTTCGCCAATAAACGCCCCAGCGTGAGCCGAGTCGCCGCTGGGGCGTTTATTACTAAAAGGGGACGTAGCTCAGTTGGGAGAGCGCGGGCTTTGCAAGCCTGAGGTCGTGGGTTCGATCCCCATCGTCTCCACCAGACTGGATTGCCGGGGGTTTCGCTCCGGCTTTTTTGTTTTCAAATTTTCTTACCAGGCCCCCTTCAGTTACAGTGAGGTATAACGGCAATTGGACGCCCGCGAGGCGCTGGTGCGCTGTAGCCGCGTTGTCAGCCTGAACCCGCCCTCGTCCCGCGCCACCCGATTAGTTTGGGACAACTGTTGCGTTTTACTGTCTCCCGATGCAAATGCTATGGGAGAAAGGCGAAAAGAGAAGAGGGGGGTCCAGGATGAGCGAGGCCAGCAAATCCCGCCGCACTGGCTTTCCTTATGCCGCTTCCTGGCCCCTCTTGATTGAGACGGCGGCCTTTGCGCTCTACTTCTTCACCTGGAAGCTCTGTATGGCCGTGACGCTTGCCCGTGCGCCTCGTTTGGCGGAGGTTGGCGTCCTTGGTTCTGCATATGCGCTCCTGCTGGCTTTCACGGGCCTTGGCTATGTCCTGTTCTGGGTTGCCCGCTCCTATCTGCCTAGCTCAAAAGAGAAGAAGAGCTTAGCGGCGGTCGTCCTCGCGCTCTGTTTCGTCGGCTCCATCGTGATGATGACCACCCAACGCATCGAGATCCTTCTCGTTGCGAGTTGCGTGACGGTTCTTGCGCTCGGCTACACCGGCAGCGGTATTCACTACGGATTTAGCCTGGTGTCTTATGGCAGCGAATTCTCCGGCAGGGCCCTCGGAATTGGGATGGGTGCGTCTTCCCTGCTTCAATATGTTGTAGAGGCGATGGGGCTGACACCCGTTGTGTTTGTCATATGCGTGGTCTTGAGTTTGCTCACCATCATGTGGTTCGCCACGCGCCCCGCCAAGAGGTGGCGGGGCGATCAGGACTCCGCCGCGAAGCAGGCTCCCACCGTGGGGAGGAGCCCTATCACCATCCTCGTGATCGCCGCGGTTGCCATGACCCTCGATTATGGTCTTCTCGATAGCGTTCTCGTCTGGAAGTATGCGAGTGGCGAGATCGTCACTGCGGGTCTGTCTAAGATCATCAATGCGCTGTCCCTCCCGCTTGTGGGTGCGCTCTTTGACCTAAAGAAGGGTAATCTCAGGTCCCTCATCACGGTGTGCGCGATGTTTCTCGTCGCTGTGGCAACGCCCGCCGCCGCGGAGGACGAGTGGGCGGGTGTGGCCACCGTCATGGCGGGGGTCTACGGTGCCTTCTACGTCATGTATCTCAGTGCGACCTTCATGAGAATCGCGCCGGATACGTCGCGCCCGGAGGTCATCGCGAGCGTGGGTAGAGTCGTCAGCTGCTTCATGGGCGCCGTTGGTGCGTTGTTCGCGCGGGCTTTCTTCGAGTCGTGTGGCGTGGTGGCGACGGTGGGCGTGTCGTGCCTGCTTTCGATTATCTGCCTTCTGGTCCTTCTTCGTGACATTGCCTGGGGCGTCACGAAGGGCCTGGGGGGGGGAGGATGGCGCGGCGTTTGGCGGTGGCCTTCCGCGGCCTTCCGGCTCGTCTCGCGAGGAGGCTCTCGATACTTATATTGAGAAGCTCGGCCTTACCGCCCGAGAGGCGGAGGTGTGTGGTCTTCTCCTTTCCACAGACCTTGGCGTTCAGGAGATAGCCGACGAGATTTTCATCTCTCGGCGCGTCGCTCAGCGACACATCGCCGCCATTTATGAGAAGGCGGAAGTGACAACGCGACTTGGTCTCTATCGCGATTTTGTCGCCTGGTTTGACGAGGGTGCCAACTAATCTACCTGCGGGTATCTAAAGTTGGCACATGTGTGACCTATCAGTTTGGCTTCAGCTCCCTGACGATAAGCTCGGTTAGCTGGCTTTCGCTGGAGGAGGTCACCATGAAGCGTCTGAGGCTTTTGTTGTTGTTTGTCGCACTTCTCGTATTGGCTCCGACGACGGCGCTTGCTGCGACGGTGGGTGCCACGACGTTGGCAGACCCCTCCTCCGCGTCGACATGGCGCGACTGGGGCCTCGATAACTCGACGGAGAACGTCGGCCGCATCTGGACGGACAAGACCGTCTCCGACGGCGATATCGAGCTCACGGGCGCCGGCGGAACCATGAGGATTCAGAAGGGCGACTCGGACTTCCTGACCGCCCTCTCCGCCATCTCCTCGACCTCGAACCTGACGACGACGTCGACCACGCCGCTCGACATCGTCCTCGTCCTTGATGCCTCTGGTTCGATGAATGAGAAGATGAGTGGTGGAGGGACGAAGATCGCCGCCCTGAAGGCTGCCGCGAATGCCTTCGTCGACGAGATCGCAAAGGCAAACGAGGGAATCGACGACCCGGAGCTGCAGCACCGGGTTTCCATCGTGAAGTTCGCCAGTGACACTACCGACCGCGTAGGCAATAACTTTACCTGGGACGGCTACAACTACAGCCAGCGCATGATTGGCCTCACGCCGTGTACGCAGGATGGCAAGGGCGCCATCAGCTCGCAGATCAACGCGCTCGATCCTGCCGGCGCCACGCGTGCCGACTATGGCATGAACCATGCGCAGAAGGCGCTGAACGATGCCCGCCCCGGCGCAAAGAAGGTTGTCGTGTTCTTCACTGACGGCACGCCCACCAAGCACAGTGACTTCGACTCGAACGTCGCCAACTCTGCCGTCAGCACTGCCAAGGCGCTGAAGGACGGCGGCGCGACCGTCTACACCGTTGGCATCCAGAATGGCGCGAACCCCTCTGCTGACCCCACCACCTCGGGAACCTCCAAGGAGAATCGCTTCCTGCACGCCGTTTCCAGCAACTACCCCTCCGCGACCGCTTACAACAAGCTCGGCGCGCGTGCGGAAGACTCCGACTTCTACAAGACGGCGACGAGCGCCGCCGGCCTCAAGGACGTATTCAGCGGCATTTCCCAGGACATCGCGAAGGCCGCCGGCCACCCGACGGACGTGGTCGAGGGTGCCGAGGATACGTCTGGTTACGTTACGTTTACCGACCAGCTCGGCGACTACATGAAGGTCGATAGCTTCGAGAGCATCGTGTTCGCCAAGCAGGTCTTCTCCAATCCGACCGTCTCCACCTCCGGCAACGTCGACACCTACACGTTCCATGGCACGGCCGGTAACGTCCTGTACCCCACTGGTAACCTTGATTCTGTGCTCATTCGCGTCGAGCGCTCTGACGACGCCCGCACGGGCGACAAGGTGACCGTCTCAATCCCGGCCTCCCTCATCCCCCTTCGCCACTTCAATGTCGACGAGGACGCGGGCACGGGAGACGTGACGTTGACGTTCCCCATTCGCGTGTTCTATAACTCAAGCCTCAAGAAAGAGGCCGTCGAGCTGCTCGCGAACCCCGACGATGACATGACGGACTACATTGCCTCCCACACGGATTCCGAGGGTAAGGTCTACTTCCTCGCGAACGAATACACCGGTGGAGAGAGCGGTAACACGACCGCCTCGTTCACTCCGGCGACGGGCAACGGCTACTACTTCATCACCGAGGACACGCCCCTGTATCTCGATGCCGAGTGCACCCAGCGCGCCCGCGGGCCGCTGAGCGCCTCAACGACCTATTACTACAGCCACTCTTGGTACGAGCTTGAGGGTGGCTCGGCAACGAGGGGCTCGAGCGTTGTCTCCTTCCCCGGCAGCGTTGTCGAGGGAATCACGGGCGGCATCACGACCGATGAGTCCGGCTACCTCATTATGAGGAAGGGCTCGCGTCAGCTCACCCGTATCAACGAGCTTCACACCGCCAAGGGCAGTAACCCCACCGCCACTGCCTCCACGATCATCGACCCGAGGTGGAGTGGCAAGACGATCAACGTCCTCCTCGGCAACAATGGCCGGATCTCGCTCGAGCAGCCCTCCACGCTCGCGATTTCCAAGAAGGTCGTCACTCCCGACGGCTTTGACGAGAGCTACTACAACAACCTCGACTTCGCGTTCGACATCTTGATTCCCGAAGCGGCCGGTAAGACGTTCAAGGCCGTCGTCAAGGGAACCGACGGCAAGGTTCACGGCGACGAGTCCTGGGACCTCACGCTCGACGCGACCGGCCATGCCGAGCACACGCTCAAGCACGGCGAGACTCTCTACGTGTACGGCATCCCTTCCGGCACGGCCTACTCCGTGGCCGAGCGCGCCCTTGACGGCTTCGAGACCACGCCCTCCGCCCTGCGCGAGGGTGTGACCGAGGCTGGCCTCGAGGCGAAGGCGGACTTCACGAACACGTATTCCGCGACCAGCACGCTCTCCGGGCGCGATGCTCTTCTTGGCGAGAAGGTGCTCGACGGCCGCGACTGGTTCGCCAGCGACAGCTTCACATTCATTCTCCAGGGTCTCGACGGTGCCCCCATGCCTGAGGGTTCCGAGGGAGACATCTATAGGCTGGCGGTCACGAGCCCCGAGGGCACGCCCTCTGGCACTCCCGTCGCCTTCAACTTCGGTGACATCGCCTACGAGAAGCCCGGCACCTATGTCTACCAGGTCTACGAGCCTGCCGAGGAAGCCGGGACGACTGGCGTCACGACGTCCCTCTCCCTCTACACCGTGACCGTGACGGTCACGGACAACCACGACGGCACGCTCGCGGTTTCCTCCGAGATCACGCGCGTCCACGACGACCTTGGCTCCGACGTGGCTCCCGAGGCCGCGGCCGCAAACGTCGCCTCCTTCGTGAACGTCTTCGACGCCACCTCGCAGGACTGGACGCCCGTCGCCATGAAGAAGCTGAACGACGCCTCTGGCGCGCTGCCTCTCCAGGCCGGCATGTTCGAGTTCACCCTGACGCCTGTCGGCGATGCTCCCATGCCTGGCGACGCGACCGAGATTGTCGGCCACAACAACGCCCATGGAGCCGTCGTCTTCAACGCCATCACCTTCACGGGCGAGGACGTGGGCAAGACCTACCAGTACAAGATCACCGAGAAGACTCCCGATGGTGCTCGTCCCGGCATGACGTATGACGGTACGGTTTGGATTGCGACCGTGACCGTGAGCCATGAGACGGTTGACGGCAAGAACATCGTCAAGGTCAGCGCGTCCTATGCCCGCGACGGGGAGAGCGAAAAGGTCGAGGAGATCACGTTCGAGAACTCCTATAAGCCGACGTCTCTCACCGAGACCGGATTCATCAAGGGTGAGAAGCGCCTCGTTGGCCGTGACATGCTCGACACGGACGACTTCAAGTTCTCCATGAGGCTCGTCTCTGGCCCCGAGAACGGCGTCGCCTCCAAGATGAACCTCGATTACGAGACCAATGGAAACGTGGTCAGCTTCGAGTCCGGCGAGATGACCTTCAGCAAGCCTGGCGAGTACACCTTCGATATTCGCGAGCTCTCTCCCGACACCGATAGCGCGGGTATCACGTGGGACCGCCACGTCACTACCGCAACCGTCACTATCGTTGACGACAACGGCAAGCTCGTCCTTGGGGACGTCTCCTACGACAACACGACCTCTGCGATCGATGCTGACAAGGCCGTTACCGACCACGCGGCCTTTACGAACGTCTACGCGCCCACCGAGGTTGCCTACTATCCCGGTCTTACTGTGAGCAAGGTTCTCGCCGGCCGCTCTATGGATATGGGTATGTTCTCCTTCAGCATCACGGGCAAGGATGCCACCGCCGAGAACGGAACCACCGCGGCGACGGCCGACGAAGCAAATGCCTTGCTCGCCGATTCCGACAAGAGCTTCACGAACACTCAGAGGCGCGCGAGTGGCATCGCCGAGGATATGGCGAAGCTGTCTGACGTGGTCTTTACTGCGGAGAACGCCAACAAGACCTACGCGTTTGACGTGGCGGAGGTCATCCCCAGCGACGCCGACAAGCTCCCTGGCGTCACCTATGACGAGCGCGTGCGCGAACTCGTCATCTCCGTCGTCGACAACCTCGATGGCACCATGACGGTTACGACGAAGATCGACGGCCAGGTTGTGGATGACGACAACCGCAAGATTCTGTTCGAGAACACCTACAAGGCGGCGGACGCCAACTTCGCCACGGCCGACCTCGGCCTGACGAAGGTGCTCGAGGGCGTTGACGCCTGGCGTGAGAACGACCACTTCGCCTTCCTGCTCGAGGGCGTCGACGGTGCTCCTGTCCCCATGGGTGACGACGGCGCTCCCTCCACGAGGGTCGTCCTCGGTCCCGATGACGTTGTCGACGGCGCGGCGAAGATTGACTTTGGCTCCATTGTGTATACGCAGCCTGGCCAGTACGAGTACAGGGTCACCGAGGAGCGCGGAAGCGCCGGTGGCATGAGCTACAGCGACAACGTCGCCGCCTTCCGCGTCACCGTGCGAGACAACACGGACACTGGCAAGCTCGAGGCGACCGTCAGGCTCGTCTCCGGTGACAGGGAGTTCGTCAACACGTATGACTCCAGCATCCCGACCGATCAGCTCGTGAACCCGCACTTCTCCAAGATTCTTAAGGGCCGCGATTGGCAGGATGGCGACGAGTTCAGCTTCACGATTAGTGCCAAGACCGACGGTGCGCCCCTCCCCGTTGATGCCAACGGCAAGGAAGTCACCACCGTGTCCGTCCACAACAAGAGCGAGGCCGATGACTTCACGTTCGGCACCATCCCGTTCACCTATGACATGGTGCGTGAGGGTCCCCGCACGTTCGAATACGAGGTCCGCGAGAATGCCTCCGGCATCCCCGGAATCTCCGATGACACCCACGTCGCGACCGTGACCGTGAAGGTCTCCGACGAGGGCAACGGCACGATGAGCGCTGTCGTGACGAACGAGAACAACGTCTTCACGAACACGTATCGCTCGCAGCTTGACTACACCGCGGCTGGCGGACTGAGCGTTACGAAGAGGATGAGCGGCCGCGCGCTGACCGCGGGCGAGTTCGGGTTCGACGTCGTCGCCACGGGCGACGGTGACAAGCTCGGCATTGCCGGGCACCACACCAACGCCGAGGCGCCTGCCGGCGAAGAGGCGCTCGTGGTGAACTCCTCCTCCGCCACGTTCACCCAGGAAGACGTGGGTAAGACCTACTCCTACACTATCACCGAGGCGAACGGCGGCCTTGGCGGCGTCGCCTATGACGCCACGACCTACTACGTCACCATCACCACGGCCGACGATCCCGCCACGGCTACCCTTACGGTGACGACCAACGTCACGAGCACGTCCGGAGCCGATGAGACGTACGTCTATGTCGCTGGGTCTGACGCGGCCGCGGCGGCGAAGGTCACCTTCGAGAACTCCTACGCCGCCGCCGGCGAGACGACGCCTATCGTGGGCACGAAGTCCATGACGAACGGTCTCATGTTCGACGGCGACTTCACCTTCCGCCTCGCCTATGGCGCGGGTAACCACGAGGTCGTCTCCGTCGCAAGGAACGCTTCCGGCCAAGTGAACTTCGGCTCCCTGTCCTACGACAGCAACAAGCTCGCCAGCCTCGTTGCTGACGGCCTTGCCACCCGCACCGGAAACACCTGGACCATCCCGTATGTCGCCTATGAGGTGACCGACGGCCTGGGTGACCGCGGCGTGACGCCTACGGCGGCGAACTTCCGTCTTACCGTGGATGTTACAGACAACGGCAACGGAAAGCTGAACTGCACGGTCAACCTCCCCGATGGCGGACTTGCGTTCCTCAACACGTACGCAACGGGAGACCCCGTTTCTATCGGACTCGCGGGTACCAAGAGCCTGAGCGTCCCCGATGGCCTTGAGGGCGCCGACATCGCCGGCAAGTTCACGTTCACCGTGGAGGGTGAGGCCGGTGCGCCCGTGCCCGAGCGCACCAACACGACGAACGACGCGAACGGTAACGTCGACTTTGGTTCGATCACGTTCACGCTCGACGACCTCCTGAGGGCCCTGGGCGAGGCTCGGGATGCCGCGGACGAGGCTGGCGAGACGCAGGACGCCGCGGCGGCGAACGCCCTTGAGGCCACGCCTGACGTACAGGCTGGAGAGCCTGTTGTAGCCGCGGGGAACTCCGGCGACGGAACCGAGCCCGAAGGCGCTGCTACCGAGGCGGCCCCTGAGGCCCAGGAAGAGGCTCCTGCCGCGCCCGACGCAAGCACGCCCTCTCCTTCTGCCGAGGAAACCGGCATGGCTCCCATTGCCGAGGTCGAGGCCATCCCCAACCACGACGCCCAGGCCGAAGTCACCACCACGGCGTCCTGGCGCGGCGCCCGCAGGCTGATGCGTGTCGTCTCCGACACGCCCGAGACGGATGGCGCCACGGCCGAGAATGACGCCACGCCCATCCGCGAGCGCTCCCACACCTACCGCTACGTCATCACCGAGAGCGGATCTGCGGCGGGCGTCACGAACGACGCCCAGTCCACGCGCGTCGTCTACATCAGGGTTACGGATGACGGCCACGGCAAGCTCACGGTCGCCCATGTCGACGCGAACGGCAACGAGCTCTCCGGCCCCGCGTTCGCCTTCACGAACTCCTATAACGTCAAGCCCACCACCTCGAGCGTCACTGATCAGATCAACGTTCACAAGACGCTGGCCGGCCGCGACCTTGCGGCAGGGGAGTTCACGTTCGAGCTCCTCGAGGACGGCAGTGTCGTCGCCACTGGCACGAACGATGCCTCTGGCAACGTGGCGCTGAGCGGCATCGAGTACGGACGTCCCGGCGTCCACCACTACACGATCCGCGAGCGCGGTCACGGAACCGTCGAGAGCGGCGTTACGTTCAGCGACGCCTCCTACCACGTGACGACGACCGTCGTGGATAAGGGCGACGGCACCCTCGGCGTCACGCACGAGCTCAAGGACGCCCGCGAGGCGGAGTTCGTCAACGCCTACGAGGCCAGTCCCACGAAGCTTGCTCTGACCGCGACCAAGGTTCTCGAGGGAGCGGATCTCAAGGCTGGGCAGTTCACCTTCAAGCTCTCTGGTGGCGGCGTTGAGGTCACCGCGAAGAACGACGCGAACGGCCAGGTCAGGTTCGAGGAGCTCTCGTTCACCCGAGCCGGTACCTACACGTTCACCATCACCGAGGTGAACGACGGCCAGCAGCACGTCACCTATGACGAGACGGCCCGCAAGGTCACCGTCACCGTCACCGATGACGGCAAGGGCAACCTCATCGCAAGCGTCAACCAGGATGAGGCAGGTGCTTGCGTGTTCCGCAACACGTACACCAAGCCCGTGGAGCCCGCAAAGCCCACGACGCCCATCACGCCCACGAAGTTCATTCCCCAGACGGGCGACCCCATCGAGTCCGCGCCCATCATCGTCAGCGCCGTTCTCGGCATTGCGTTCCTCGGCATCGCCCTCGTCGTGAGCAAGAGAGGCAAGCGGGGCTAGCGATTAGGGAAACCAAGCCGACGGGCGTGCCGGTGAGGGATAAGCCCCCTGCCAAGCGGGGAGTTGTCAATCTCCTCCCTTCTACTCCCGCGAACCCCACTTGGCAATTTGGGAGCCGAAGCCCTCGTGGCCTCGGCTCCTTCCTTTTGGTGCGCCCGGGCAGTGGGCATCTCGCCCGGCGGCGCCGTCCGAGCCCGCTGCTGTCCGGCTTCCGGCTCCGCACGCACGCTTCGGGCCTTGGTTCCCCTGTGTTTGCGGCGCGAGACGGTCAACGACAGGTGAGGATGCGTTACCATCTCTTCGATATCACGGCGAAAGTGGAGGGTGAACTCATGGCGGACAATCACGGCAACGGCGGCGTTTCCGCCCAGACCGACGAGCTCGGCAGCACCCTCATGGGCGAGGCTCTCGACCGCCTCGCTGCGGGCGATGACTTCTCCGTCGTAGCCACCGCCGCGGACTCCCAGGGTCAGCGTATGACCTGCGAGTTCGATGATGATTCTGCCGAGCAGTGCCTCGAGGCCGCTCGCACGTGGGTGCGTAACGGCGCTCGCGACGAGAACAATGCTTGCGTCATCGGCAAGCCCGCCTGCTACGCCATCGCCTACCTCGGCGCAGTCGCCGACGATGACGACGTCTTCCGAGATGCGCTCATCCTCGAGTTTGGCGAGCGTGGGGCCGAGTGCGGCTACTCTGCCTTCTCGCTTGTCGAGGGGATTGGCGCCGGTGATAACCTTGCCTGGAGCGATCCCGCACCCGCCGGGGAGACCCCTAGCCTCCTGTAGGGCACAGCGGCGTCCTTCGCCGCCGCCTCACCGCAAACTCAGAGCACCCGCTCCAGCGTCGCTGGAGCCTGCCAAGCCAGGGAAGAACGGTCTCAACCGTGATACCTCGATGGATGCGCTTGTGAGGAAAGCAACCTACCGTCTACCGCGCTAAACTAAGCCATTAGCCGAGAACTCGGCCCAAACATGCCATATTGCGCGTAATCCCACGCGCCGCACGAGATTGAGGATAAACATGCGCCAGGAGAACCTACGCAACATCGCCATCATCGCCCACGTCGACCATGGCAAGACGACGCTCGTGGACAAGCTCCTGCGCGCCACCGATGCCTTCCGTGCCAACCAGCAGGTCGAGGAGCGCGTGCTCGACTCCAACGACCAGGAGCGCGAGCGCGGCATCACCATTCTGGCCAAGAACATCTCCATCGAGTACAAGGACGTCAAGATCAACGTCATCGATACCCCGGGCCACGCCGACTTTGGCGGCGAGGTCGAGCGCGTGCTCAAGATGGCCGACGGCGCCCTGCTGCTCGTCGACGCCTTCGAGGGTCCCATGCCCCAGACGCGCTTCGTGCTGCGCCACGCCATCGACGCCGGCCTGTCGATCATGATCGTCGTCAACAAGATCGACCGTCCGGGTGCCAACCCCGACAAGGCCTACAACGACTGCCTCGACCTCATGGCCGACCTCGGCGCCACCGACGAGCAGCTCGAGTTCGCCATGGAGCACGTCGTCTACGCCAGCGCCATGAACGGCTTTGCCCGTCTTGACCCCAACGACGACAACGACAATATGTACCCGCTGCTCGACATGATCGTCGAGGACATGCCCGCGCCCGAGGTCGATCCCGACGGCCCGCTGGCCATGCAGTGCGTCACAATTGACCACTCCGAGTACGTGGGCCGTATCGGCATCGGCCGCATCTACTCCGGCACCATCCACGACGGCGACAAGATTCTCGTCGTGAAGAACGACGGCAGCCGCGCCAACGCCACCGTCAAGCAGCTCTTCACCTTTGACTACCTGGGCCGCAAGGAGTGCAGCGAGGTTGGCGCCGGCGACATCGCCGCCGTCGTGGGCATCGACCGCACCGACATCGGCGACGTCTACACCGACCCCGAGAACCCCGTCGAGCTCGAGCCCATCGAGATCGACCCGCCGACCCTGGCCATCGTCTTCGAGGCCAGCACGAGCCCGCTCGTGGGCCGCGAGGGCGACATCGTGGGTGCCCGTCAGCTCAAGGAGCGCCTCATGACCGAGGCCGAGAACAACGTCACGATGCGCATCGAGGAGCTCCCTGACAAGACGGGCGTCGAGGTTGCCGGCCGCGGCATCCTGCACCTGTCCGTCCTCATGGAGTCCATGCGCCGCGAGGGCTTCGAGTTCCAGGTGGGCCGTCCCCGCGTCCTCATCAAGAAGGACGAGAACGGCAACCGCATCGAGCCGATCGAGCAGGCCGTCGTCGAGTGCCCGCCCGAGTACTCCGGCAAGGTCATCGAGGTCTTTGGCAACGCCTCCGGCACCATGACGAGCATGGAGCAGGGCGAGACGATCTGCCACATCGAGTTCCGCATCCCCACCCGCGGCATCATGGGCCTCAAGAACCGCATCCTCAACGTCACCCACGGCGAGGGCGTCTTCTACCACACGTTCCTCGAGTACGGTCCGTTCGTGGGCGACCTTGGTACCCGCAACAACGGCGCCATGATTTCGATGACCACTGAGAAGGCCGTCGCCTACGCCCTAGGCACCCTGCAGGAGCGCGGCCAGCTCTTCGTGGGCCCCGGCGACGAGTGCTACGAGGGCATGCTCGTGGGCGAGCGCTCCAAGCCCGGCGACATGGTCGTCAACATCGCCCGCTCCAAGCAGCTCGGCAACCAGCGCAGCTCCACGGCCGACATCGCCGTTCAGCTCACCCCGCCGCGCACCTTCACGCTCGAGGAGGCACTCGAGTACATCATGGACGACGAGCTCGTCGAGGTTACGCCCAAGAGTGTCCGCATGCGCAAGCGCATCCTCAACGCCATCGAGCGCAAGAAGGCCAACGTCCGCAACGGCCTAGTCAACAAGTAGGTTGTCCGTCGGATGACATCGCAAGCAAAAGGGCCCGTCACCTAGGTGGCGGGCCCTTTCTTGTGCGTGTCATGGTCTGCGTTACTGGTTGGTCCTCCGCGAGTGCTCTTGGGCTCGCTCGGCCACGCGGCGCATGGGGGCGAGCAGCTCGTTGGTGTAGTCGTGGCTGGGGGAGGAGACGAGCCCAAAGCGCAGGCTGAGGCGGCGCAGCGCCACCGTCACGAGCGTGCAGACGATGGCAACCCAGGGGTTCATGACGTGGAAGTAGCGATACAACACGAGGTAGACGAGTGAGCCACCAAGCGCGCTCACGGCATAGTAGTTCGTTGACGGCTGAAAGATCTTGGGCACGTCTCCCAAAAAGACGTCGCGCAGCATGCCGCCGCCCACGCCTGTGATGACGCCCATGAGCACGGCCTGCACACCGCCAAGCCCATACATGAGTGCCTTGTTGACGCCTGCGGCGCAAAAGAGACCAACCGAGAGGACGTCCGCCCACTCGATGGCGTTGGGGACGCGCCGCAGCGCGGTGGGAAAGTGAAAGACGATGGCGCCCGCCACCACGCACAGCACGATGGCCGCGGTGGAGTTGAGCATGTAGACGTCGCCCTCCTGCATGATGACGTCGCGGATGAGACCGCCACCTAGGCCGCAGATGAGCGATAGGGCCACGCAGCCCGTGAGGTCGAGCTGTCGCTCGATGGCAACGAGCGAGCCCGAGAGCGAGCCCACCACCACGGCCGCGAGCTCGAGCCATGCGGGCAGCATGAGCACACGGGTTCCCTGGGCAAACAGTGAGATCGCATCTGGCACGGGGACTCCTCCCCAACTCTCGTGCTTGCATTATGGTCCCGCGCGGCTTCGCGGACCCTCTCAATGGGCCCTTGGGGCGAGAAAAGATTTCTCAAATTCCTCTCGCATGGTGCAATTCTTTTTGCTACCATAGTCAACGCACGTTTTTGGAGAGTTGGCCGAGTGGTCGAAGGCGCACGATTGGAAATCGTGTAGGCGTCTCAAGCGTCTCCGGGGTTCAAATCCCCGACTCTCCGCCAGAGTCTTCCGCGGCGCCCAAGCGGCGCCGCTTCCATATTCTCTGGAGAGGTGGCAGAGCGGCTGAATGCGGCGGTCTCGAAAACCGTTTAACCACTTTGTGGTTACGAGGGTTCAAATCCCTCCCTCTCCGCCAGAGCATGCAGGGCCCGGCTCGCAAGAGTCGGGCCCTTTTTCTTACCTCTCTGTTAGGGTGAACGACGGACCCCTGCACACAAGGTCATATACACTCAAGGGGTACGTATAGTTTGGCGCATGGAGGTTTCCATGGAAGACAAGAAGTACTTCTCGCGCTCCTGGGCGCTCATGACCAAGGAGAAGGGCTGGATCAAGCCCATCCTGCTCATGGCCCTCGCGTGCTTCGTGCCCATCGTGGGCGCACTTGGCGTTCTGGGCTATGCCTGCGAGTGGGCGAGGCTCTCTGCCTGGGGCGTTAACTCTTCGCCCAAGCAGAAGGGCGTCAAGGTTGGCGCCTGCATCGCAAGCGGCTGGCGAGCGTTCGTCGTCATTCTCGCATGGTCGCTCGTCGTGGGCATCCTTGGCGGTATCGTGAACGCCATCCTGTCATTTCTCCTGCGCGGCCTGGGTTCGACCCTCGTCACCATCGCCGAGTTCGTGCTTGCGGCCCCCATCATGGTGGCTGCGCTCCATGCCTGTGTGTACGAGAAGATTGGCGCTGGCTTCAAGGTAAGCCGCTTCGTCGAGATGATTAAGCGCGATCCCTCGGGCCTGTTCAAGACGCTGCTCATCCCCCTTGCCGAGTGGGGCATCGTTGCCGCCGCGTCGACGCTCGTGTTCTCCGTGATGATTGGCTTTGCCCTGCCCGACATCATGCGCCTTGTCTATGAGGCCCAGTACTACGGCGACTCGTACACCATGGCCTCGATCATCGCCTCCATCCTGCGCGGCGTGCTGCCCGGCACCATTCTCTTTCTCTACGCCACGCTCGTGGTCAGCAGCGCCGCCAGTCTGCTGTTCGTCAACAGCATTGGCCTGTGGATGAGTCAGTTTGACGTGCGCTCGTGGGGCGGTCCCGACGAGCCGCTGCCGGCACAGGCCAACACGCTGCCCCCGAGCCCGCTTCGGCTGTCACGCCGGAGCCCGTTTCGGTTCCCGAGCCGCCCGCTGAGCCCGCTCCCGCCGAGGCGTCCGCTCCCGCTGCGACGCCTGAGCCTGCTCCCGCGTCTGAGGCTGCAGCCGCCCCCGCGTCCACGCCGCAAGAGGAGGCTTCCAAGCCTGTGAGCGTTCCCGCTCCCGACAGCGAAGAGGCCGAGCGGCTCCAGAACGACAAGGGCGAGACGATCGTTCCGCTCGTGAAGCTTCCCCGCGACAACGAGGAAGACCAGCAGTAGGGAAGCATCAAAACAAGTTTGTGAAGGACGGGTGTTCGTGCAGAGGCTGCGCGGGCACCCGTTTGTCATGAGCGGCGCGTCTGCGGCCGCGAGCGGCGAGTTTTTAACCACGGCACGAGGACATCCAAAACGGACAAGTCTCTGAGCTGCGGTGTCAGGTTTGTGACAGCCGGACAACCCAAATCTGTCAGATTCGACTGCTAGCCTGGAGCAAGGAAGGGGCGGCTTGGAGGTGTCCATACATGTGTTGGCTCTGTGCAGGTTGAGAGATGGAGAAACAAACAAGGCTCCCAACCGGCGCCTAGACCGTGGTATGATTCACCACCGAACCTTTCCTGTCTCGGGCGCAAACCTTCACGACCCGAGGCCACATGCCCAGAGGAGGTGACCACATGAAGGCTTATGAACTGCTGTTTTTTGTCGACCCGACGATCACCGATGAGGCTCGCGCTGGCGTTATGAAGCGCATCGAAGTTGCCATCACCGAGAACGGCGGCCAGGTCGACAACGTCGACAACTGGGGCAAGCGCAAGCTCGCTTACGAGATCGACAAGCTCACGGAGGGTGACTACACCCTCGTCAACTTCCAGGCTGACCCCACGCAGATCGCCGAGCTCGATCGCGTTCTCCGCATCAACGATGCTGTGAAGCGCCACATGATCGTGCGTCGTCCGGATCACGAGTAAGACAGTCATGGAAGCGAGCCCACAAGGCTCGCGTGTGCGAGACGAGAAGCGACTCGCTCAAGTCTTGCGCGCGTATGAAAGGTAGTGAGTATCGTGAGCATCAACCGAGTGAACATCACGGGCAACCTGACCAGGGATCCCGAGCTGAGGGCCACGCAGAGCGGCACGCAGGTGCTGCACCTGGGCGTGGCGGTCAATGACCGTCGCCGCAACCCGCAGACGGGCAACTGGGAGGATTACCCCAACTTCATCGACTGCGTGATGTTCGGCACCCGTGCCGAGGCGATTCAGCGCTATCTTTCCAAGGGAACCAAGGTCGCCATCGAGGGTCGCCTGCGCTACAGCTCCTGGGAGCGCGATGGCCAGAAGCGATCCAAGATCGAGGTTGTCGTCGACGAGATCGAGTTCATGAGCTCTCGTCAGGGAGGCGGCAACTCCAACGGTGGTGGCTACGCCCAGCAGCAGGGTGGCTATGCCGCCCCTGCCCAGCAGGCTCCCTACCAGCAGGCCGCTCCGGCGCCTGCGCCCGTCCCCGTTGCCGCTCCGCCCGCGGCGGACGTCTACGACGAGGACATCCCGTTCTAGGCCACCTACGTCTGGAGCATTCCAGATCACGGTGGCTGGCCTGCCCGCCTGCGGGCAGTGTCTCCGAGAGAACCGGCGTCCGGCCGAAAGCCGGCCGCACGCCAACAGAAAGGTATTGAGACATGGCTACTGAGTACCAGCGTCAGCCGCGTCGCAAGTTCTGCCAGTTCTGCAAGGAGGACACTGAGTTCATCGACTACAAGGATACTCAGCTCCTTCGCAAGTACATGACCGACCGTGGCAAGATCAAGCCCCGTCGCGTCACTGGCGCCTGCACGCGGCACCAGCACGACATCGCCAACGCCATTAAGCGCGCCCGTGAGATGGCCCTTCTGCCGTACACCGTTCCCGTGGTGTCCAGCCGTGGTGGCCGTCGCGACCGCAGCTAAGTAAGGAGTGTCCATGAAAGTCATCCTTCTGGGTGAGCTGAAGGGCAAGGGCGGAGAGGGCGACGTCGTCGAGGTCGCCCAGGGGTTCGCTGAGAACTACCTGTTCCCCAACCGCATGGCCCTGCCTGCCACCAAGGGCAACATCAAGCAGCTTGAGGAGCGTCGTCACAACATCGAGAAGCGCGAGGTCAAGCGCATCGCCGATGCCGAGGCTCTGAAGGAAGTCATCGATGGCAAGACCGTCCTCATCGACGCCAAGGTCGGCGAGGAGGGCCAGCTCTTCGGCTCCGTGACCAACACCATGGTCGCCGACGCCATCAAGAACGAGCTGGGCGTCGAGGTCGAGCGCAAGCGCATCGAGCTCAACCGCGCCATCAAGACCTCCGGTCTGCACACCGTCAAGGTGAGCCTGTACCGTGAGATCGCCGCCGAGCTTCACCTCCAGGTCGGCAAGCCGGCCGTCGAGGAGGTCGTCGAGGAGGCTCCCGAGGCCGTCGAGGCTGAGGCTGCCGAGGAGACCACCGAGGCCGCCGAGTAGGCTCGTCTGCTCACTTGCAGCGCAAAGCTTTGCTTATGCGAGGACCCGCAGCCATTTGGCCGCGGGTCCTTTTTCATCCGAAGTTATTAACGAAATGGTGCTGAGCTGGGGCTATTCAATAGTGGGCTGCTTGCGTGGCATACCTACCCCACCGAGTGATTGTCTCGGGCAAAACAGATTGTTTGGATGGAGTAAGCCATGTACCTGCGGTTTTAGGTGGCTCTGCCAAGCAGTTTGATTACTTGGGATGAACGAGCTCCCTGCGGTCGCCCTGCTCGAACAACTGTGCGAGATGTTGATAACCGCTCGCGGATGAATTCCAAGAATGTTGAAAAGTGTGAAAACTCGCATAGCGCGTGGTAGGTGGCTCGGGCTTTCATCAACCCGCAGGTAAGCGGGATGCGGGCCTTCGTCATGCGTCTCACGGTTTTGTGCTAGGCCTTCCTGGCCAGGACGTGGCTCGCTTGGCCCGGCGGACCCCTCATCGCGTCCGTCGAGTGCCGTGACTGCCCACGTTGCGCTTGTCATCAGGTCATTCGGCGCCGCCGCCCTTCTCGCGCAAATCATTCTTGCTTGCCAACATGCCTCAGTTGAATGAGTTACGATTCAAAGTTGCACCTTGCTGTCGACGAGAAGACCTTGGGAGGACACTTGGACGAGATCGTGTACGATGCCACGCCGTCTCCGGCGGCCCTCGCATCCATCAAGACGATGCCCTCCGACGTCCCCGCCGAGCGCTCGGTTCTCTCGGCGATGCTGCTGTCGCCCGAGGTGCTCGAGAGCGCCATCGTCGAGCTGACCGACGAGGACTTCTTCCTCGAGTCCAACCGCATCATCTTCGCGGCCATGCGCACGATGTTCGAGCGCAGCAACCCCGTCGACCCCATCTCGCTCGCGGACTACCTCACGAGCACCGGCGACCTCGAGCGCGCCGGCGGCATCCAGCAGCTCGCCCGCCTGGGCGAGGACTCGTTTGCCATCGCGAGCTGGCGCCACCACGCGGAGATGCTCCACCGCGACACGACGCTGCGTCTCATGATCGACGCCTCGGCCAAGATCGCCAACCTTGCCGCCAACGCGCCCGAGGACACCAAGGAGGTCGTCGACACCGCGGAGAAGATGCTGCTTGACGTCACGAACCGCGACATCAAGACCACATACGTCAAGCTCGAGGACGCCATGATCAAGCTCTACCAGGAGCTTGCGGAGCAGGCGCAGAGCCCCGACGGCACGGTGGGCATCCAGACCGGCTTCCCCACGATGGACCGCATGTTCCTGGGCCTGCGCCCCGGCCAGATGATCGTCGTCGGCGCCCGACCGGGCGTGGGCAAGACTTCGTTCGCCCTGAACCTGGCTGTCCAGATGGCCCAGGCCGGCACGACCGTCTGCTTCTTCTCGCTCGAGATGAGCTCCGAGGAGGTCGCGCAGCGCCTGCTGTCGACCTACTCGCAGGTGCCGCTGCAGAAGATCCGCTCGGCAGACATCAAGCCCGAGGAGTGGCAGAGCCTGCTCACGGCCACCCAGGACCTCGCGGCCCTCGACCTCATGATCGACGACACGCCGGGCACCACCGTCACCGAGGTGCGCGCCAAGGCCCGCCGCATGCTGCGCAACAAGGAGAAGGGCATCGTCATCCTCGACTACCTGCAGCTGGTCTCGCCCCCGCCAAACCGTCGCTCCGACTCGCGTGCCACCGAGGTGTCCGAGATGAGCCGTGGCATCAAGATCATGGCCAAGGACCTGGGCATTCCCGTCATTGCCCTGTCGCAGCTGTCGCGTAAGAACGAGGAGCGCACCGGTTCGCGCGGCAAGCGCCCACAGCTGTCCGACCTTCGTGAGTCCGGCGCTATCGAGCAGGACGCAGACATCGTCATCCTGCTTGACCGCTCCATGACCGAGGAGGAGGGCGCCCGCGAGGACCGCCCGGACTACGGCGTCACCGAGTTCGTCGTCGCCAAGAACCGTTCCGGCCCCCTGGGCATTATCCCCATGGCGTTCTTCGCCGAGAAGACCAAGTTCATGGAGGTCGACGCGCACCACGACGACGCGTAGCGAACCTGATGCGGCGCCCCGAGCGAACTGCCTGGGGCGCCGCTTGCGTTTTTGTGGCCTGACCCGCGATGTTAGGAGCGCCCACAGCTTGTTGGCGTATACTCAAATGGTTTGCTAAGCCGTGAGAGAAGGAGCTCTTCATGCCGGCATCTGTTCTGGTGGGAACCCAGTGGGGCGACGAGGGCAAGGGTAAGATCACCGACCTCATCTCCGGTGGCTTCGATGTGGTCTGTCGCTATGGCGGCGGTGCCAACGCCGGCCACTCGGTTGTCGCCAATGGTCACCACCTCGCACTTCGCCAGATTCCGTCTGGCATCGTCCACGAGGACGTCCTTTCCATCATCGGCAACGGCTGCATCGTCGATCCCGTGGTCGTTCTCGAGGAGCTCGAGCACCTCAAGGGCGAGGGCCTTTCCTGCAAGGGCCTGCGCATCTCGGGCAACGCTCACATCGTCATGCCCTGGCACAAGGTTCTCGATGGCGCCCACGAGCAGAAGCTCGGCAAGAACAACATCGGCACCACAAAGCGCGGCATCGGTCCCTGCTACATGGACAAGATGAACCGCACGGGCATTCGCATGCAGGACATGCTTGACGACGACACCTTCCGCGAGAAGGTCGAGGCGTCGCTCGCCTACCAGAACCCCATCCTCGAGAAGGTCTACGAGCTGCCCACCTATGACGTGGACGCCGTGTGCGAGGAGTTCCTCGGCTATGCCGAGCAGCTGCGTCCCTACATCATCGAGAGCGGCAAGCTACTCAACGAGGAGCTTGCCGAGGGCAAGAAGGTCCTGTTCGAGGGTGCCCAGGCCACGATGCTCGACATCGACCACGGCACCTACCCGTTCGTGACCTCCTCCAACTGCACGGCCGGTGGCGCGGTTACCGGCTCCGGCGTTGGCCCCACCAACATCGACCGCGTGCTGGGTATCGCGAAGGCCTACCTCACGCGCGTGGGCTCGGGCCCGTTCCCCACGGAGCTGAGCCTTGACGAGGGTATGGGCAAGTTCCTGCTGGAGACCGGCCACGAGTACGGCGTGGTCACGGGCCGCAAGCGCCGCTGCGGCTGGTACGACGCCGTGGTGGTCAAGTACGCCGCGCAGGTTAACGGCCTCACCGACCTCGCCATCACCAAGCTCGACGTGCTCACAGGCCTTGACACCATCAAGGTCTGCACCGCCTACGAGTGCGATGGCGTGGAGTACACGACGGTTCCCGAGCACCGCTCGGTCTTCGACCACGCCAAGCCCAAGTACGTCGAGGTCCCAGGCTGGAAGGAAGACATCACCGGCTGCAGGAGCTTTGACGAGCTGCCCAAGGCCGCGCAGGACTACATCGAGCTCATCGAGAAGCTCAGCGGCGTGAAGGTCTCCTTCGTTGCCGTGGGTCCCGACCGCGAGCAGACGATCAACCGCTTCTGGGAGTAGAGGCAAGCTAGCAAGTCCAGGCGGCCTCGGCAGACATGGCCGGGCCCGCCTTTGGTTTTATGCGCGTTACGACCGTGCCACGTGCGCGGACGCGGCGCTACGATAGGCGTTGGGAAATAACGTAGAGCCGACGATCAGGAGCAACCATGGACGCATCCGAGAAGATCGACATCCTCCTTCTGGGCGCGGGCGGGCGCGAGCACGCCCTCCTGCGCAAGCTGCTCGAGAGCCCGCGCGCGGGCAAGGTCTGGGCGGCGCCGGGCAACGGCGGCATCCTCGCCGAGGCCGCCTATGCCGGCATCGACCAGGAGAGCCCGCAGCAGGTGGCCGACTTCGCCACCGAGCATGGCGTGAGCCTCGTGGTCATTGGCCCCGAGGCCCCGCTCGTCGCCGGCGTGGCCGACGCGGTGCGTGCCGCGGGCATCGCCTGCTTTGGCCCAAGCGGCGCGGCCGCCCAGATGGAGGGCTCCAAGCTCTTTGCCAAGCAGGTCATGGAGCGTGCCGGCGTTCCCACGGCCCGCTACGCGAGCTTCACCGAGGCGGCTCCCGCCGAGGCCTACGTGCGCGAGCTCGCCGGTCCCTGCGTCGTGAAGGCCGACGGCCTCGCCGCGGGCAAGGGCGTCATCGTGGCGCAGACCACCGAGGAGGCCCTGGCGGGCGTGCGCGAGTGCTTCGCGGGCACGTTTGGCGAGGCGGGCAGCACCGTCGTGGTCGAGGAGATGCTCAAGGGCCCCGAGTGCTCGCTTCTGGCCCTCACCGACGGCAAGACGGTCGTTCCGCTCGCGAGCTCGCAGGACCACAAGCGCGCCCTCGAGGGCGACCTCGGTCCCAACACGGGTGGTATGGGCGTCTACTCGCCCGTCCCGTTCGTGACGCCCGAGGAGCACGAGGCCATGGTCGAGATCGAGCGCAAGGTCGTGGCCCAGCTCGCGAAGGACGGCATCACCTACTCCGGCTGCCTCTACGGCGGCTTCATGCTCACCAAGGACGGCCCCAAGGTGCTCGAGTTCAACGCGCGCTTCGGCGACCCCGAGACGCAGGTCGTGTTGCCGCGCATGAAGGCCGACCTTCTCGACGTCTTCCTGCGCTGCGACAACGGCACGCTCGACGAGGCCAACGTGAGCTGGGACGACGACTGGGCCGTCTCGGTGGTGCTCACGAGCGCGGGCTACCCCGGCTCCTACGAGAAGGGCAAGCCCATCCGCGGCATCGCCGACGCCGAGGCGCTCGAGGGCGTCACGGTCTACCACGCCGGCACCAAGCTGGTGGGCGGCGAGCTCGTCACCAACGGCGGGCGCGTGCTCAATGTCACGGCCGTCGCCGACACCTTCGAGCACGCTCGCGAGCAGGCATACCGAGCCTGCGAGCTCATCGATTTTGAGGGAAAGACGCTGCGTCACGACATCGGGGCGCGCGCCCTGCGAGGCCGCGACGCCTGGGAGGTCTAGCACCACATGAATCACAAGGACACCGACGAGTTCCTCGACACCGTCGAGGCGTTCACCTATGACGGAGACCGCTCGACGCACGATCACAAGAGCGGCGAGCCCGAGCGCCGCGAGTTCGTGCGCGGTGACGACGACCCGCGCGACGCCGCGTTGGCCGAGCAGCCCCTCACGGAGGAGACGGCCTGGACGGGCCGCATCTTCTCGGTGAGCCGCCTGCACGTGCAGCTGCCCGACGGCCGCGAGGCCGTGCGCGACGTCGTGCGCCACCCTGGTGCGGTCGCCGTCGTGGCGCTCACCGATGACGGCCACATCTGCCTCGTGCGCCAGTACCGCACCGCGCTGGGCCGCGTCACGGTCGAGATCCCAGCCGGCAAGCTCGAGCCGGGCGAGGACCCGCTAGCCGCCGCCCACCGCGAGCTCGAGGAGGAGACGGGATTCACGGCCGACAAGATGGCCTACCTCACCTCCATCGCGAGCTCGGATGGCTTCTGCGACGAGGTCATCCACCTCTACATGGCCACGGGCCTCGTCTTTACGAGCTCCAACCCCGATGCCGACGAGTTCATCAACGTCGACCTCGTGGAGCTCACCGACCTCGTCGACGCCGTCCTCGACGGCCGCGTCGAGGACGCAAAGACCGTCGTGGGCGCCCTTGCCTGCGACGCCGTGGCCCGCCGCCTTGCTCCGCCCGCACCAACCGAGGACTAACTGAATGCAACAGACCAGCACCAACGACCGCCCGCACGGCGGGTCGGTACCGCACGCTTCCGGCAAGCTCTACCAGAAGTTTCTCTCGTACTACCGCTCGCAGTGGCACCTGTTTGCCATCGACTCCGTTGCCGCCGTTGTCATGACGGCGGTTGACCTGGCGTTTCCCATTATTCTGCGCGAGCTCACCGGCGGCCTGTTCACGCAGGGCGCCGGCGCCATCATGGGCGCGCTTGGCACGCTTGCCCTGGGCCTCATCGCCATGTATGCCGTGCGCTATGCCTGCCGCTACTTCGTGGGCTACTGGGGTCACGTCATGGGCGCGCGCATGGAGAGCCGCATGCGCCAGGACCTCTTTGACCAGTACGAGCGCTTCAGCTTCTCGTACTACGACCGCCACAACACCGGTGACCTCATGAGCCGCGTGGTGTCCGACCTGTTCGACATCTGCGAGGCCGCCCACCACGGTCCCGAGTATGCAATCATCTGCGGCATCAAGATTGTGGGCTCCTTCGCGATCCTTGCCACGATCAACTGGAAGCTCTCGTGCGTGCTGGCTGTGATCACCGCCGTGCTGTGGGCCTATAACTCGCGCGCCAACAAGCGCATGCGCGCCGTGTTCATGGAGAACCGCAAACGCATCTCGGGCATCAACTCGCAGCTCGAGGACTCGCTGAGCGGCATCCGCGTGGTGAAGGGCTTTGCCGCCGAGGATGTTGAGCGCGAGAAGTTCGCCCGCTCCAACGAGGCCTACCTCGAGAGCAAGCAGCGTATGTATCACGTCATGGGCGGCTACCAGGCCATGATTGCGGCCCTCATGGGAGCCCTGTTCACCGTGGTCATCGTCTACGGTGGCTACCTCATCGCCGTGGGCGAGATGCAGCCGGTGGACCTGTCGACCTATGCCCTCTACATCACGACGTTCACGGCCGCCATCGAGCAGCTGCTCAACTTTACCGAGACGTTCCAGAAGGCCGAGGCGGGCTTCCGCCGCCTCGACGAGATCCTCGCCACCAAGCCCGACGTCCTGGATGCCCCCGGCGCCAAGGACCTCGAGGTGAGCGAGGGCCACGTGACCTATGAGGGCGTTCACTTCTCCTATGACGGCGAGCATGACGTCATCTGTGGCCTTGACCTCGACATCCACCCGGGCGAGACCATCGCCCTCGTGGGCCCGTCGGGCGGCGGCAAGTCGACCACCTGCAGCCTGCTGCCGCGCTTCTACGACGTGGCGTCTGGCTCGATTGTCGTCGACGGGCAGGACGTGCGCGACGTTACGCAGAAGAGCCTGCGCGAGGCCATCGGCCTGGTTCAGCAGGACGTCTACCTCTTCGACGGCACCATTGGCGAGAACATCGCCTATGGCAGACCATCGGCCACCTTCGAGGAGGTGCGCGAGGCGGCACGCCTTGCCAACATCGATGACTTCGTGATGAGCCTGCCCGAGGGCTACGAGACCCAGGTGGGCGAGAGGGGCGCCCGCCTCTCTGGTGGCCAGAAGCAGCGCATCTCCATTGCCCGCGTGTTCCTCAAGGACCCCAAGATCTTGGTGCTCGACGAGGCCACGAGTGCTCTCGACAACGAGAGCGAACATGCCGTGCAGGAGTCACTCGCGCGTCTCTCCCACGGCCGTACCACGCTCGTGATTGCCCACCGCCTCTCGACCATCCGCGATGCCGATGAGATCGTGACCGTCGACGGCGGACGCGTGGCCGAGCGCGGCACGCATGATGAGCTCATGGCCCTGGGTGGCACCTACGCGAGCTACTACCGCATGCAGTTCGGGCACCACGCCTAGGTTTCGAGCGTATGTAACTTGAGCGTAGCCGCGCCGGGCCTTAAGGAAACCTCCAAGCCCGCTGCCTATACTGTTCTGCGACCAATTTGACGACCGCGGCCAGCCGGCTGCCGATATGCCTTACGAGGAAGAGCATGGCAAAGAAGGACAAGAGTGCTAACGTTCCCACCCCCGACGAGGTCGAGGCCATCTTCGCCGACGTCGACGAGACAGGCCACACGAATGCGTCGAAGGCCCGCAAGGAGCACGGCCGCCGCCGCGCCCGCAAGGCCGCCGTCGAGGTCGATCCCCTCTCGGGCGATGATCCGTCCGGCTCGAGCGTGGGCAAGGTCATGACGCGCACCGCCGTCGTGGTCGTCGCTATCATGCTCGTCCTCGTAGTGCTCTCGCAGGTGGCCTGCGGCCTCGTGCGCCGCGCGGGCACCTCGCAGCTCGCCGAGCACGTCGACTCCGCGAGCGTGTCGCTCGCACTCAAGAACGGCGTCGAGTGGGGCGACGGCTTCACGCAGTTCCCCGAGGATTACACCGTGCTCGAGGCCAACGAGGAGTCCGGCCGCATCGAGGTGAGCGTCGTCGACACCTCGGCCAAGGACGAGCTCGAGTGCCTCGCCGGCTCGCAGATCCAGGCCGCCGCCCTCTCCGTGAACGCCCTGCTCAACCCCAACATCAACCAGGTCGTCTACCATGTCGACGTCCACATCGACGAGGACGGCAAGATCCAGCAGTCGTCGCTGTTTGGCTTCCTCAAGCCCACGGGCATCATGAAGCGCTTCGCCACCTTCGTGTGGACCAAGAGCTCCGGCGCCGACGGCGGCTTCAACTTCAACTGCATGATCACCGACATCGATGCCACCGCCTCGGAGAACCTGCGCGAGAAGGTCACCCTGCCGCGCAACATCATCGACGCCGTGATGGGTGAGGCCGCGACCACGAGCGCGGCCACCACCGACACCGCCGACGCCGCTACCACCGAGACGGCCGCGGAGTAGCCACGTGAGCGACGCCTCTTCCTTGCGCCTCTACCAGCGGCAGGGCAACTACCTGCCGCGCGTTGCCGCTGTACACGACCTGTGCGGCTACGGCAAGTGCTCGCTGGGCATCGCGATCCCCGTGCTCTCGTGCGCGGGCATCGATGTGTGCCCCGTGCCCACGTCGCTCTTCTCGGGTCACACCAAGTTCGACCACTTCTACAAGCTCGACACCACGCCCATGCTTGAGCCCTACCTCGATGCCTGGCGCGCCCACGGCATCGCCCTCGATGGCGTCTACTCGGGCTTTCTTGGGTCGGCCGAGCAGGTCGCCACGATCGAGCGGCTCTACCGCGAGTACCCGCGGGCCCTGCGCATCGTTGACCCCGTGATGGGCGACGGCGGCCACAAGTACCCCACCTACACCGACGAGATGTGCGAGGCCACCCGCGCGCTCGTGGCAAGCGCCGACGTGCTCACCCCCAACCTCACCGAAGCCTCGATCCTTACGGGCATAGCCTACGAGGGCCAGGACGTCGACGAGGCCTACGTGGCGCGCGTGCTCGACGCCCTGCTTGCCATGGGCGCCAAGAACGTCGTGCTCAAGGGCATCGTCCATGAGGGGGACAACCTCATTCGCAACTATGTGGCCAGCGAGGGCGCGCCCGTGGCCGAGGTGGCTGGCGACTTGCTGCCATTTATGACGCACGGCACGGGAGACCTGTTTGCGAGTGGCCTCACGGCGGCGATCTTTGCGGGCAAGAGCCTGCTCGAGGCGGTGCGCTTTGCCGGCACCCTCGTGCGCGATGCCATGGCCATCACGCCCGACCAGCCCGACTACGAGGTGCGCGGCGTGAGCTTCGAGTCTGTCCTCGGAGACGTTACGGCTCTTATCTAGGTTCCAAAAAAATGCTGTTCGCGAC
This sequence comes from uncultured Parolsenella sp., assembly GCF_958346945.1. Taxonomy (NCBI): domain Bacteria; kingdom Bacillati; phylum Actinomycetota; class Coriobacteriia; order Coriobacteriales; family Atopobiaceae; genus Parolsenella; species uncultured Parolsenella sp. The sequence goes on from NZ_CATVTL010000001.1 coordinate 74,081, forward strand.
TATACTGAGAGACTGTGCGCATTGCGCGAAGTCATCACATGCGGTTCCAATTCAAGGGAGCGAACATGGCAGACAAGCCGCTCGTTGGCATCATTATGGGTTCAAAGTCTGATATGCCCACCATGGAGGCGTGCACCAAGCAGCTCGAGGAGCTCGGCGTTCCGTACGAGCTCGTCATCGCGAGCGCCCACCGCACCCCCGACAAGGTCCACGAGTGGGCCGCGAGCGCCGCGGACCGTGGCCTCAAGGTCATCATCGCCGCCGCCGGCAAGGCCGCGCACCTGGGTGGCGTCGTTGCCGCCTATACCCCGCTGCCCATCGTGGGCGTGCCCATGAAGACGAGCGACCTGGGCGGCATGGACTCCCTGCTCTCCATGGTGCAGATGCCCAGTGGCGTGCCCGTTGCCTGCGTTGCCATTGGTGGCGCCAAGAACGCCGCCATCTACGCCACGCAGATTCTGGGCGCCGCGATGCCCGAGTATCGCGAGAAGATGGTTGAGTTCAAGCGCGCCATGGCGCAGGGTTAGGCCCGGCAGATGGCAAACGCGTCGAGCGGCAAGCATTTTAGGCGGGCAGGGGAGGCGGCCCCGCGCGCCGCAGCGCCGCAGCACACCCAGGCCATGCCCACGTCTGGCGAGAGCAACCCCTATGCGCCTAACACGGGAAACGCCGTGGGGTTCGTCTCGACAAGGCCCGCCTCCAAGGGGGCTGACCATGCCAAGGCACCACGGGGCGATCGCAAGCAGCCCAAGCGCGCCAAGCGGGTTGACCAGGGTGGTAAGCCGCGTCGTCGCGGCAACGTCCTCTCGACGGTCCTCATCGTCATTGGCGTCGTGCTGCTGCTTGTTGCCGGTGGCATGTGGGGCTATGCCCAGTGGCAGTACCACGTGCAGGACGTCAACAACGAGAAGCTCGCCGCCTACGCCACTGTCTCCGACGACGCGGCCGGCGCCCCCACGATTGACTGGGAGGGCCTCAAGGCCGTGAACGCCGACGTCTGCGGCTGGATCTACATCCCGGCCACGCACGTCGACTTCCCGGTCTACCAGGGCCAGACCAACGACACCTATCTGCGCACCTCGGCCACGGGCGAGTACGCGGTGGGTGGGCAAATCTTCATGGACTGCGAGAACAGCCGCCCCGGTCTCGTTGACCGCCAGACCCTCATCTACGGCCACCACCTCAACAACGGCGCGATGTTCACCGACATCGACGACATGGCGACCCAGGACAACTTCGACAAGGTCGACACGGTCTGGTACCTCACCGAGGACGCGAGCTACGAGCTCGAGCCGCTGTTCTTCTACAAGAGCGCGGCCACCAACGGCGCCGCCCGCCAGATCGCCTTTGCTTCCGATGACGACTTCCACGCCTACCTGGCAGACGCCCTCTCCCAGGCAACGGCCCAGCGCGCGGGCGCGAGCGGCTCGGTCAACAACATCTCCAAGGTGCTCACGCTGTGCACTTGCGACTACGAGAACGACTTTGGCAAGGGCAACGGTCGAGGCCTGCTCGTCTGTGCCCTCAAGAGCGAGGTGTCCAACACCACATCGTCTGACGTATCAGCCAGCTAGCGGAGGGGAACCGCATGTCTGACCGTTCGATGTACGAGTACGAGAGCTGCGAGGCAATCGAGGACGAGGACGTCCTGCACGACGAGTGCGGCGTCTTTGGCATCTGGGCGCCGGGCCGCGACGTGGCCCGCATGACCTACTTTGCCCTGCATGCCCTGCAGCACCGAGGCCAGGAGAGCGCCGGCATCGCCGTGGGCGATGGCAGCACCGTCATGGTGCGCAAGGACCTGGGCCTCGTTACGCAGGTCTTCAGCGACTCAGACCTCTCGGCCCTGCCCGGCAAGGTCGCCATTGGCCACGTGCGCTATGGCACGGCCGGCTCCAAGGGTTGGGAGAGCGCCCAGCCGCACCTCTCGGCCATCAACGACGTCATCATCGCGCTGGCCCACAACGGCACGCTCGTCAACTTCGACCAGCTGCGCATCGAGCTCATCAACATGGGCGTGCCCTTCCGCACCCACACCGACTCCGAGGTCGCCGCCCGCCTCATCGGCTTCTTCACCGAGAAGAAGCACCAGCTGCGCGCTGGCATCGCCCACGCCATGGCGATGATGGAGGGCGGCTACGCGATGGCTCTCGTGCGTGACAACGCGCTCTATGCCTTCCGCGACCCGCACGGCATCCGCCCGCTGTGCCTGGGCAAGCTGGCTGACGACCAGGGCTGGGTCGTGGCGAGCGAGACCTGCGCCCTCGACATCGTGGGCGCCGAGTTCGTGCGCGACGTGAACCCCGGCGAGATCATCCGCATCTCCGACGACGGCATCTCGTCGTCCCAGGCGCTCGAGACCGAGGCGCGTGCCGAGTGCATCTTCGAGCACGTCTACTTTGCGCGCCCCGACTCGCGCTTCCACGGCAAGAGCGTCTACTCCATGCGCTACAACATGGGTCGCCGCCTGGCTCAGGAGGCTCCGGCCGACGTCGACCTCGTGATTGGCGTGCCTGACTCGGGCCTGCCGCCTGCGGAGGGCTTTGCCCATGAGCTGGGACTTCCCTTTGGCGAGGGCCTCATCAAGAACCGCTATGTTGCCCGCACCTTCATTCAGCCCACGCAGGAGCTGCGCGAGATGGGCGTGCGCCTCAAGCTCAACGCCCTCATCGACAACGTGGCCGGCAAGCGCCTCGTGGTGGTAGACGACTCGATCGTGCGCGGCACCACCTCCAAGCAGATCGTCCGTATGCTCAAGGACGCTGGCGCCACCGAGGTTCACATGCGCATCAACTCGCCCGAGGTCACGTGGCCGTGCTTCTATGGCATCGATACCGACACCCAGGACCAGCTCATCTCGGCGAGCAAGTCCGTCGAGGAGATCTGCGAGTACATCGGCGCGGACTCCCTGGCGTTTCTCTCGCCCGAGGGCCTGCGCGCCTGCGTGCCCGACCTCTCTGGCTGCGCGGGGTGCGCCGCCGGCCGGAGCGGCTACTGCGAGGCCTGCTTCACCGGCGAGTACCCAGTCGAGATCCCGGCGAGCTTCTCGAAGGGCAAGTTCCTCGAGGGCTATACGCCGCGCAACCTCGCCACTGCCCGCGCCGCGTCGAAGATGCACGTAGACGACGTGGCCGAGGCCAACCTCTAACTTGGTATTACGCGCGCCGCCGGACGTCTGCCGGCGGCGTTGCGCCTTGCGTGCGGCATGGCTTGCGCGCAGGGCGGCTCGATTGTCCCAACCCACGAAAGGACCTCTCATGAGCACTGACAAGCACGTGACCTACGAGGACGCCGGCGTTGACACCGCCGAGGGCGGCCGCGCGGTCGACGCCATCAAGCAGATGGTTAAGGAGACGAATCGACCCGAGGTCATCGGCGGCATCGGCGGCTTTGGCGGCCTGTTCTCCGCCGCCGCCCTCAAGGACATGGAGGACCCGATTCTCATCTCGGGCACCGACGGCGTGGGCACCAAGCTTGTGCTGGCGCAGCTGCTCGACCGCCACGAGACCGTGGGCCAGGATCTCGTGGCCATGTGCGTCAACGACATCCTCGCCTCGGGCGCCGAGCCGCTGTTCTTCCTCGACTACGTGGCGATTGGTCACATCGAGGCCCAGCACATGGCAAAGATCGTGAGGGGCGTGGCCGATGGCTGCAAGCTCGCCGGTTGCGCGCTCGTGGGCGGCGAGATGGCCGAGCACCCCGGCGTCATGCGTCCGGACGACTACGACCTCGCGGGCTTCACTGTGGGCGTCGTCGACCGTCCCAAGATGCTCGACCCCGCAAACGTCAAGGTGGGCGACGTCATTATCGGCCTGCCCTCGACGGGCGTGCACTCCAACGGCTACTCGCTCGTGCGCAAGGTCATTGGCGTCGACGGCATCGTGCCAGGCACGCCCGAGGCCGAGGCCAAGCGCGCCGAGCTCGAGGCGCCCCTGGCCGAGCTGGGCAACAAGTCGCTGGCAGACGCCCTGCTCGCCCCCACGCGCATCTACGTGAAGCCCATCCTCGAGCTGCTGCGCAGCGGGGTTGCCCCGGTCCACGCCATTGCCCACATCACGGGCGGCGGCATCACCGAGAACCTCAACCGCGCGCTTGCCGCCGATGTCGACGCCGTGGTCGACCGCCCGAGCGGTCAGGTTGCCTGGGACGTTCCGCCCGTCATCACCTACGTGGCCGAGCACGCGGGCCTCACGCCCGACGAGGCGTGCAAGACGTTCAACATGGGCGTGGGCCTGTGCCTGATCGTCGATGCGGCCGACGAGACGGCCGTGGTGGCCAAGCTCGAGGAGCTCGGCGAGCACCCGTTCCGCGTGGGCGAGTGCGTGCCGGGTGAGGGCAAGGTGACCTACCGATGAACGAGCCGCTCAAGATTGGCGTGCTGCTGAGTGGAAGCGGCACCAACCTGCAGGCCATCATCGACCGCATTGCCGATGGCAGCCTCAACGCGAGCATCGAGCTCGTGGTGTCGAGCCGCCCGAGCGCCTATGGCCTCAAGCGCGCCGAGGCCGCAGGTCTGCAGACCCTCACCCTCTCCAAGGAGATCTACGCCGACCCCGAGCAGGCCGACGAGATTATCGCCGCCGAGCTCAAGAGCCATGGCTGCGAGTACGTGATCATGGCCGGCTACATGCGCATGGTCCATGCGCCGCTGCTCGCGAGCTATCCCAACCGCGTGGTGAACCTGCACCCGGCGCTGCTGCCAAGCTTCCGCGGTGCGCACGCCATCCAGGACGCGTACGACCGTGGCGTCAAGGTCACGGGCGTCACCGTGCACTTTGCCAACGAGGAGTACGACAAGGGCCCCATCATCGCCCAGCGCGCGCTGGCGGTGGAGGAGGGCTGGAGCGTGGATGAGCTCGAGGAGCACATCCACGCCATCGAGCACGAGCTCTACCCCGAGGTCATTGGCTGGCTCGCCGCCGGCCGCGTGCATGTGAGGGACAACCTCACGGTGAGCGTCGACCCGGCGTAGGACCGTCTGGGACAATTACTCTGGAGGGTATTGTCCCACCGTGTGGTGGCTCGAATAGCGGAAGACCCCCGCGTACCAGCAGATACGTGGGGGTCTTGCCTATTAGTTTTGTTCTCATTTTATCTTCTCACTTGGTGGGAGAGGTGAGAAAAGAGCGCCGAAGCAGAGCGATGGGGCGATAAAGTTCCGGGCTAATTTGTCCCGGCTGTGGACGCGCCCGCCCGTTACGACCTTGCCAGGACGGCGACAGTCTCGGCGTGCTTGGTGTGGGGGAACATATCCACCACGTCGAGGCACTCGATGCGGTAGCCGCCCCCGTAGAAGAGGTCGAGGTCGCGACGCTGGGTCACGGGGTTGCAGCTCACGTAGACCACGCGCGAAGGCGCGAGCCCCAGCACGCCGTTGATGAACGTGGGCGTGGAGCCCGCGCGCGGCGGGTCCATGATGACTACGTCAAAACCCTCGCGACCGGCCTTGGCCACGTCCTTCATGTAGGCGGTGGCATCGGCGCAGACGAACTTGCAGCGGTCGGCCAGGCCGTTTCGCCTCGCGTTGGCGCGGGCGTTTGCCACGGCGCCCTCGACCTGCTCGACCCCCACGACCTCAAGGCCGTCGACCTGCCTGGCCGCGCACATGCCAATCGTGCCAATGCCGCAGTAGGCGTCGAGCACGCGCTGCCCGCGCTCGAGCTGGGCTCCCTCGATGGCAAGCGAGTAGAGCACCTCGGTCTGCGCGGGGTTGGTCTGGTAGAACGACGTGGGGCCAATCTCGAACTCGCAGCCCAGGAGCTCGTCGACCATGCGACCGCCGCCGTAGAGCGCGCGGGTCTCGTGACCCAGGATCGCGTTGGTGCGGCGCTGGTTGACGTTCTGCGCAATGGCGCTGACGAACGGGGCGCGGCGTAGGATGGCGTTCACAAACTGGTGCTCGCGCGGAATCTGCTTGCCGTTGGTGACGATGGTGAGCAGGCACTCGTCGGTGGCATACCCCATGCGCACCACGGCGTGGCGCAGAAGGCCGCGACCGTGGTCCTCGTCGTAGGGGGCAATGCGCAGCTCCTCGGCGGCACGCGCCACCGCAAGCAGCGCTTCGCGGGCGTGTGGTGCCTCGACGATGCAGTTCGAGCAGGGCACGATGCGGTGCGTCCCGCGGGCGTAGAAGCCCGAGCGCACGCTCGCGCGCTTGCCGGGCGCAAAGGGCGTCGCCGCCTTGTGGCGGTAGCCGCGCGGCTCCATGCCCTCGGCGTCCATGCCGTGGATGGGAATGAGGTCGTCAAGGTCGTCCTCGGTGGCACCCTCGGGCAAAAAATCCGTCATGAGCTCGGCGATCTGCGCCTGCTTACGGCGCAGCTGGATGGGATAGGGAACGGCCAGCCACTCGCATCCTCCGCATGACTTCGCGATTGGGCACGTGTAGGTCTTGAATCCCATATCTCTCCTGCTCGAACGAGCGATTCCGTGGCCGGTGGGGCAAGCCCGGGAGCCATGGAGTGCTAAGGTGGTTCCACTATTCATAGGGGGCGGGAAGCGCGGCCGCGCGGCCGTGGTCTCGCGAGCCACTAGAGAAAAGGATACGACATGGCATACATCCGCAAGGTCGGCGTCCTCGGCCAGGGTCACGTTGGCGCCCACGTGGCCAACTCCCTGCTCATGCAGGGCCTCGTTGACGAGCTCTACCTGTGCGACATCAATGACCAGAAGCTTACGAGCGAGGCACAGGACTTCCGCGACGCCCTGTCGTTCTACCCGCACAACTGCAAGATCGTCACCTGTGGCGCCGAGTACGAGAAGCTCGCCGGCTGCGACGTCATCGTGAACGCCGCCGGCCAGGTCTCCGCCGCCGCCGGCAACCGCGATGGCGAGCTGTTCATCACCACCGACATCGCCCGCACCTTCATCGCGCGCATCGCCGACGCCGGCTTCAAGGGCGTCTGGGTCTCCATCTCCAACCCCTGCGACGTCGTCTGCACCGAGATCTGGCGCCTCTCCGGCTGCGACCCCAAGCGCGTCGTGGGCTCGGGCACCGCGCTCGACTCCGCCCGCCTGCGCAACGCCATCTCGTCCAAGGTGGGCCTGGACCAGCACTCGATCAACGCCTACATGCTGGGCGAGCACGGCGCGTCGCAGTTCGCCGCGATGTCGTGCGTGAGCTTTGGCTGCAAGACGCTCGCCGAGCTTGCCGCCGAGCAGCCCGAGCGCTTTGGCTTTGACCAGGCCGAGGTCGAAGATCTTGCGCGCCAGGGCGGTTACGTTACCTACGCCGGCAAGGGCTGCACCGAGTACGCCGTCGCGCAGGCTGCCGTCCGTCTCGTCCAGGCGGTCCTGGGCAACGAGCACTACGTCACCTGCTGCTCCACGCTGCTCACGGGCGAGCACGGCGAGGAGGGCATCTTCTCGTCCATCCCGTGTGTCGTGGGCGCCAACGGCATCGAGGAGACCTTCGAGCTGCCGCTGAACGAGCGTGAGAAGGCCGCCTTCCACGCCAGCTGCGAGCACATCCGCGGAAACATCGCCAAGCTGGGCGACTGGTGGAACACCGAGGCCCGCGCGTAGTCTCGCGGGCTTCTTGGCCAATCGAATAGATGAGCCTTTGGGGCCAGCTGCGTGTGCGGCTGGCCCCTTTTCTGTGCGAGGGGGTGCTGGGCGCTCGTCCCGTCTCCGCGCTTGTTGCGCTTGGCTCGCTCCAGCCAGACCTTCTCTGTCCAATGCGTCCGGGGTTTCCATTCGGTCCACTCCTCCCTCAAATGCCCAGCAACGTGCTTGGTTATGTCGCGATATGCATATAAGTTATATTTCCGCAGGTAGATTGCTGTGTCACTTAACTTCGACCCTGTATAGCCAGCTTCAGGCGCAGGGACGGACCCTCGCCTGGCGAGGGAGAGGGACCCTATGGAGAGAAGAAAGACAAGGCGCTGGGGAGGTGTCCTGGCGTGCGCGCTGACCACGGCCCTCGCGCTCGTGCTGGGCGTCGCCCTGCCCGCCACGCAGGCCTATGCGACCGACGTGAGCCTGGACGAGCCCGACCACGCCAAGACCGTCACCGACAACGGCGACGGCACCTACAAGCTGAGTCTCACCGTCAAAGGAGACTCTCAGAGCTCGTCCGAGAGCACGCCGGCAGACGTTGTCCTCGCCATCGACACCTCGGGCTCGATGAATGACAACGGCAAGCTCGACAACGTCAAGAGGGCAGCGAAGGCCCTCATCGACGAGCTGCTCACCGACGACAACGCCAAGCTCGATGCCTCGAAGCAGATTCAGGTCTCGGTCATCAGCTTTGACACGAGGGCCGACACCCCCACGAGCTTCACGGCCAACGCGGGCGACGCGACCCAAGCCATCGATGGACTGAAGGCAGGGGGCGGTACCAACTGGGAGGAGGCGCTGCAGAAGGCCAACGCCCAGAACAGCGGCCGTACCGATGCCAGGAAGTACATCGTGTTCTTCTCCGATGGCGCACCGACGTATCGCATCAGCTCGGTCCAGACGGGAACAAAATTGGGTTTTTCGTTCAGCGAGGGCTTTCACAAGGTTCCTGCCTATGACGAGGACGACACCTGGGCTACCCCGCACGGCATTCACGGCTCCGGCAACGACGATCCCTACAACGCCAACTACAACAGCGCCGTGACCGAGGCCAACAAGCGCGACGTCGACACCGTCCAGCTCTTTGCCGTGAGTGGCGACACGTCCGCCAACGCCTCGATGACCAAGTTCGCCAACGACGTCACCGGCGACTTCCTCGATGGCACTGATGCCGACAAGCTGAACGACGCATTTGCCGAGATTGCCCAGACGATCACCAACTCGTGCTACTACCGCGACGTCAAGATCGTTGACCAGCTCTCCGACTACGTCGACTTCAAGGATGCCGTCTCCGCAGATGGCACGCTTGCCTCCGCGACCATCACCAAGACCGACGCCTCGGGCACGAGCCCCGTTGCTGGCGCCGTGGCCAAGGTCGACGGCAAGAAGCTCACGGTCGACCTCTCCGGCGAGCGCGAGCTCGAGGCCGATGCCACCTACACCGTCAGCTTCGACATCAGGCCCACGGCGGACGCCTATGACGCGATTGCCGCGGGTACGCTCACGAACCCCGTTCCCACCAACGTCAACAGAGACCACGACGCCACGACGCTCGAGTACAAGACCGTCACCAAGCGCACCGGTGCCACCGACGTTGTGAGCGACACGCTCTATGCGGACTACGACATTCCCACCATCGCTCTGCCCACCAAGCAGCTCACGGTGACCAAGACCTGGGAGAACGCCCGCGATGACGCCCGCGCTACCCAGCCCGTCCACGTACAGGTCACGCGCAACAGCGCCGACTATGGCACGCCTGTCGAGCTCTCTGCCAGCAACAACTGGACGAGCACCGTCACCGTGACGGGCAATCCCGCCGATGCCTCCGCCTGGGGCGCCCGCGAGACCGATGGTGACCTTTCCAGCTACACCACCAACGTCGCGGTCGATGGCCTGAACCTCTCGGTCACCAACACCCACAAGGCCTGGCCCGTCACGGTCGACGGCACCACCCAGCTTGCGGGCACCAAGACCCTCACGGGCCGCGCCCTCGTCGCCGGCGAGTTCAGCTTTACCATCACCCCGTGCGGCGTCGCGCCCGCGCCCACGCAGATGACCGCCGAGAACGACGCCGCGGGCAACTTCCACTTTGGCGACATCACCTTCGACGCGCCCGGCACCTACTACTACAACGTGGCCGAGGTCACCGACGGCCTTGCCGACAAGGGCATCACCGCCCAGACCTCCACGCTGCAGGTCGAGATCGACGTGGTCGAGAAGGACGGCGCCCTGGTGGCCCAGGTGAGCCTGCCCGATGGCGGCCTCAAGTTCGAGAACGCCTACAAGCCCAGTAACGTTACCGTCTCCGTGACGGCTTCAAAGCATCTCGTTTCCAACCAGGACGGTGTCACCGCCCCGAGCCTCAACGCCGGCGACTTCAACTTCACCATCACCGGCGATGGCCCGCTGCCTGCTACCACCACCGTCTCCAACGGCGCGGCTGGCAACGTCTCCTTTGGCGACATCAAGTTCACCAAGGATGACCTCGCTGGTGAGATGAGCAAGACCTTCACCTACACCATCACCGAGTCTGGCTCCAAGGCAGGCGTCAACAACGACTCCGACAAGCGCTTCACCGTTACCGTGACGGACAACGGCGACGGCACCATGAGTGCCAAGACCAGCAAGATCGCCCCGTTCGTTAACACCTACAGCGCGAACTCCGTGAGCTACAGCGTCTCCAACGACGTCAAGGTCTCCAAGAAGCTCAGTGGCCGCGACCTTAAGGATGACGACTTCACGTTCGAGCTCGTCGACGAGGCCGGCAACCAGGTTGCCACCGCCACCAACCAGGGCGGTACCGTCACGTTCCCGAGCGTCGACTACACCAAGCCGGGCGAGTACAAGTACACCGTCCGCGAGGTCAACGACGCCAAGGGCGGCGTGACCTATGACGCCAGCACCTACCAGGTGACGGTCACCGTGAAGGACAACGGCGAGGGCCGGCTCGAGGCCAACGCCACCTCCATCAGCGATGCCATCACGTTCAAGAACAGCTATGCCGCTGCTCCCACGTCCGTCGAGCTCAAGGCCACCAAGGCCTATGAGGGTGCCACGCTTGCCGAGGGCCAGTTTACCTTCGAGGTCGTCAACAACGGCAACGTCGTGGCCCGTGGCACCAACGATGCCAACGGCAACGTCTCGTTTGGCAGCCTCGCGCTCACCAGGGCCGGCACCTACGACTTCACCATCCGTGAGGTCAACGACGGCCAGGCGAACGTGACCTATGACGACAAGACCTATGACGTGAAGGTGACGGTTGCCGACGACGGCGTTGGCCAGCTTACGGTGAGTTCCGTCGAGGGCGACAACCCCACGTTCACCAACACCTACACCGAGTCCGCGAAGGCCGAGGAGTCTGACATGCCTGCGGAGGACAAGCAGATCCCGCAGACGGGTGACACCAACAGCGCCACCGTGCCCGTTGTGCTCGCCGTGGTCGCGGTCGTCTGCGTGGCCGCCGGTCTCGTGGTCGCCAAGCGCAGGAAGTAACTTCCTGAAGCCACGCGGCTAGGACAGAGCAATGCCCGGGGAGGGGTCAGCCAGGCGCTGACTCCTCCTTTATTGTTGCGAGTTTGCGTGCAACAAACGTTATATGCAAAAACGATAACGCCTTAATCGTGCCTGAAATGTCCACTAATATGTATATAAGTGATATTCCCGCATGTAGATGGCCCACGTTCCTAGAGTCATAAACGTGGGGCAATTTGCATATTCTAAACGCAATCAAATTTATGCATATCACGGGGTGCCTCACACGTTGTCAAAAGTGAGAGGTGCCTTCCCATGAGCCGTAAGAATTGGTCCGTCAGACCGTCAAAGTTTGCCGTTGCCGTTACGTGTGCCGGACTCGCCACCGCCCTTGGCGTGGCGCCCGTCTCGGCTATCGCCCTCGACGTCGACCCGCAGGCTCAGACCGAGGTCGCTCAGACGGCCGAGGCTCCCGCAACGGCTTCCGCGGCTACCGCTGACGCCGCCCAGGCCGAGAACCCCGCTACCACCGAAGCCCCCGCCGTTGCCGCCCAGGCCGCGACCGGCGTTGCTCGCATCGGCGACAAGGATTACGACTCGCTCGACGCCGCTCTCGCAGATGCCACGGACGGTTCCACGATCGAGCTGCTCGCAGACGCCTCCATTTCTTCTACCAACAAGCTGGCCAAGAACGTCACGATTGCCGGCGCGGGCCACACCGTGGCGGTCACCGCGCAGCCGAACACCGAGTCTGGCGGCCTCGAGGTGGAGGCCAAGCTCGTCTTCTCCAACGCAAAGGTGACCTTCTCGAACCAGTTGAGCATCAGCAGCAAGTGGGACGTCGTGCTCAAGGGCAACGGCGCCCTTGAGTTCAGGGATGGGGCTACGGCCACCTTCGCCGACTCTGGCCTCTACGTGCAGAATCCCACTGCGGCCTGCGGGCTCACGCTTGATGGCGCGACGACGTCCGTGACCTTTTCGGATCTCGGCTACACGGCAATCATGGCCGAGGGCAAGCCTGCTCCCACGGCCTCCGTTAACGTGAATAACGGCGCCTCGCTCATCGTCGAGAAGGGCGCCATTAACGGTATCACGGGAATGAACGTCAACGTGACCGGTGGCTCCAAGCTGTCTATCTGCGACAACGGGAACCAGGGCCTCGTGAGGTGCAATTTCGTGGTTGACGCCTCGACGGCAACCATAAGCCGCAACGATATGGGTATCACCGGCTATCGCAATACCAAGGTCCTGTCGCTCATCAACGGTGGCACCCTCACTATGGAGGACAACACCTCGAGCGGTATTTTCCTCTATGGTGGCAACGTTGACGTCCAGGCTGGCGCCCATCTGAGCATCTCTGGCACGGGTAAGGGATATACGGGCGAGCCCGATTACTACACCGGTGCCATTGCAACGTATCGTGCGGCTGCGAACGTGTCTTTCGCTGATGGCGCTACGGTTGAGCTCGTCAACAACCCCCTGGGTGCCGTCAACAACGCGGCGGGTACAGTGAGCTTTGGTGCTGGTACGGTCGTCACTGGCAACGGTGCCCGCGAGGGCTCGAACGTCGTGCAGCTCGGCGGCGGTATCAAGAACTCCCAGGGGGGTAAGGTCACGGTTCGCGAGGGTGCCGTTCTCTGCAACAACAGTGCCGTCGTGGCTGGCGACGACGTCTACAGCGACAGCGGCATGGTGAGGCTTCCCGCCACGGGCTCCAGCTGGACCCTCGACGAGCAGCACGACGGCACCGCCGTCCATGCGATCAGCGGCTGGTTCAAGGACGGTCTCGAGGGTGAGGTACCCGCGCGTTGGGAGGCTCACGCAAGCGAGGCTGCCAGCAATCGCATCGACCGCGTCGCTGCTGGTTCGTTTGAGCAGCCGATGGCGCTCAAGGCCGCCCATGGTCTGCTCGTGAACGTCGACTACAAGTATGTTGGCGACGCCAAGCCCGACGGTGCCGTGCCGCCCGCGGCCGACAACGACCTCGAGGACGGTAGCGCCTACATCGGCAAGACGGTCGACGTGCCCGAGGGCTGGACGTTCGACGGCTGGTACACCGACGAGGCCTGCACCACCAAGTGGGTCGACGGCACCGCGCTCGACGGATCGATGACGCTCTATGGCAAGTGGAGCAAGAAGCCCGAGAAGAGCGGCGAGAAGGGCGACAAGCCCAACAAGTCCAGGGACAAGAAGCTTCCGCAGACCGGCGACGCGAACAACGCGGCGGTGCCTGTCGCCCTCGCGGGTGCCGCGGCCGTCTGCGTGGCCGGTGGCCTCGTGGCCTCTAAGCGCAGGAAGTAGCAAACGGCGTCGAGTGGCTCGTTGCCCCGACGCATTGGTGGAGGGGCTGGCTTTGGCTGGCCCCTCCTGTTTGTTGCGAGCTTGCGCGCAACGATTCCCAGCTTTCTTAAGAGATGCCCGCAAATATGCATGTAAGTCATATTTCCGCAGGTAAAAGGTTCGAATTACTAGCGTAAAGAAGGGAGGGTGCCACCTGCATATTCTGAATGTCGATTGAAATATGCATCACGGCCGACATCCAAGAATCACGTTGCGAAACAAGGAGCCAGGCCATGCAGCGCCACCGAGTTCCCGAACCAGTCAGACCTGCCGTCCTCGTCCGCGCGACAGCATCCAAGTTCCGTCGCAGGAATCGGTAGGGATTCGGGGGGATCCATGACCAAGCGAGCCAAGGTCAGCGCCACGGCCGGCGTGCGCATCAACGAGCGAGAGCTTGCGGTGTTGCGGCAGATTGCCTGGGTGAACTCGACCGTTGTGAGCGTCAGCCAGCTATCCGCGGATTTTTCATGCAGCTTGGCTACGGTGCGAAACGTCATTCGTTCGCTCGAGCACAAGGGACTTATCAGCGTGCAGGCGCGCTTCCTTCGCAACGGCGGTCAGCTCGAGAACGAGTACGAGGTTACGCAGGAGGGCATCCGTGTTCTGGAGTGCGATGATGCACTCGCCAAGGACGAGCGCTAGACAACATCGTATATCCCTCCTGTTCGAAGAAGTTCGGGGGGGGGTGCCTCAGAGGTAAATGGCGTCTGCTTGAGCGCCGTTGCCCCTGTTGCTCCCGCGTCTCCCAGCCGCGGTGGCGGTGACGCGCCGTGGCTCGAATTCGAAGCGACGATAGCGAGTTAATGCGCAAGGTGGGCCAGGCCTTCGCCGACGCCCGTGCCGAGGCCGGCCTCACGCAGGTCGAGGTCGCGCGTCTGTCGGGCGTGCACCAGTCCTGCGTGAGCCGTCTCGAGCAGGGCAACGGTAACGCGACAGTCGCCATGATGGAGGCCGTCGCGAACGCCCTGGGCTGCCGCCTCGACGTGCGCCTGCTGTTCCCGGCGCCTCCGCACTCCTCCCACAAGTAGCGGGCCGTGGGGTCTGGCGGCGTGGCTGGATTCTATCGCCCTGCTCACGCTCACGTTTTGCGCCCTCGCTCGTCCTTGTTGCCCTGCTCGCGCTCGCCGTCCCGCTCACTTCGCCCGCGCTCCCCTCTCGCAAGATGGGCGTTCGGCGCTCTTCTCGCACAAGGCAACCAAGGGGTGGTCCACGCCGCCCGCCCGCAATCGCGCCCCGTTCGCCGCACGGGCGGCGAGACGTCTTTTTGTCCCGTATCCGATTGGGTACGGTTAATCCAACGAATGCCGTGGCGTATGTGGGCCGCGCGCCCACCCAAGCAGCGGTTTGGGTGCGCCAACTGCGGCGATTCTCCCTCCCGTCTGTGCCACGTGGACCTCAACGGAGGGAGTCATCATGAGCGAGAAGATTAGAAACGTTGCCCTCGTCGGCCAAGGCGGCGTGGGCAAGACCATGCTCGCCGAGGCCATGCTCCACCTTTCGGGCGTCACGACCCGACTGGGCGGCCACAAGGGCACCAAGCCCACGCTCGACTATGACCCCGAGGAGGAGAAGCGCTCCTTCTCGATCAAGCTCGCCATGGCGCCCGTTCCCTGGAACGGCGCGCGCCTGAACGTCATCGACGCCCCCTGCTACCCTGACTTTGTTGGCGATGCCTATGCCGCGATGTCTGCCGTTGAGACCGCGGTCTTCGTCGTCGACGCCGCCGGCGACCCCGGCGCCATCACCACGCGTCTGTGGTATGCGGCCGAGGATCTGTCGCTTGCCCGCGCCGTCTTCGTGAACCGCATTGATCGCTCCGAGGCCCAGTACGCCGCCACGCTCGCTGCGCTGCAGGAGCGCTTTGGCCAGCGCCTGGGTGCCGTGACCCTGCCGTGGGGCGTGGGCGACGACTTCAAGGGCATCATCGACGTCATTCGCATGCGGGCCCGTCACCTTGACGGCAACGGCAAGCCGGTCGTCTGCGACATCCCCGACGACATGCGCGCCGCCGCCGACGAGGCTCGTGCCCACCTCTGCGAGCTTGTGGTCGAGGCCGACGACGAGCTCATGCTCAAGTATCTCGAGGGCGATGGCCAGCTCACCCAGGATGAGCTGGAGGGCCTGCTCGCCAAGGCCATCGCCGAGCGCATCTTCGTGCCGGTCTTTGCCGGTTCGTGCACGCGCGAGGAGGGCGTCACGAGCCTCATGGACGACATCGAGACCTACTTCCCCGCGGCAAGCGACTTTGGCTCGGTGCCGCTGGTCAACGGCGACTACCTCGACATCGACGAGGACGACGACCGCCCGGTTGGCTTTGTCTTCAAGGTCCTCAACGACCAGCAGAACGGCCGCCTCGCCCTCGTGAAGGTGCTTGCCGGCACGTTCACCCCGGGCCTCGAGCTTACCTGCGCCCGCACGCGCAAGCCCGAGCGCCTCGCGCGCATCTACCGCATGGTTGGCCGCGACATGACCGAGGTTTC
This sequence comes from uncultured Parolsenella sp., assembly GCF_958346945.1. NCBI lineage: Bacteria > Bacillati > Actinomycetota > Coriobacteriia > Coriobacteriales > Atopobiaceae > Parolsenella > uncultured Parolsenella sp. The sequence continues at coordinate 89,929 of NZ_CATVTL010000001.1, forward strand.
GAGCGTGGTTGCTGGCGACATCGTGGTTGCGCCCAAGATCTCTGCCATGGCGGGCGACACCCTGTCCGTGACGGGCAAGGTCGAGGCCGCGGCGTTCCGCTTCCCCAACTCGCTCTACCAGGTGGCCATCGAGCCCGACAAGCGCGGCACCGAGGACAAGCTGTTCAGCTTCCTCGAGAAGTCCTGCGACGCCGATCCCACGATGAAGGTCACGCGCAACGAGGAGACCGGCCAGACCGTCATCAGCGCGCTGGGCGAGGCCCAGGTGTCCGTCCTGCTCGACCGCATGGCCGCCCGCGCCGGCGTCTCGGCGCACGTGGTGCCCATTCGCGTGCCGTACCGCGAGACCATCCGCCGCACCTCGAGTGCCCAGGGTCGACACAAGAAGCAGACCGGCGGCTCCGGCCAGTACGGCGACTGCTGGCTGCGCCTCGAGCCCAACCCGGGCGGCGGCTACGAGTTCGTCGACGAGGTCGTGGGCGGCCGCATTCCCAAGGGCCTCATCCCGGCCGTCGACAAGGGCGTGCAGGAGACCATGCGCGAGGGCGTCGTCGCCGGCTATCCCATGATCGACGTGCGCGTTGCCTGCTACGACGGCAGCTATCACTCCGTCGACTCCAACGAGATGGCATTCAAGACCGCCGCGCGCATCGGCTTCCAGAAGGCTGCCGCAGACGCCGAGCCCGTTGTGCTTGAGCCCATGGCAAAGCTCGAGGTCACCGTACCCGAGGACTATGCCGGTTCGATCATGGGCGACGTCAGCGCCAGCCGTGGCCGCATCGAGGGCATGGACGCCGGCGAGCGCGGCACCACCGTCATCCAGGCGCGCGTTCCCTACGCCGAGGTGCTCGACTATGCCACGCGCCTGCGCTCGCTGTCTCGCGGCACCGGCGAGTTCGCTCTCGAGCTCGAGGGCTACGAGCAGGTTCCCCACGACGTGCAGGCCAAGCTTGCCGAGGAGTGGCAGGCCCGCCGCGGCGCCGGTAGGTAGGTGCGTCACATAGGTTCAGTTGGGGCGACGGCGCCGTTTGCGGGGTCGTCGCCCCTTCTTGTGTAGCGCCGCGCCCTGGCGCGCGTATCATCTCCCCAACTATTTGGGGAGGGGAAGCGATGGGCGAGGGGATTGGTTTTGGCGGCGTCTACGGCTCTGGCCTGGTGCGGCCGCAGCGTGGGTCTTCGATTGTGGTTGGGCACGAGAGCGCACTGAGGTTTTGGACCAACGTGCGCCGCTCGAATGCCGGGATGACAAAGGAGCTGCTTGGGGAGCTGTATCCCGACGACATGCTTGCTAGCATCGACACCGAGAGCGTCTGGGCCGACTGCTCGCTGCTTCCTCTCGAGCTTCCACATGACGTGGCACCCCGCATTGCCCATGCGTCTGCCGCGTTGGGGCTTGATGGCCAGCTCGACATAGTTGTTGGTAAGGACTCCGCACGCCGTGCGTCGGTGGGTGCTAGGTGCCATGTGTGGAAGGGTCCCGTTCCCGATGGGCTCATCTGCTGTCCCGAGCCTGGCGTTTACGTCGTGGCTCCTGAGGTTGCGCTGATGCAGGTGGCTTCTGGCCTTGGCTTTTACAAGACGCTTGCCCTAGCGATGGAGCTCTGTGGAACCTATTCGTGCGATGGCGTGCGCGGCTGCGAGTATGGGGTGGTTCCCGTGACAACCGCCGCGAGAATTGGGCATCTTGTGAGCATCGTTGGCAGGATCCGCGGGCTCGACGCCGCGCGCCAGGCTGCCAGATGCTGCATGGACAACTCGGCTTCTCCGAGGGAAACCGCCCTGGCCGCGATGCTAAGTCTGCCGCGGAGGCTGGGTGGCTGGGGCTGTCCGAGGCCAGAGCTCAACGTTGAGATTGAGCTGAGCGAATCAGCAGCGCACCAGTGCGGGCGTTCGCATCTCGTTGCCGACTTGCTTTACCGGCGTGCGAAGCTCGACATCGAATATCAGGGGAAGGAATGGCACACTGCAGACGAAGGCAGGTCGCGAGACGAGGCGAGGCAGAACGCCCTGATGCAGATGGGCTACTCCTGCGTCTTCGTGGCGGCCAGGCAGATCGCAGACGAATCGAAGGTCGACGACATTGCCGAGCTGATTAAAAGAAAGTCTGGCCTGAGACCGGAGAGAACGGAAGCGAATGAGCAGATGAGGGCTCGCCGGGCAGAGATGCTAGCGGCTCTGGGTATTTGCGATTTATAACAAGCCATCTACCGGAGCGCCCGAGAAAGAAATGGTCGTTCGACTGAGTTCTGAATGACCTTTGGGCCAGAAACGAGGCTAAACCCAAGGCCTGGGTGGCTCGCCGGAATTATTGCAGTCTGTCTACCTGCGATTATTAGTTTTCCCGATATGAAGAGCGTCCCTTAATTGCTCGATAGCTCGTTCAGAACTCGGTCGAACGACCAATTAAGGGAGTAATTGCTTGGTAGATGGCCTAAACGAAGCCGGGGAGGGCGCGAACGCGCCCTCCCCGGCTTGTGAGTTTCTGCAAATGGCGGCCTACGCCCAGCCAAAGTCGGCGAGGCAGTGGTCGACGTTGTCCTCGAAGGTGCCAAGCTCGATGCCGCAGCGGGCGATCTTGCCGGCATCGAGCCTAAAGTCGCGGAAACGGTCCGCGTAGCGCTCGGTGTTGGGAAGGATGTAGCGCTCGACCTCATCCGCGCCATAGCCAAACTTGCTCGCGACGAGCTTGGCGCACTCGTAGGTGCTCATGCCGTCGCTGACATCGTGCCCGTTTGCGGCCGCGAAGTGATACGTGCCGCTCTCGAGCTCGCAGATGCTCGCGAAGTTGTCTGCCAGCTGCTGCGCATAGGTCATGCAACGCTTCTCGTTCACGGTGAACATGGTGGGCGTGCGCGTGCGCATCGCGCGAAGCACGTTGCCAACGATGCCAGGCGAGGGCCTCACGCCCGGCATCGCCATGCCAAACATCCACGAGAGGCGCAGCGTCACGTGGTTGCTCGAGTTTGCCGTAAGCCAAGCGTCTACCTCGGACTTCTGGATGCCGTAGTTGGTGACGCAACTGGGCTCCACGCTCTCGTCGAACGGCCCGGGCTCGCTCTTGCCGTTGAACAGCTGCTCGGTCGAGATGAACAGCATGCGCTTGCCGCGCTCCTCGCACACCTTGGCGATCTCGATGGCCGAGTCGCAGTTGACAAGGTGTGTGCCGGCCGGGTCGTTCTCGCAGTCTGCCGTCGTGGCGTTGGCGGCCGTGTGGAACATCACGTCAAAGTCGAGGCCCTCAAAGAACGAGCGAACCTCCTGCGGCTTGGAATAGTCCACGTCGGCGCGGCTCACGCGCACGAACTCGAACTTGTCGCCGTTGTACCTCTGCACGAGACTTGCCAGATAACCGCTGGCGCCGGTAACGGCCACTTTCTGCTTCATGGGGCTTCCTCTCTAGGGCCGATAGCTCTGCAGCACGCGGCAGTTGCCGCGCACGGTGAACTCGCGCACGCAGGCCGGGATGACGCACGAGCGCGTGTACCCCAGCTCAACCGTGCCCTCGCTGGTCTCGATCGTGGCCGTGCCGTGGACGCAGGTGAGAATCTGGTAGCGCCCACCCTTCTCGACGTGCCACTCGCCAGCGACGTCTACCACGTTCGACTCGAACAGACGGTGGGTCACGCCTCGGCGCACGCGTGTGCCGGCTGCCTCGTCGTAGATCCCCAGGTGCTCGACCGTGGTTTCGTTGTCGGTCTTGAGCACGTCGAACCCCTTGTCGACGTGCAGCTCGCGGCCGCGGCCCCAGTCACACAGGCGATACGTGGTGTTGCCAAACGAGCCAATCTCGACGGCAAAGATACCCGGTCCCAGCGCATGCATCGTACCTGCGGGAATGAGGATGAAGTCGCCCTCGTGCATCTCGACGCGCCTGCCGTACCTGTCGCCGATCGTGTCGTCTGCCGCCGCCTCGCGCAGAGCGTCAACGTCACTCGTGGTGCAGCCGGCGATGAGCTCGGCGCCCGGCTCGGCGTGGAGGACGTACCAGGATTCGGCCTTCTCGTGGTCGCCCTCGGCTGCCTGGGCGTAGGTCTCATCGGGGTGCACCTGCACGGAGAGGAACTCCTTGGGGTCCATCGAGACGACCTGAATCGTGGCATCGTCGGCAAGGTCGCCGATGAGCTCGTCGTGGTGCTTGGCGATGAGCTCATCGAAGCGCGTGCCGTCGAACGGGCCGCCCTCGACCGAGGTACAGACGTCGGGGTGAGCCGAGACGTCAAATGCCTCGCCATTGTTGACGTCGTCGCCATGCTCGAGGCCGCGAGCCTCGGAGATGCGGGTTCCGCCCCAGATGGGGGAGATGTAGGTGGGCTTGAGCAGAATGGGACCCATGCCGCTTCCTTTCCTCTAGTGCCGGTGCGCACTCGTCGGCACTAACGACCTAACAAAAAGCGGCCACCGCCAAGGCGATGGCCGCAGGCACAACTCTACAGCTCGATGGACTCGATGCCCTGCTCCTCGAAGCGGCGGCGCAGCTCGTCGATGATCGGCATGCCCGCGCTGCAGCCGATGCGCGTGGCGCCCGCGCGCACCATGTCGAGGAAGGTGTCGGCGTCGCGAATGCCGCCGGCGGCCTTGACCTGCACCTTGTCGCCGCAGTGGGCCTTCATGAGCTCGACGTCGTGGACGGTGGCGCCGCCGGTGGAGAAGCCGGTGCTCGTCTTGATGAACGTGGGCTCGACCTCCTTGGCGATCTCGGCGAGCTTGACCTTCTCGTCATCGTTGAGCAGGCAGTTCTCGAAGATCACCTTGCAGGGAATGGCCTCCTCGCGCCCCTCGCTGGCCTCGCGGCACACGGCCACAATCTGCGTCATCTCGTCGGCGATGTAGTCCCAGTTGCCAGCCTTGACCTGGGTGAGGTTCACCACATAGTCAATCTCGGAGGCGCCGTTCTCGATGGCGTCCTTGGTCTCGAAGACCTTGGCAGCGATGGAGGTCTGGCCGAGGGGGAAGGCAATGGCGGCACCCGTGTGGATGTCGGTGCCGGCAAGCTGCTCGGAGCAGAACTTGGACTGGACCTGGTTGATGGCAACCATCTTGAAGTGATAGCGCTTGGCCTCATCGCACAGCTTGGCCATGTCGGCCTCGGTGGCATCGGGGTGCAGGTTGGTGTGGTCAATGAGGCGAGAGAGGTCGTCGAGCGTGTAGGTTGCCATCTGGTGCTCCTTCCCGAGCCCGTCTCTGGGCCCGAATCAGGCCGCTGTTGCGCGGCGATATGACGCGCCACCACCTAAGTATGCGCGCTTCGTGCTTTGCGCAAAGGATACCTCTAATGAGCTTACAAATCATGTGACAAAGACCAAAAGTAAGAACAATTGAGCCAATTTGACCCCAATAAGTACCGTCAAACCAGAAAAATCGACCGTTCGGGGAGAATCGCTCATATCTGCATATGTGGATGAAAGGTGAATATGTATTCTTCAGGTCAGGACAAGTCGAAAGGATATCGATGAACATTTTGCTTACATCTCACGGCGGCCTCTGCACCGGCATGCTCGATGCGTTCCAGATGTTTGCCTCGGGCGCCACGCATGTCAGTGCGGTGAGCCTCACTGACACCGGTATCGACGACTTCCGCGATCGTCTCACCGCTCGCGTCAACGAGCTTCTCACCCATGGCGACCTGCTGATCCTCGCGGACCTCGCGGGCGGCACGCCCTTCAACGAGTCCTACGCCCTGTTCCTCAACAACCCCGAGCACATCAGGCTCGTCGCTGGTGCCAATTTCCCGATGCTTCTGGAGGCCGGCGTGCTTGCGATGAGCTCTGATGACCTGGAGGCGGTTACCCAGGCCGCCCTCACGGCAGGTTCTGCTGGCGTTACTGCTGCGGAGATGCCCGCAGACAGCTCGGACGACGAGGACGATCTGTTCTAGCCGGCGGGGAGGGGCTGGCGCAAGCCGAAGGGGAGCCCCTCCCAACCGCGCCCACATGGGCGCCACTCAGGTATCCCGGGGCGCGTGCCCCGAGCAATAACAATCTGCATTTGGGAGGAACCTACTATGGCAATCACTCTCGCCCGCGTCGACGACCGCGTTATCCACGGTCAGACCATGACCCGCTGGGTCGCCAAGAAGCCGGTCGACTCGATCATCGTCATCAGCGACAAGGTCGCCAAGGACGAGCTCCGCAAGAAGGTTCTAAAGGCTGCCGCCGCCAACCTCAAGCTCGGCATCTATGACGTCGAGCAGGGCGTCAAGGCCCTCGAGAAGGTCCACGCCTCCAACAAGAACTTCTACATCATCTCCGACTCCACCACCGGCTTTGCCGACATCGTTCGCCACGGCGGCGACTTTGGCAAGGTCCTCAACATCGGCAACCTCAACGGCGCCCGCCCCAACACCAAGCCCATGGGCAACGCCGTGTGCCTCAACGACGACGACGTCGTGGCGCTCGACTACCTCGAGGAGCAGGGTGTCGAGGTCCAGTTCCAGCTCATCCCTGATGACAAGCCCATCAGCTGGCCCAACATGAAGGCCAAGTACCAGTCCGCTTAGCGATTGCGCCTGGCGCGCCCATTGGGGACGGACGCGCACAAACAGGCTTCAGTCAGCAAAGAAGCTCGCTTGTATAGCGAGCAAAGCCGGCCGCGAGCCGGAATAGTTCCATCGTTGAAGGAGGAGAAACGGAACTGCTTTTCCCAGCGCTTATGTGTGGCATCTTCTGCTACCTGGGCGCCATCGAGTCCGCGCCGATGTTCGGCATCACGGGCAGCTTCTACATGGTTGGCCGTCCGCTCGTCGGTGGCCTGCTGTGCGGCCTCGTCTTCGGTGACGTGACGGCCGGCGTCCTGTGCGGCGTTGCCGTCCAGGCCGTGTTCATCGCCAACCTCTCCACGGGCGGCGCGACGAACTCCGAGATCACCTACGCCACCTACGGCGGCATCGGCCTCGCCATGGCCACCACCAAGGATCCGGCCGTGGCCGTGACCCTGTCGGTGCTTGTCGGCAACACCTTCGGCCTGATCTTCTACAACACCCGTATGGCCCTCTACTCGTTCTTCAACAACGGCGCCCAGAAGGCCGCTGAGGAGAACAACGACCGTGGCATCACCCTCTGGCACGTCATCTACCCTCAGATCTGCACGTTCTTCCTTCGTGCCGTCCCCGTGTTCCTCGCCATCTACCTTGGCCAGGGCCTCGTCGACTCCCTGCTCGCCTCCGTCCCCGAGGTCGTCACGCACATCATCTCCGTCCTCGGCGGCGTCCTGCCCGCCCTCGGCATCGGCATGCTGATGAACATCGTCATCAAGGAGAAGATCCAGCTCATCTACTTCTTCGCTGGCTTCGTGCTCCTGGCCTTCGCCGGCCTCCCGATGGTCGCCATCGTCTTCATCGCTGCCCTCGTCGCCTACCTTGTCTACCAGTCCTCCGGCAAGGCCGCCGCTGCCCCTGCCGCTGAGGCCACCGACGACAACGCCGACGGTTCCTACGAAGACGACGACCTGTTCTAAGAAGGGAGACAACAAATGGCAACTGAAATCACGCCCAAGGTTGGCCCCAACGGCAAGCAGGGTCTGACCAACAAGGATCTTAACCAGCTCTGGCTGCGCTGGGCTTTCACTCACCTGTCCTCGATGAGCTACGAGAAGCTGCAGGCCCACGCCTTCGCCTGGTCCTACATCCCGTTTGCCAACAAGTACTACGCCGATGACCCCGAGGCCAAGCGTCGCCTGCTCGTTCGTCAGTCGGTCTTCTACAACACCGAGCCGCAGACCGGTACGCTCGTCAACGGCATCGTGGCCTCCCTCGAGGAGAACATCGCCCTCGGCGGCGACGTCGACGAGGAGATGCCCAACAACGTCAAGACCGCCCTCATGGGCCCGCTGGCCGGTATCGGCGACTCCATCGTCCAGGGCATCATCGTCCCGATCCTGCTCTCCATCGGCATGAGCCTCGCCGCCGGCGGCAGCCCGCTCGGCCCGCTGTTCTACATCATCTCCTGGGGCATCATCGGCCCGCTGATCTCGTTCGTCTGCTTCCGCACCGGCTACAAGCTTGGCGTCGGCGCGGTTGATATGATCGTTGGCGAGACCGCCCGCCGCCTGACTGACGCCTTCAACGTGCTGGGCATCATGGTCATCGGCGCCCTGTCGGCCGGCAACATCGCCCTCGTGACCACCCTGAACATCCCTATGGGTGGCGACTGGGCTCCGCTGCAGGACACCCTCGACGGCGTCTTCCCCAAGATCCTTCCGCTGATCGCCGTCCTGGTCACCTGGTGGATGCTCGACAAGAAGCAGTTCTCGCCCACGAAGGTCATCCTGGTCCTCACGGCCGCTGTCATCGTCTTCTGCCTGCTTGGCGTCTTCTAAGGATTGCCCCGCAACATCTGAGCGAGGTCACATAGCGAGCTCGCTGTTCCAAGGCCCCGGGGCACCCACACGGTTCCCCGGGGCCTTCCTAATTTATTAACCGGTTCACCAGCTTTGGCCTGTGGTGATGCTCGAACGTCGTCATGTGCGAGACGAGCCGACGTACGCGAATCGTCCCCATGAGCAACAAGGGACGGGGCATCGACCCGCCCAAGGCCGCAAGCAAAAGCACCTACGGAAAGGACGCGCCATGGCACTTCTGCGCTTCAAGCCCATCCCCAAGCAGACCGTCTGGGGCGGCAACACCTGCCGCGACTACTACCACTACGACTGGATGCCCGACGGCGTGGGCCAGGCCTGGGCGTTCGCCGACCAGGGTGAGCAGTCCAACGTCTGCGTCTCCGGCGAGTACGAGGGCAAGACGCTCGGCGAGCTGTGGCGCGAGCACTCCGAGCTGTTTGGCGACACCAACCGCCAGTTCCCGGTGATCATCTCGCTGCTGTGCCCGGTCGACGACCTCTCGATCCAGGTGCACCCCGACACCGAGCACGCCAAGCCCCTGGGCTTTGCGGCGGGCAAGAACGAGGCCTGGTACTTCCTCGAGGCGGCCGAGGGCTCCGAGCTGGTCTGGGGCCACAACGCCACCGACGAGGCGGACCTTCGCAACTACATCGCCGAGGGTCGCTGGGCAGACCTCATCGACCACCTGCCCATCGAGAAGGACGACTTCGTCTACCTGCCGGCGGGCCTGCTCCACGCCTGCTGCAAGAACGTTATCGCCTACGAGATTCAGCAGGCTACCGACGTCACCTACCGCTTCTACGACTACGACCGCGTGCAAGCCGACGGGTCGCTGCGCGAGCTGCACCTCGAGCAGGCCATCGACTGCCTGAGCTACGACAAGTCGCTGATGGTCAACCAGGCCAAGCCCTGGACCGAGGACCTGGGCAACATGAAGCGCACGCACCTCATCTCCAACGACTCGTTCACGGTCGAGAAGATCGAGGTTACGGGTCCGTGCACCCTGCCGGGCGAGGAGTACAAGCTCGTGACCGTGGGCCGCGGCTCGGGTACCGCCAATGGCGAGGACATCGCCGTGGGCGACCAGATCCTGCTGCCGAAGGGCGAGCCCCTCGAGCTCGACGGCAACGTCACGCTGCTTACCACGACCGCCTAGGCCAGTACGCCTGCAACCACGACTTCTCAAGGAGAGAACATGCTGCTACTGCCCTCTATGATGTGTGCCGACTTCCTTCGCTTGGGCGAGGAGGTCGACGAGCTGGTTGAGGCCGGCTGCGACGGCTTTCACCTCGACGTGATGGATGGCCACTTCGTGCCCAACCTGGGCATGGGCCTGGGCGACGTCGAGGCCATCTGCGGCCGCTCGAAGGTCCCCTGCGACGTGCACCTGATGTCGAACCACGAGCCCACGACCATCGACCTGCTGGTCAAGGCTGGCGTGCAGATCGTTTACGTTCACCAGGAGGCCGAGCCCACCATCAACTCGACCCTGCTGCAGATCGAGCGCCTGGGCGCCCACCCCGGCCTCGTCGTCGATCCAGGCGTCAACTTCGAGACGGTCGAGACGTCGCTGCCGGTGGTCGACTACGTGCTGGTCATGACCGTGAATCCGGGCTTCTCGGGCCAGAAGTACCTCGACTACGTGGACGAGAAGCTCGAGCGTTTTGTCGCGGCCAAGGAGAAGTATGGCTACAAGGTCATCATCGACGGCGCCTGCTCGCCCGCGGTGATTGAGAAGGCCTCCAAGATGGGCGTCGACGGTGCCGTCCTGGGCACGAGCGCCGTCTTTGGCAAGGGCCGCCCCTACGCCGACATCTTCAAGGAACTCCGCGAGCTGCAGGCGTGACAAAGGGGTCAGAGCCCTTTGTCACCTCTTCTGAAATGCGTGGTCTGGTGGGGCGGCGTGCCTGGCGCGCCGCTCCACCTCGTGACGCCGGGTCGTCCGTGCAAAGCGGATGGCCCTTAAATTTTGTGTGACGCCGCGCACTTCTCGCGTTATGTATGCAACAATAACTTACATATGTATATGTAAGAAACTTTACGAGGACTCGCCTCGTTCCATAGCAAGGACGGTGCACCATGGCCACGCTCTACTCCGCGATCAAGGACGACCTGCTCGCAAAGATCAAGGACGGCACGTACAAGGAGGGCGAGATCATCCCGCCCGAGATCGAGCTCGCCAAGAGCTACGGCGTGAGCCGTCCCACGATTCGCCAGGCCCTCCAGATCCTCGCTAACGACGGCTACGTCGAGAAGCGTAAGCGCCGCGGCACGATCGTCACGAAGCCCAAGGTGGCCCAGGGCCTCACGATGGGCGTGCGCAGCTTCGAGGAGGACATGAGCCGCGAGGGCCGCACCGTTCGCTCGACCGTCATCATCTTCAAGCGCGAGCGCGCGAGCGACGAGGTGGCAGCGAACCTCGAGCTCAAGCCTCGCGAGGAGGTCTACAAGCTGGTTCGCCTGCGCTACGTCGACGACAAGCCCAACGTGTTCGTCGAGAGTTACATCCCGGTCGAGCCCTACCCCGACTTCGAGCGCTACGACTTCACCACGCAGCGCATGTACAGCGCTATGACCGAGTGCGGCCACCCCGTGACACAGGCGCACCGCCGCCTCGACGTCATCAAGGCCGATGCCGCCACTGCGGCCCTGCTCGACGTCGACCCCGGCGACCCGCTGTTCCTCTTCCACACCGTGGGCCGCGAGTCCGACGGCCACGCCGTCGAGTACTCGATTGCCACCTACCGTGGCGAGAACAACACCTTCGAGTTCAACGTCAGCCGCGAGGAGCAGTAGCGCTCTGAGACAAATTAGCCCGGAGCTTTATCGTCCCAAACCACAGGAAAAGCAGGACAAAATTGCTCCGGGCTAATTCGTCCCATGCGGGCACATCGCCCCGGACCAAGCAGCCAAACAAGATGAGGCCCGCCGATCCTGGGTGAACGGCGGGCCTCCTGCAAAAGAGGGTGCTCTGTATGATTGGCGCCTGCCGCGCGGCCAACGCCGCGGATGCAGGCAAGCGCCGACTCGCGGTGCGCTCCTACAGCTCGATGGAATCGATGCCCTGCTCCTCGAAGCGACGGCGCAGCTCGTCGATGATGGGGATGCCGGCGCTGCAGCCGATACGCTCGGCACCCGCGCGCACCATGTCGAGGAAGGTGTCGGCGTCACGGATGCCGCCGGAGGCCTTGACCTTGACGGCGTCGCCCACGGTCTGCTTCATGAGCTTGACGTCCTCGACGGTGGCGCCGCCGTTGGCGCAGCCGGTGGAGGTCTTCACGAAGGTCGGCTTCACGCGCGTGGCGATCTCGCAGATCTTGACCTTCTCCTCGTCGGTGAGCATGCAGGTCTCGAGAATGACCTTGCAGGGGATCTCGAGGCCGGTGGCCTCGCGGGCCTCCTGGCAGGCGGCGACGATCTGGGCCATCTCGTCGGCGATGTAATCCCAGTTGCCGGCCTTGACCTGCGTGAGGTTCACGACGTAGTCGATCTCGTTGGCGCCGTTGGCCAGGGCGTCCTTGGTCTCGAAGACCTTGGCGGCGATGGAGGTCTGGCCCAGCGGGAAGGCGATGGCCGCGCCGGTGTCGATGTCGGTGCCGGCAAGCTGCTCGGAGCAGAATTTGGACTGGACCTGGTTCACGGCGACCATCTTGAAGTGGTAGGCCTTGGCCTCGTCGCAGAGCTTGGCCATGTCCTGCTCGGTGGCGTCGGCGTGGATGTTGGTGTGGTCGACGAGTCTGGCGAGGTCGTCAATGGTGTAGCGAGCCATGTGGTTCCCTTTCTATCGCTGGCGGCGTGTCCGCCTCTATGCCTAATGAATATGTCAATACAATACCGCTTATATAGCAACATGTCACCTACAAACGGCTGTGATTTGGCAATGAACGGTCATATTTGTAACGAGTTCACATTTTTATGTAAGAGGAACGGCCTAACAAACAGCATACACGCGAGACCCGCCTTCTCTATCGTGCGAGACGGGCGGCGCTGGGTATACTAATCCCCAATGCGCGGACCAAGCCGCGCCGCCGGGAAGGGCCCGGCAGCCACGCCGGGGCACATCCGGCACGCGCCGACGCGCTCGGCGAGCAAAGAGCGAGGAGAACATGAACGCCAAAAGCGACGCGGGAGACTGTCACAGTAGATGCCCCCTGGGCATGAGTGGCCACGTCTCTTCCAACCCCGCCAGCGACAATCAGGGCCTGCGCGCAAGCGCCGCCCCGCAGCTCAAGGGGGTGTCGTCATGGAAGTAGCGCTCAGCATCCTCTTTACGCTGCTCCTCACCATCGCAAACGGGTACTTCTCGATGTCCGAGGCGGCGCTCGTTGCCGCCAAGCGCGCGGTGCTCGAGCACGATGCGGACGAGGGTGACAAGCGCGCCAAGGTCGCGCTCGAGCTCTCCGGCGACTCCGGCCAGTTTCTCGCCGCCATCCAGGTGGCCATCACCCTCGTCGGGTTCTTCTCGGCCATGGTCGCTTCCACGACCCTGTCAGACCCGCTTGCCGCTTGGCTCATCTCGCTGGGCGCGCCCGCAGGCGTCTGCAACGCGCTGGCACCCATCGTCATCACGGTGATCGTCTCGTACGTCTCGATCGTGGTGGGCGAGCTCGTGCCCAAGCGCATGGCGCTGGCAAACGCCGAGGAGGTCTCTAAGTCGGTCTCGCCGTTCCTGCGGGGCTTCTCGCGCGTGGTGGCCCCGCTCGTGTGGCTCACCTCGAAGTCTGCCGACGGCCTGTCGCGCCTGCTGGGCGTCAAGTCTGCCGACGACCGCCAGGAGGTCTCCGAAGAGGAGATCCGCTACATGGTCACCGATGCCGATGAGCTCTCCGACAAGGAGAAGTCGATGATCCACGAGATCTTCGACCTGGGCGACGCCATCGCGCGCGAGGTCATGGTGCCGCGCGTGGACCTCACGGCCGTCGAGGACACCGAGACACTGGGCGAGGCACTTGCGCTCATGAGACGCACGGGCTTCTCGCGCATCCCGGTGTTTCACGAGGACATCGACCGCATCGTGGGCGTGGCGCACATCAAGGACCTGCTGGGCCCCATCGTCGACGACGACGCGCAGAACCGTCCCGTGAGCGACTTCGCCCGCGACCCGGTCTTCGTGCCCGACACGAAGGACATCATCCCACTGCTCTCCGAGATGCAGCAGCGCCATGACCAGATGGCGATCGTGGTCGACGAGTACGGCGGCACCGCCGGCGTCATCACGATCGAGGACATCGTCGAGGAGGTCGTAGGCGAGATAGCCGACGAGTTCGACCCCGACAACAAGTACCTCACGCGCCTGTCCGACCGCGAGTGGCTGGTCGACGGCCGCTTCTCGATTGATGACGCGCGCGACCTGGGCTGGCCCATCGAGGACTCCGAGGAGTACGAGACGGTCGCCGGCTTCATTCTCGAGCTCGCGGACTCCGTGCCGAGCCCCGGTGACTCGTTCGACGTCGAGGGCTACAACTTCCTCGTGCAGTCGATGCGCGGCCGCCGCATCGCCCTGCTGCGCGTGACGGCGCCCGAGCTGCCTGCCCCCGCCGGCGAGGACGAGACGCCCGACGAGTAGCGACCTGTGAGCCCACTGCCCGCGCTCGAGAGGTTCCGCGTGTGCCTCGTCAAGCTCTGCTCGGCAGACGGGATGCATAAAAATGCAGCCGTATTGTATATGCAATCTAGCTGCGGTTTATCAACGTCTCTTCATATCCGCTCCATAACTAGGGCACCGCCAGCCTTGTCGGTTGGTGGTGCCCTGCGCGTCTCAGGTATAATTTACCTCATTACATCGCCCTGCAGCCGTGGCCCGAGCCGCGCGCCGGCGGGCATCGGGGTATCACACACCAACCACGACACGCCTCGATTCATCACAGTCGCCGGGAGTGCCCGGCACAGTCGACGGGAGTCGTGCTTGGCCAGACGCGCAACAGGGCGCTTCAGGGTTATCCCCCTCACCGTGATGGTGGCGTTTGCCATCGTCGTGGCAGCAGTCTTTGCCGTCACGCACGTGGGCGCCGCTCAGGCGGCCCCGGGCCAGGACTCCACCACCGCCATTGGCGTGAGCGCCAACGCCAGCGAGGCAACGCTGCCCGCAGACGCGGCCTCCAAGTTCGCGACGGGCACCTCTACCAGCAACGCCTCGCTCTCGCAGGCCTCTGCCCGCACGGGCTACGAGGTCAAGACCATTGGTCCCGAGCAGGTGGGCGAGCAGACCGCCGGCATCGCGCTCGAGGGAGACACCGTCGTCGTCACGCGCGACGAGGGTTGGCAGCAGGGGAGCGCCTCTGCCTACACCCTAGCCTGCAACGATGGCTACGACGCCACGGCCTCGGGCGTCCTTCTCACCGAGAGCAGCATGACGGTCGCCGTGCCCGCCTCGCGAACCGACCTGCTGGGCCGCACGGTCGAGATCTACTACAACGGGCTCACCGTCACCGCGATGGTCACCGACACCGGCGGTTTTGCCCCGCTCGGCCGCGACCTCGACCTCGCCGGCGGTGTCTGGCGAGCCCTTGGCGCCTCCTCCACCGAGGAGTGGGGCGTGCGCACCGTGAGCTATCGCTTCCTGTAGGCGCGGCCCAATTCGGCTACCATGGCTGTTACGGAGCCCGTGCGCGTCGCGCGGGCCACACCCGCGCCGCTCACACCTAAAGGGAGCACAGAGATGGCACAGCTTATCGACATCCGCCGCGTTGCCGTGGCGCCGCAGCACTTCACCGCCCGCGTGACCATTGCCAACGGCGGCCCGCTCACCACCGACGAGGACCTCGTCGGCACCACCCACGTCTACAACCTCCTGCCCGACATCGTGGACCACGCCTGCCTGGGCGACGCCTCCGAGACGTTCCGCGACGTCATGGGCGCCACCGAGGTGGCGCACCTGCTCGAGCACGTGACCATCGAGCTCATGGCCCGCACGGGCCTGGGCGGCGACGTCTCGTGCGGCCGCACCTGGGAGGTGGCCGGCGAGCCGCGCACCTATGACGTGCAGCTTGCCTGCCCCGATGACGTGCTGGTCTCGTCCGCACTGTCGAGCGCCGCATGGATTCTGCAGTGGGCCTACTCCGGCGGCGCCGACCCTAAGCCTGACGTCGACGCCATCGTCGCGGGCATCCGCGACCTGGTCCAGAACGCCGAGCAGATTGCCGAGCGCGAGGCCGCCCGCGACGCCGCCGAGAAGGCTGCGGCCGAACAGGGCGAGCAGGCCGGCCCCGACGAGCCCGCCGCTTCTGCCGAGGACGTCGACGCGCCCGCCCAGGCGGGCGAGGGCGAGCTCGAGGCATAGCCCCGCGGCTGGGTATAATCGCCAACAACGTAGGACTGACGACGAGCGCCCGCGTTCTCGCGTGCGCCAAAGGAGGCAACTATGAGCAAGGGTGCAGTTGGATTTGTCCTGGGCAGCGTGTTTGGTGCGGCCGCTGGCGTTGTCGCCGGCATCATGCTGGCTCCGCGTTCTGGCGCCGAGAGTCGCGCCATGGCGGCCGACGTCGTAAATGACGCCTGGGATGCCGCGGCCGACGCGTACGAGAAGGGCGGCGCCGTCGTGAACGACCGCCTGGGCGGCCTGCGTCCCACCGTCGACGCCACGACCGACGAGCTGCGCGCCAAGATCGATCTGGCCCGCGAGCGCATGGACCAGCTGCGCAGCACGCTGTCCGACAACGTGGCCACCGCCGCCGACGCCGTGACCGCCACGGCCACCGCCGTCGCCGACAAGGTGGGCGCGGTTCCGCAGGCTCCTGCCACCGAGGCCGTCGACGTCCACGTCGAGGAGGCCGCCGAGGCAGAGCCCGAGCAGGACGGTGCCGATGAGGACGCCGAGGCCTAGGAGCCTCTAGACGCTGGTTCGTGGGGCGCCGCGGGAAACCGTTGGCGCCCCATTTCATGAGATGGGGTTGCGATGGCAAAGCAGATGATGAGCTCGATCGTTCGCACGAAGGTCTTCGTGCCGGGCAAGGCCTCGCGCAAGCAAGCGCAGGCCGGCGTCGAGCCCGATCCCAAGAAGTACGGCAAGGTCCACAACCTCGTCTTTGCACCCGACAGCCGCCGCATGGTGGGCATCATGGTGCGCCGCCCCGACGTCGCGGGCATGGTCAAGCAGGACGACCGCTTCGTTCCGCTCGATTCGGTCGAGTTCCACGAGGGCGGTCTTCTGTGCGCAGGCACCAAGGAGTCGTTCGACGCCGCCGCGTGCAAGCGCCTGGGCCTCGACCTCGACCACTGCATCATCTGGGAGGGTGCCGACGTCATCTGCGAGTCGGGCAAGTTCCTGGGCTACGTGATGGACGCGAGCCTCGACGTCACCACCGGCGAGGTCGACTGCTTCTGCGCCCAGGAAGGCAACACCGCTTCCGAGCTCGTGGGCTTCTTCGAGATCCCGGCGGCCTGGGTGGTTCGCTACGACAAGGGCCGCATGATCGTGAAGGACCAGGCGGCAGACCTCGAACTCTCCGGCGGCCTTGCCGCCAAGGCAGGCGAGGGCTACGCGCAGGCTAAGGACAGCGCCAAGAAGGCCACCGCGAAGTTCGACGAGAAGGCCTCCGTCGCGGTCGACAAGGGTGCCCACGGCCTGGGCAAGCTTATCGGCAAGGCCAAGCGCAGCGTCCAGCAGGCCTCGCAGGACTACCACGAGGCCGCCGGTGCGCCCGAGAAGGCCGCCGGTGCCTCGTCTGCAAAGCCCGCTGCCAAGCCGGCCAACGCCTCCGAGGCCGGAACCGCCGCGGCAAGGGCCGTGGGCGAGCAGCTGGGCAAGACCCGCGGCATGTTCTCAAGCTTTATGAAGGAATTCAAGGACGCGAGCAAGTAAGCTAGGGGTGAACGAAAAGTAGGGGGCGGCCGCAGGGCCGGCCCCTTGCGTGGCGAAACGGATAGCGATGTCGTACTCATCAGACTACAGGGGCAGAAACGACGGCCGCGGCCAGGGCAACCCCCGGCCCAGGCGCGACGAGGCGGGTCGCTCGGGCTCGTATCGCCCCGAGTCATATGGGTACCGCGAGCAGCGCCCGAGCTATGGCGACCGTCCTCGCGCTGCGCGCGGTGACCATCCCCAGGCCCGCCTGCAGCAGCGCCCCTCTCGCCCTGGCTATGGTGGCGCGGCGCGCCCCCAGGCTCGCCCGCGCTATGACCAGCGCCAGGGCTATGGCCTCGACTCGCGTGGCGCCCAGCGCCCCGGCGCGCGTCCGTCTGCCGCCCGGCCCCAGCGTGGCACTGCCGCCCGCCCCTCCGCACGCGGCGGCTACCAGGGACGTTCCGGCCAGCGACAGCGCTATGCCGGCCCGCCGCGTGACGCCCGCGGTCGCGGCCGTGGCCGCAACCCACTCGCGGGCGGCAAGGCCGTGCTCATGTCGGGCATCGTGGGCGGCCGCCGCACCGGCGACCTCATGGGACGCCGCCGCACCTCGTCGGGTGCGCGCAGCATCATCGCGGGCATCGTCTGCGTGGCCATCGTGGCCATCGTGGCGGTACTGCTGTGGTCAAACCGTAAGGTGAACATCACGCTCAACGGCGAGACGTACAGCATCCGCGTTGGCAGCACCTGCGAGCAGGTCATATCCGACGCCGAGCTTTCTCCCACTGCGGGCAACCTCGTCTCGGTCTCGGGCAACAAGCTCGAGGACGGCGCGGGCTATGCCTTCACGGCCACGCTCGGCGGCAACCAGATGAGCCAGGACGACATCTCGAACTACCGCGTGAGCGAGGACGACTCCCTCGACATCACTGACGGCGGCGACCGCACCGAGGACTACGACGTCCAGGTGATGGACGAGCAGCCGCAGCTCGAGATGGGTGGCGACGCGTGGGGCAACATCAGCTACATCTCCCAGTGGCCCAAGGTTGGCCAGTACGAGATGCGCACCGGCAAGCAGTCGGGCGAGACGGCCCGCGGCGACACCCTGAGCGAGACCCAGAACGCCGTCGTCTCGGTGCACCAGATCTCTCCCGATAATGGCAAGAAGCTCGTGGCCCTCACCTTCGACGATGGTCCCGCCGAGAAGTACACCGATGCCTATCTCGACATTCTTGACCAGTACAACATCCACGCCACGTTCTTCTGCCTGGGCCAGAACGTCGAGGCCTACCCCGACCTCGCCAAGAAGATCTGTGACCGCGGCAGCGAGGTCATGAGCCACACCTACCAGCACCAGCAGCTCACCGCCCTCGACGCCAGCGCCCTGCAGCAGGAGTTCTCGAGCACCTTCTCGAACATCGAGTCGACCACCGGCGTCAAGACCACGGGCTTCCGCCCGCCCTACGGCGCCTTCTCCGAGAAGGCCTGGCTCAACTCGGGCGGCCTCGCGAGCGTGAGCGTGCTGTGGAACCAGGACTCGCTTGACTGGAAGCGCCCCGGCGCCGACGCGATTGTCGAGAACTGCCTCAAGAACGTGACCTCGGGCAGCATCATCCTCATGCACGACGGCGGCGGCAACCGTGACCAGGACGTCGAGGCCCTGCCCCGCATCATCGAGTCGCTGCAGAGCCAGGGCTACGAGTTCGTGACCGTGAGCGACCTCATGAAGTCCGACAGCTCGATTCCGGCCGACATCGCCGGCGGCGACGCCACGATGCCCGACGGCTGCGTGTGGCCCACGCAGCTCAAGACCGACGACAGCTCCTCGAGCGATTCGTCGAGCTCTGATGGCTCGGACGGCTCCTCGGGCTCGAGCGACTAGGGGAGGGCTGCGGGGCTGCCGCGCCGGCGGAGCTCGACGCCCGCCCGGCCACGCGGCCGGCCCCCCGTCAAGGGTCGGCGGCTTTGCCGCTACCTGCTCCGCAGCATCAGCTTTTTGCAAGCATTGGGCGGTCGCTGCCGCGCCGTTCGCAGCTTCGCGTGTACAATGGGCGGCGCAGGGTCTCGATGACCTTGCGCCGCGGCCCCGCGTTCACACGCGCGGGCGTCCGCATCCCTCAACCCAAGAGAAGGGTCATTGATGAAACCCCGACCTGCGAGTCGATGACCCCGTGTGACGTGCCACGTTCGGACGCGCCGCATGGGGTGTCCGAGCCAGACCCGTGCCGCCCTCCGCGGCCGCGCCTGGCATGAGTGCCGCCGATTCTCGGCGCTAGCACGAAGGAGCACGTATGATCTACCTGTCCCAGCTTCTGGGCAACCCCGTTCTCGACGCCAACGGCGAGAAGATCGGCGTCGTCAACGACCTCGGCATTGCCACGCGCGAGGTCTTTCCCCGCGTCACCTCGCTGGCCTTCCAGGGCCCCGGCAAGTCGCCGTTCATGATCTCGTGGCGCAAGTACGTCGAGACCTTCGATGACAACGAGGTCCGCCTCGCCGTTCCCGCCACCGACATCCGCTTCTCCTACCTGCAGCCTGACGAGGTCCTCATCGCCCGTGACCTGCTCAACAAACAGATCGTCGACACGCGTGGCATGCGCGTCGTGCGCGTCAACGACCTCAAGCTGTCCGACACGAGCTCCAGCCAACTGCGTCTGCTGGGCGCCGAGGTGGGCATGCGTGGCATCCTGCGCGCGCTGTCGCCTGCCTTCGAGCGCCTCGTGATGCGCTGCTCGCACGCCCTGGGCCATGAAATTCCCGAGAAGATCATCGCGTGGAACTACATGGACCTCATCGACCGCGACCTGTCCAACGTCAAGCTGTCGGTCTCGCACCAGACGCTCGACGACCTGCATCCCGCCGACGTCGCCGACATCATCGAGCAGCTCGACCCGCGCCTGCGCGGCCAGGTGTTTGCCCAGCTCGACGACGCCCAGGCGGCCGAGGCCATGGCCGAGCTCGACGATGACGAGATGGCCGCCAAGATCATGGGCGACATGGCCGACGCCGACGCCTCGCGCATGCTGTCCGAGATGGACCCCGACGACGCCGCCGAGCTCGTAGGCGAGCTCGACTACGAGCGTGCCGAGAAGCTCCTGCGCCTCATGGGCATCAACGAGCAGCGCGCCATTCGCCAGCTGCTCGGCTACAAGGACGACACCGCCGGCCGCATCATGACCTCGGAGTTCGTCTCCGTCTCGCGCGAGGCCACGGTGGCCGACGTCGCCAAGATCATGCGCGACCTGCCCGACGACTTCGAGCCGGTCAACTACATCTACCTCACCGACGACAACGAGCGCCTCTGCGGAGTCGTGCCGGTGCGGCGCCTGTTCGTCTCCGACCCCACCGACACCCTGGGCAAGCTCGCCGGCGACGATGACGTACTCACCGCCAAGCCCGACGATGACCAGGAGGACGTGGCCGAGGACATCGCCAAGTACAACCTGCTCGCGATGCCCGTCGTCGACGAGAACACCGGTAAGATCTTGGGCATCGTCACGGTCGACGACGCCCTCGACGTCATGGAGGAGGAGCACGAGGAGGACCTGCGCATCGCGGGCGGAACCTCCGACTCCTCCGACTCCGACGCCAACTCCGATGACCTCATGCGCTTCCTGCGCAACCAGATGTGGTTCTTCTTCTGGATGGTGGCCGCCGTCCTGCTCGCCCTGGTGCTGGGTCCCTCGACCGGCGTGGCCGTGGCCTTCGCCGCCCCCGTGGCGCTGGTCGTGGCGGGCGAGATGATCCGCTACGTCACCAACTTCTTCCTCGAGTACGACGCCGACGACGAGGACGCCCCCTCCATCGGCGGCTTCGCGGTCAAGAGCGTGGCCATGGGCGTGCTGTGGGCAGCCATCGTGATGCTGGTCTGCGCGGCCGGAAACGGCGTGGTCAACGGAGCGAGCGAGGGCCTGGGCGCCGTGGTGTTCGAACTCATGCGCGGCTTCGAGGCTGCCGCCGTGGCCGTGGTCGCGAGCTTTGCCAGCGCGCCCGTCTACCTCAAGGTGCTGCGCGCCCGCGACGAACGCGGCAGCGACACGAGCGGCCTGGTGCTGCACGTCGTTGCCCTGGTCGTTGCGCTCGCCGTGTTCGTGGCCGTGGCCTGCGCCCTCACGATGCCGCTGCTTGGCTAGGGGTGGGCCGATGAGGAGCTTCAAGGTCTGGAAGAACCTGCGCGGCGTGCGCTCCGTTGGTGCCGAGGGCGCCATCAAGGCGCGCCGCCACGAGCCGCTGCGTGCGGCGGCGGTGCTGGGCGCCATGGGCCCGGGCCTGCTCACGGCCCTTGCCGGCATGGATGCCGGCGGTGTGGCGACGTTCTCCAACGCCGGCGCCGTGTTTGGCTACGAGCAGCTCTGGTCAATTCCCGTGATGTGCTTCCTGCTCATCGTGGTGCAGGAAACCGCAGCTCGCATGGGGTGCGTCACGGGCAAGGGCTTCGCCGCCCTCATTCGCGAGCAGTACGGCGTGCGCCTCAGCGCCTTCGCCATGCTCGCCCTCATCGTGAGCAACACGATGGTGACGCTCTCCGAGTTCGCCGGCATCGCCTCGGGCATGCAGCTGTTTGGCGTGCCCACCATCGTGAGTGTGCCCATCGCCGCCATTGCCGTGTGGCTGCTGGGCATGAGCGGCTCGTACAAGCGCATCGAGAAGATCCTGCTTGCCATTGCCTGCGTCTTCGTGACCTACGTGGCGGCGAGCTTCATGGTTGGTCCCGACTGGGGACAGGTCCTGAGCTCGACGTTCTTGCCGCAGGTCAACATGACGCCTGCCTACGTGAGCCTGCTGGTGGCAAACATCGGCACGACCATCTCGCCCTACATGATCTTCATGGGCCAGGGCAACGTGGTCGAGAAGAACTGCGACGTCGACGACCTGCCCTACCAACGCATCGACACCGTGAGCGGCGCCATCGTGGCGCAGCTCATCGCGTTCTTCATCGTTGTCTGTACCGGCAGCGTGCTGAACCCCGCCGGCATCGCCGTGAACTCGGCCGAGGACGCGGCACGCGCGCTGGCGCCTCTTGTCGGCCCCTATGCCGAGGTGCTCTTTGGCGCCGGCCTCGTGGGCGCGAGCTTCCTGGCCGCGTGCGTGCTGCCGGGCATCACGTCGAGCGCCGTGTGCGAGGCGTTTGGCTGGGAGCGCGGCCAGGACAAGAGCTGGGGCGAGGCGCCGGCGTATCGCGGCATGGTCACGGCCATCACGTTGCTGTCCGCGGCCGTGGTGCTACTGCCCCAGGTCGACCTGTTTGGCATCATGATGGTGGCGCAGGTCATCAACGGCGTGCTGCTTCCGGTCCTGCTCGTCTTCATGGTGCGCATTGCCGACGACCGCCACGTCATGGGCGCCTACGCTAACAGCCGCGCGTGGACCCTGCTCACCTGGTTCATCGTCGTCGTGGTCGCGATTCTCACCGTGGTGATGTTCATCCTCCAGGCCATGGGCTACTAGCTGCGTCTTAGCTACTAGCGGCGTCTTATCCCATTCTCTTCTACAGATTCCTAGGAAAATGCTCTTAACTATATTTAAGAGACATAGTTAACGGCATTTTCCTAGGAATCTGTAGCTGGCCGTATGCCTAGTGGCCGAGTTGTCTTGCCGTGGGTATTCGGTATGCATTCATGATGCTCGAGAACTTGGCGGAATCGAGCAAATCGGGCCAGCGGATGCGCATGATTTCTAGACCAAGAGATGAAAGCGCGGCCTCCCTCTGACGCTCGTCTAGGAGTACTTCAACCGTGTCCTTTCCATTCATGAACTCAGCGTCCGTATATTTGCGTCGACCGTCTAGCTCTATGGCAACCATGGTGCCGTCGGTTCGAATCGAGAGCAGGTCGACCCGATAAGGTTTGGTCGGCTCCAGCGGGTTATCAAAGGTAACCTGCAGCTTGGGTTCAGCATAGCCAAGCTCAATCATCCGTGCGCGTAGGACGGACTCGCCGCCGTTTTCGGCCAAGCCATTCATGTGCTCGAAAACATCCCGCGCTTTTCCGATTCCCTTGCGATTTCCTCCGCTGTCAATGAGCCTCCGAAGGCTGTCGGGGTCGAGTAGACCGAGCCTCAAGGCGGAATCGGCAATAGCGAGTCCATCGGGGAAGGCGAGTCCCCTTGCGCAGTCGAACACTGTCTTCTCTGGCGAGGAGACTCGCAGTCCCTCTGCGGTCCAAGCACCATCTGCCTCCAGCTTGAAACGGCGCAGGCCGGCAGATGAGCAGCCATTTGCTCCTCCCTTACCGGAGATGCAGACGGTTTTCACGTCGGTGCCAAAGGCTCCTGTAATTGTGAAGTCAAGACCATAGGCAAAAGCCGCTGTCACATAGCAGAAGAGATCGTCGGGGCACCTATCGGCTATCGTCCGAGCAACGAAGAGGTGGCGCTGGCGGACATCAAGCGATTCCCATAGGTCTCGCGAAGCGAACATTCCGTTTTTCGGTGAAACGACGACGCCCTTTCGGCGCCTCGTCAGCAATGCATGCAAGATACTCGGATTGCTCCGCAGACATTTCCCGAGGCGCGCTTGCTCGGCGAGCAGCTCGTCGATTTGGTTGTCCATTACTCGCCGTAGTCTCTGTGCCATGTCAACCCTTTCCCTATTTGAGATAGGATTGGCCAAACGTGGGCGGTCGACCTCGAGAAAGCAAAGAAAGTCCCGCGCGGGCTGACACGAACCTGACAGGAATCTAACCAGAATTGGCCGTTTTGGTACAAAAGCGGTCTGGCTTCCATCGTTGGTAACTGCAAAATCCTAGGTAAATGCTATTAACTGATAATAAGGGATACGGTTAACGGCATTTTCCTAGGAATGTGGAATTTGAGCTGGGCGAGCGAGGCGGGCGCGCGCCTCCTCCACCCCTCTACAGCACAGTGATGCCGCGGGAGCGCAGCTGCGCCACGGCGCCGGGGCGGTCCTCGTCGCAGATGGCGAGGTCAAAGTCGTCGAGCGACGCGTAGCGGTAGGTGCCTCCGCGACCCAGCTTGTCGGAGCTGCTCACGAGCACGCTCCGCTCGGCGCGGGCGAGCGCCGCCTGCTTGGCCGGGACGTCATCGAGGTCGAGCGTCAGCACGTCGTCGGAGTCCTCGCCAATGCCCACGGCGCCCATGAACGCCGCGTCGAAGCGGTAGGCGTCGAGCGCGTGCGCCGCGAGCGGGCCCACGAAGCCGTTGTACTCGGCGCTGTACGTGCCGCCCGGGCAAATGCCGCGCACCTCGTGGTTCGCCGTGGCGGCTCGCAGCACGTCAACGGAGTTCGAAAGCACCGTGAGCTTCATGCCGCTTTTGCCAATCAGGTCTGCCAGCAGAATGTTGATGGAAGAGAAGTCTAGGTAGATGGTCTGCCTAGGGCGAATCAGCTCGCATGCCTTCTCGGCGATGCGCTGCTTCTCGGGGCGCAGCGTGTCAACGCGCTCGGCGATGTTGCGGTTGATTTCGGCCTCGGCGCGGGTGGCGCCGCCATACACCTTGCGGCAACGGCCCTGCGCCACGAGCCTGCGCAGGTCTTTGCGGATGCAGTCCTCGGTGACGTCAAAGAGACGCGACAGATCGGCGACCGTGACGCGCCCCTCGCGCTCGATCATGCTGGCGATCTCGTTTTGTCTCTCGTCCGAATACATCGGGGCCTCCATCTGCTGATGCCCGTCTCACTTTCCAAGAAATACGATAAATCAATCCAAACTACTTGTAAAACAATAATTAACGCGATATCTTATGGGCGTGGAACAGAGCCGCCGATGTGCGGCGACCGCAGGGCAGAGGGCCTCGCGGCGAGGCAACGAAGGGATGTGCCATGGAAGTCATCATCGACACCGCCGACATCAACGAGATCAAGGAGCTCGACTCCCTGCTCAACGTGGCCGGCGTCACCACCAACCCGACCATCATCACCCGCAGCGGCCTTGCGCCCGAGCAGGCCATCCAGCAGATCATCGACTATCTGCGCCCGGACCAGAAGCTCTTCATCCAGGTCGTCGCCACGGACTACGACGGCATCATGGCCGAGGCCCGCAAGATCAACTCCCTGCGTCCCGAGAACACCTACGCCAAGATCCCGGTGACCCCGGCTGGCCTCAAGGCCTGCAAGGATGCCAAGGCCGAGGGCCTCAACGTCCTCTCCACCTCGGTGTACTCCTCCGAGCAGGGCTTCCTCGCCGCCGTCAACGGCGCCGACTACATCGCGCCCTACACCAACCGCATGTCCAACTACGGCGATGGCGTCCAGCAGGTCAAACATCTCATCGAGATGCTGCGCGTCCAGGGCCTCGAGACCAAGGTCATGGCCGCCTCGCTGCACAACACCAGCCAGGTGCATGAGCTCATCAAGGCCGGCATCCAGGCCATCACCTTCCCGCCCGCGATCCTGCACGCCATGATCGACCACCCCGGCACCAAGATCGCCGTCGACGAGTTCAGCGTCTCGTGGGAGAAGGCCTACGGCCGCAACGAGCTTGGCCTCTAGGCAACGGGCGATGGCGCTTGCGCCTCAATAAGCTGCGACTGAGGGGCGGTGCCAACGGGTGCCGTCCCTCTCTTATATATGTGTGAGCTGGGGGAGGAGGGCGCGAGGGGGTCAGCGCTCATCACGCACCCATGGAGCTGGAGATGCTCCGTCCATCTTCCGTCTATACATGTGGCCGCGTGCAGGTCGGGGGCGCGTCCGTGTCACGCGCGCATTGCCAAGTGATCACAGCTAGCAGAGCACGGGCGTGCCCGTGGCGGCAATGGCGCGCAGCACCGAGTGGTCGTTGGAGTCGGTGATGACCGCCGTAAAGTCCGAGATGGACGCAAAGCGATACCCATTGTGGATGCTGAACTTCTCGTGATCGGCGAGCAGGAAGCGATACGACGCGTTCTTGAGCACCTGGTCGTCCACCTTGCCGTCATCCGTCGTGGTGGCGAGCACCGCACTCGTGCCCAGGTCGACGCCGCACGTGCCGAGGAAAGCCTTGGAGAACAGCAACGGCTCGAGAAGGCTGATGCATGCGGGCCCGGTGAAGCCGTTGTTGAGCACGTTGAGATAGCCGCCGGTGGCGAGCGCCGTGACCTTGGGGTTGCCGGCGAGGCGTTGGAGCACGTCAATCATGTTCGTCGTGACGATGAGGCGCTTGTCGCCCGCCGCGATGAGGTCTGCGAGGTAGACGTTCGTGCGCGAGACGCCCAGGAAGATGGCGTCGCCATCGTTGATCTCGAGCCAGGCGCGGGCGGCGACATCGCGCCTGCCTTGCTCGACCACGGCCTCGCGCTCGGCAACGGCGGCCGGCGTGGAGGGGGCCTCCTCGACCGGCGGCTCGTCGACCTTGAGCGCCCCGCCGTACTCGCGTTTGATCTTGCCCTCGTTCTGCAGAACCTTGAGGTCCTTGCGGATACTGTCGACGCTTACCCCAAAATGCTTCGAAAGGTTCTCGACGGTGGCAAAGCCCGAGGCGTTCACCATCTCGAGAATCTGCTTTCTACGCTCCTTGGGGAACAAGGCACTCTCCGTACTTAAGTGGTTTGAGGGGACGGGCGTTGCATCCAAATTTAAATAGCGGACTGCTTACGCTTAGTTAACATATATTATCGAAACGGGAAATAATGCAATCGGCGAGTGTCGCTCACGGCTCAAAATCGACCGAAAACAGGAAACAAACCCGGCGAAACAGGAAAAAACAGGAAAACCGGCTGCAATATGCGTTGCCCTTTTGTACAATGCATGAAGGTTTTATGTGCAGGTATGTTTCGACCAAGAGAGGGGTTTGTCCATGGCCGGTATGGAGGACATGCTCAAGCGCGAGAACGTCCAGATCGTCGAGAAGGTCTCTGACTGGGAGGAGTCCGTCCACGTCGCGGTTCAGCCGCTCGTTGACCAGGGCTTCGTCAAGACCGACTACATCGACGGCATCATCTCCAACGCCAAGGAGTTCGGCCCCTACTTTGTCATCTGCCCCGACCTGGCGCTGCTCCACGCTCGTCCCGAGCAGGGCGTCATCAAGCGTCAGCTTGCCGTCACCGTGCTTCGTGAGCCGGTCCGCTTCAAGGAGGAGGGCCCCGACGTTCGCCTGCTCGTGACCCTGGCCGCCGAGGACGCCGACTCCCACATCGACGTCATGCGCAAGCTGGCCGTTATGTTCAGTGATCCCGCCAACATCACCAAGATTGCCGAGGCTAAGGACGCCGACGAGGTTTACGCCCTGTTCTGCGCCCCCACCGAGGAGTAATTGGCGACAAGGCGATCGCGCCGCCCGTAGCGTCCGCAGCCGCTGCGAGTGGCAAGTGAAAGTAGTAGTACCTACGTAAGGAAGGAAGGGAAGAAATGGCAGTTCTCGACTTTATCGTCAACATTCTGTCTACGCCGGCTATCCTAGTTGGCCTTCTCGCTCTCCTCGGCCTCGCGCTTCAGAAGAAGCCGATCGAGGACATTGTTATGGGCACCATCAAGACCATCGTGGGCTTCCTGGTCCTCACCGCCGGTTCCGGCTACCTGCAGTCCGGCTCCCTGCTCGCCTTTGGTGAGATCTTCAACTACGCGTTCTCCATGCAGGGCGTCGTGCCGAACAACGAGGCCGTCGTCTCCATGGCTCTGAACGACTTCGGTCAGGCCTCCGCACTCATCATGTGCATCGGCATGCTCCTCAACATCGTGCTTGCCCGCTTCTCGCGCATGCACTACATCTTCCTGACCGGCCACCACACCCTCTACATGGCCTGCATGCTCGCCGTCGTGCTGAGCATCGGTGGCCTTGACGGTTGGCAGCTCTACATCGCCGGTGGCTGCGTCCTCGCCTTCATCATGGTCGTCTCGCCTGCTTACTGCCAGCCGACCTTCAAGAAGGTCACCGGCACCGACGGCGTGGCCCTCGGCCACTTCGGCGGCATCGGCTACGCCATCGCCGGCCTCGTCGGCAGGGCTTTCAAGGGCGGCAAGTCCACCGAGGAGATCAACTTCCCGAAGCGACTTGTCTTCCTGCGTGACACCACCGTGTCCATCTCCATCACGATGATCGTCCTGTTCATCATCGTGACCGGCGTCGCCGTCGCCAAGGGCATCCTTGCCGCCGACCCGACCCAGTTCAGCTACCTCAACGAGCTCCTGAACGTCGGCACCGAGACCCAGACCAACTGGGTCGTCTGGGCCTTCACGTCCGGCTGCGCCTTCGCTGGTGGCGTCTACATCGTTCTGTCCGGCGTTCGCCTGATCGTCGGCGAGATCGTCCCCGCCTTCAAGGGCATCGCCGAGAAGCTCGTTCCGGGTGCCATCCCCGCCATCGACTGCCCCGTTGCGTACCCGTACGCTCCTAACGCGGTCATCATCGGCTTCCTGACCTCCTTCGCCGCCGGCATCGTGGGTCTGCTGATCCTCAGCGCCATCGACGCCAACCTCGCTCCCGTTGCTCTGATTCTCCCCGGCGTTGTCCCGCACTTCTTCTGCGGTGCCACCGCTGGTGTCTTCGGCAACGCCGAGGGCGGCGTGAAGGGCTGCGTCGCCGGTGCCTTCGTGCACGGCCTGCTCATCACCTTCCTCCCGGCCGTCTGCATGCCGGTGTTCACGATGCTTGGCTTCACCTCCGCCACGTTCTCCGACGCCGACTTCTCCTGGCTCGGCATCCTGTTCGGCAACCTCTCCCAGGCTGTCCCGGGCATGCCCCTGCTCGTCATCTGCGTCCTGTTCTTCGTCGCGCCGATCGTCTACAACTTCGTCGCCCCGAAGCCCAAGGCTGCTGACGCCGAGTAGCATTTGCTGCGGATGGGTTTAGCGGGGCCCTGCATACCATGAGCAACTCCGTCTAACCCAAATTTGTGTCACCTTACCGGTTGCGGGGCTGGGGCTGCGGCTCCGGCCCCGCAATTGGGTAACATCGTTGTTGGTGCGCAGCAACAGGCTGCGTAAAAACGGGCGACGCTACCAAGGGGGAGCGTCGCGATATGAAAAGAGGAACCATGGAAGTCCACAAGATTATGTGCGCCTGCGGTTCGGGCCTCGGCTCCAGCCTTATGGTCGAGATGAACATCAACGACGTCCTTAAGAAGATGGGCAAGTCTGACATCCAGGTCAGCCACTCCACCACCTCCGACGTCAAGCCCGGCGCTGCCGACCTTTTCGTCGTTGGCCGCGACCTCGCCGGCTTCATCAAGGATGTTCCCGAGGACTCCAAGGTCATCCTCAACAACATCGTTGACAAGAACGAGCTTCAGGAGAAGCTCACCGAGGCCTTCGCCCGCTAAGTTCTCCTGGTTGCCTTGCGTCCCGCGAGGCGCCTTGCGCGGGCCAGGTGCCTGCTTCGCCGCCTGAGCGCGGTGTCCTTTCCAGAGGAGCTGGCCCGGCGTTGGTCGTTCGGCATTGTGCCTTACGGCAAGCGCCGGGCCTCTTTGTGCCCTCTCGTTCCCGTTATGTCCTGCCTTATGACAAGGGCGCACGCCGCCGCGCGCTTCCTCGCCTGTAGGCACGTGCATTCGAAGGGAATGCAACGAATTAGGGAGAAGCACATGGAACTCAACCGCATGATTGACCACACCCTGCTCAAGGCCAACGCCACGCGCGCCCAGATCGAGAAGCTCTGCGACGAGGCCCTCGAATACCACTTCGCCTCCGTCTGCGTTAACACCTGCTGGGTGCCCCTGGCCCACGAGAAGCTCGCTGGCAGCGACGTCAAGACCTGCTGCGTCGTGGGCTTCCCCCTGGGTGCCATGCTTCCCGAGGCCATTGCCGCCGAGACCCGCCTGGCCGTCGAGGCTGGTGCCGACGAGGTCGACATGGTCATCAACGTGGGCTGGCTCAAGGATGGCGACTACGACGCCGTGCGCGACCAGATCGCGAGCGTCGTGAAGGCCGCCGGCGGTAAGTGCGTCAAGGTCATCATCGAGTGCTGCCTCCTCACCGACGAGGAGAAGGTCAAAGCCTGCGAGCTCTCCGTCGAGGCTGGCGCCACGTTCGTCAAGACCTCCACGGGCTTCTCCACCGGTGGCGCCACCGTTGCCGACGTTGCCCTCATGCGCAAGACCGTGGGCGACCGCTGCAAGGTCAAGGCCGCTGGCGGCATCCACACCGCCGAGGAGGCCAAGGCCATGGTCGAGGCTGGCGCCGACCGCCTAGGCTGCTCCGCCGGCATCCAGATCATGCAGAGCTGCTAGTAGGCTCCTTGCGCCGCTTCGGGTTTCAGAGCTAACGAGAAGGGCTCCGTACCAGCAGGTACGGAGCCCTATTTGGTTTGCGGGGAATCATGGCCCCCGCGAATACGTTGAGATTCAATAATCTAGAACTTGACCTGTGGTACCTGGGAGTCTGCGTCGGAGATCTCGAAGCCGTGCTTGGGGGCGCGGCCGCCGGCAAAGAGGCTGCCGGGGAAGGTCTGGATGGCGTTATTGAACATGAGCACGCAGTCGTTGAAGCTCTGGCGCGCGTAGACGATCTTGTTCTCAGTTTCCTCAAGCTGTCCCTGGAGCTGCTGGAAGTTGGCGTTGGCCTTCAGGTCAGGGTAGCTCTCGGAGAGGGCGAAGAGCTGGCGGAGAGCGCCGGTGAGCTGGTTGTTGGCAGCCATGGCCTCGTCGGGCGTCTTGGCTGCCGTGACGCCGTTGCGGGCGACGATGACGGCCTCGAGCGTGCCAGACTCGTGGCTGGCGTAGCCCTTCACGGTCTCGACGAGGTTAGGGATGAGGTCTGCGCGGCGCTTGAGCTGCGCGTTGATCTGGTCCCACGCGTTGTCGCAGCGGTTGGACAGCCTCACGATGTTGTTGGAGAGGTGGATGCAAAATCCGATTATCGCGATGACCACCACAACGATGGCAACGATGACGGTGGGGTTCATGGGGTACTCCCTTCGGTGGTGCCGCACGTTGCGGCGCTTGGGGAAAGTATACCCGCTAGGATATGTCCTCAATATGAGCGACCCCCAATGGTTGCTCCTGGGGTGCAGGAGCGCTGCCCTTGCACGCGTCCGGTGCCGCCCGCGCAACCATTCCGCCACGTGCGCCACGTGCAAACGCCTGGCGTCATGAAAAGGCCCCGCAGGCGCTAACCTGCGGGGCCATCACAATCTGGCGGAGGAGGAGAGATTCGAACTCTCGAGACGGACGAGCCGCCCAACGGTTTTCAAGACCGCCGCATTCAACCGCTCTGCCACTCCTCCAAGCAAACTCATCTTACAGAAAAGCGTCGCCCCGTGCGCTCAGGAACGCGTGGGGCGACGCCGCAAGGACCGTCCTAGTACTCGGGGTTGGGATCTTCGACCTTGTCGACCTCCTGGAAGGGGGCGAGCGTCGAGACCATCTTCATGGGCTTGTCGTAGGCGTTGTTCACATAGTGGACCTCGCCCGGGCCAATGTGGATGAAGTCGCCGGCCTCAAGGGTGTGGCAGACGCCGTCGACTACGATGTCGACCTTGCCCTCGAGCACGAAGAAGTTTTCCTCCATGATGTTGTGGTGGTGGGCCTGGAAGTTCTGGCCCGGCTGGAACTGCACCAGGGCAAAGTTCATGCGGGGGCCCTTCATGAGGTACTTGGGGCCGGAATCGCCAAAGCGGTACTCGAAGTCGTTCTCGTTGACGACAAACGTCTCTGCCATGTCTATCTCCTTTGCTCTGCCCGCGGCCTGGCCACGGGCACCTCTCCCTTACTGGTTGTGCCCAACTTACAGGCCGGGCGCACGCCACATGCCCTTGGTGACGCCGGCCTCGCTGAGCTCGAACTGCTGCTTGTAGACCTTGCGCCACGTCTGGTAGAGCTTCTCGTAGACGGGGGCGTTGTCGGGGTTGGGCTCGAAGGTGCGGTCCCACTTGACGACGCTCGCGGCGCCCGCGGCGATACTCGGGTAGATGCCAACGCCATAGCCTGCCAGGATGGCGGCGCCAAGCGCGGTGGCCTCCTTCACCACGGGAACCTTGACGCGCTTACCCGTGACGTCGGCCACGATCTGGGCCCACAGCGGGCTCTTGGAGGCGCCGCCGGCAAAGACCAGCTCGTCGGGCTCGTTGCCCGTGGCCTCGCGAACCAGCTCGATGTGGCCGCGCACCAGCAGGGCCGTGTTCTCGAGGATGGCGCGGTAGAAGGTGTACTTGTTGAACTTCTCGGGCTCAAGCTCGAAGTTGGTGAACGTGGGCGCGGCGTGCGTCCAGTGGATGTAGTTCATAACGTCGGAGAAGCAGCACAGCATGCCGTAGGAGCCTGCGGGGATGTCCTTGGCATGCTCATTCATGATGTCGTAGACGTCGCGGCCCTCGACCTTGGCCTGCTCCTTCTCGGCCTGGCAGAAGCCGTCGCGGAACCAGCGCATGACGAGGCCCGGCTTGAAGGCGAGCGCCTCGTACTGCCACACGCCCGGGGCGGCGTGGCAGTTGACGCGCACGCGGCACTTGGGGTCGGTGGCACCGTTGTCGGTGTTGAACTCGTACTGCCAGAAGCTGCCGCCAAAGACGCCGGCCTGGCCGGGCTCGCAGGCGTTGACGCCAATCATGCCCAGCTGGCAGTCGCCGCCGCCCACGACGACGGGCGTGCCCTCGGCAAGGCCGGTGTCGGCGGCTCCCTTGGCGGTCACGTGGCCGGCGATCTCGCCGCACTCCTTGACCGGGCCAAAGATGTCGGTGCGCAGGCCGCAGCGCTCGGCGATCGAGGGGTCCCAGGTGCGAGTCTTGAGGTCCATGATGCCGGTGGTGGAGCCGTTGGAGGGCTCGATGGCCATCTCGCCGGTGAGCTTATAGATGAGCCAGTCGTTGAACATGCCAATGCGGGCGGTCTTCTCGTAGACCTCGGGCATCTTGTTCTTGACCCACAGCAGGCGCGGCAGCGCGCCCAGGGCGTAGGTCTGGCCGCTCTCGCGGTAGAGCTCGGCCTCAAGCTCGGGGTTCATCGCGATAAGCTGGCCCACCTCGTCGTCGGAGCGAGCGTCGACGTTGGCGCAGGCCCAGATCTCATTGCCATCCTTGTCATAGAGCAGGATGCCCTCGCGCATGCAGGTCGTGGAGACCGCGGCGATGCTCTCGGGGGCGATGCCGGTCTTGGCGAGGACGTCGCGCACGCAGCCGCGGGCCAGGTCCCAGTTGTGCTCCCAGTCAAAGTCCATGCTGCCGGGCCAGCGCGGGTCCTCGTTGTGCGTCCACTCCTGCTGGGCCACGCCAACCTGCGTGCCGTCAGTGGAGAAGATGACCGCGCGCACGCTGCCGGTTCCGGCGTCCATGGCCAAGAGGTACTTTTCCATGCTGTCCATCTCCTAGTTCGAACTCTGATACTCGATGCCTATGCTTGCGGGGCCCTTCTCGTACTCGAGGAGACCCTGCGCCGTGACCTCGTCGGTGACGAGCACGTTGAGGTAGCAATGCCTGAGAACCGCGTGGATGGCGGGGATCTTGACGACGCCGCCCGCCACGCCCACCACGTTGCGCATGCTCTGCAGCGTCTCGAGGCTGGTGCTCATGATGCGGTCCTCGATGTCGGTGTCGACGGGGTTGCCGTTCGCGTCGATGAAGTGGTTGAGCACGTCTCCCACGGCACCCTGCATCTTGAGCAGGGCAAAGTCCGTCTTGCTTAGGATGCCGTTGCGGATGATCGTGGCCTCCTCGTCCATGCTGCCAATGCCCACGACCGTCATGTCCGCGTGGTTGGTCATGCGGTAGACGTCCTGGATGGGCGCCTCGTGGAGCAGGGCGTCGCGCAGCTCGGGCGTCGAGAGGATGAGCGGGGAGGGCACGAGGTAGAGGTGCATGGCGAACACCTCCGAACTCACCTTGGGCAGGTAGTAGCTCACGCCTCCCGTGAGGCTCGTGACGTTGATGTCCGAGTGGCGGGTGCTCGCCAGGTTGTCCAGGATTCGGCCCGTCATGTCGCCGTAGCCGATGTTGAGGAAGCCGTCTGCGCGCAGGTGGTCTGCCACGTACATCGATGCCGCGCGGGCGATGCTGTCAAGCAGGTCCGAGTGGTGCGCGGGCGTGGGGACCACGAACGCGTCGTGTAGGCTGTACTTCTTGATGAGCCTGCGCTCGACCTCCATGCGCTCCTGGTCGTTCTGGCGGAACAGGAAGCGGATGATGCCCTCGCTGCGTGCCTCGTCGAGCAGGCGGATGACCTTGCCGCGCGATACGCCCATGAGGCCAGAGATCTGCTGCTGGGTGTAGTTCTCCATGTAGTAGAGCCAGGTTGCCTTGAGCATCAGCTGGTATTCGTCGTCGGTCATCTCTCGCCTCCGTTCGTTGTCCGTGTGCCAAACAGATGTCATGCGCCGCGTGCCCGTCGGGTGCGTGCGGGCTGTCTGGCGGCGTGTCTGGCGCCGACCCTTGCTTGCGTCGGTGGTGCAAACAATTGTCTGCTACTCAAACAAAAGTCTGACTTACCTATACAACGCCCCAGATGGGGTGTCAATCGAGCCGGGCCAAGAATCCCGTGAGGGGTCGAAGCCGCTAGGTAAGCGAACGCCGCTCTGTTACAGAACGTGAAACTTGCACGTAAAACCCCACGATATTTGAGCTAACCAAACAGGTTTGCAGGGTGGCTCGCCCAAGGGAAGCTTGCCAGCACCATAAGAAATGCAAGTTGACACGTTGTGCTGACCGCGACACATGTATCCCCATGGGTGGGCATATGTCAGAACAATCGTCACAGGTCTGTGCAAATTACCGTTTAGAACCCATTTGCTACCGTTCGCTCCACAGCCTCTATGGAACCGGTAGTCCTATGGATACCTTTGAATCGAAATCGACTGAATAGTCGTCTGTACGTTCATTTGTTTCAAGGGGAGGGGAATCGAATGACCAACGAGACCCAGTCGTCGCCCGTCGAGGGCAGCGCCGACGCCCTCCGTGAGGTCGTCGAGGACATCAAGGGGCGCAACAAGCTCCTGTGCGTTCACGACATCTATAAGTCGTTCGGTACGAACGCGGTCCTCAAGGGCATCAGCCTTGAGGTCGACCACGGAGAGGTTCTGGCCCTGATTGGTGGCAACGGCGCCGGCAAGTCCACGCTCATGAAGATCATCATGGGCATCTACTCGTCTGATTCCGGCGAGGTCATCGTCGATGGCGACAAGGTCGACATCTCGAACCCGAAGGCCGCCCTCGCGCACAGCATCTATATGGTGCCGCAGGAGCCCATGCTGTTCCCGAACATGTCGGTTCGCGAGAACATCACCATTGGCTTCGAGGAGAAGCCCGCCGTCCTCAACGAGCGCCTCGAGAAGGTCATGGAGCAGACCGGCTGGCACATGGACCTCGAGCGCAAGGCCATGACGCTGTCCATCGCCGAGCAGGGCATGGTCGAGATCCTGCGCGGCCTCATGCGCAACCCCGAGGTCCTCATCCTCGACGAGCCCACGAGCGCCCTCACCTTCGACGAGGTCCAAAGCCTGTTCAACTGCGTGCGCGAGCTGCAGAAGCAGAACATCGGCATCATTTACATCACCCACCGCCTGGCCGAGGTCTTCGAGCTCGCTACGAGCGTCGCCATCCTGCGCGACGGCATCGTCGCTATGCAGGGCAACGTCAAGGACTTCACCCGCGAGGACCTGGTGCGCGGCCTGCTCCCGCCGGACGCCACCAACGTCGGCTCCGCCAAGGACGAGGCCGCCCGTGCCATCGACTACACGGCAGACCCCGTGCTCGAGCTCAAGGGCTTCTCGGGCTATGGCTTCAAGGACGTTGACCTCAAGGTCTACCCCGGTGAGATCGTGGGCATGGCTGGCGTCGTGGGCGCCGGCCGCACCGAGATGGCCACGACCATCTTTGGCATGGAGAAGCCCCTTGGCGGCAAGGTCCTGCTCGACGGCAAGGACATCACCGGCAAGAAGACGGCCGAGGTCATCAACGCGGGCATCAACTACGTGCCCGAGGACCGCTTCGCCGACGCCCTCTTCCGCATCCGCGACGTCTCCGAGAACACCACGAGCTCGCTGCTGTGCGGCAAGCGCCTGGGCAACTTCCTCCTCAACTTCAAGAAGGAGGAGGAGATCTCCCAGCAGTACGTCAACGACTTCCGCACCAAGGTGACCGGCCTCGACCAGGAGGTTGGCGGTCTGTCCGGCGGTAACCAGCAGAAGATCATCATCGGCCGCATCTTTGCCTCCGAGCCGCGCCTCGTCATCCTCGACGAGCCCACACGTGGCATCGACGCCGCGGCCCGTGGCGACGTCTACGCCGTGCTCGACAAGCTGCGCGAGTCGGGCGTCTCGATTCTTCTCATCTCCTCCGACATGGAGGAGGTCTGCGAGCTCGCGGATCGTGCGGTCGTCATGTTCCAAGGCCGCATCAACAGCGAGTTCCAGAAGGACGACATCACGCAGGACAACCTCATGTCCGCCGCGTTTGGCGTCACGAGCGACAAGGGGGCGGTGTCGGCATGAGCCTAGACCGCCGTTTGGTTGGATCGTCTCTGTTGGTCATCGATACGAGGGAAGGGGTGTAATCGATGGAGAAGGTTAAGAAGCTCCTCAAGGCGCGCGAGCTCACGAGCCTCGTGTTCCTCATCGCGCTGTTTGTCATCGTTGGCCTGATGAACCCTATGTTCCTCGACCCGTCCAACGTCTCCGCGTGCTTTAACTCGTCCGTCGTCTACACGCTCGTTGCAGTGGGAATGGCATTCGTGCTGTTCATTGGAGAGATTGACGTCTCCGTTGGCGCCAACCTCGGCCTTACGGCCGCCGTCGTGGGCTCAATGCTCCGCGACGGGCAGTCGCTGGCCCTGGCGGTCGTCGTCGCCATCGTCATTGGCATCGTCATTGGCCTCATCAACGGCTGGGGCGTGTGCATCATGGGCGCTCCGTCGCTCATCTTCACCCTGGGCGTCAACGGCATCCTGCGCGGCCTGATCTACCTGTACACGAACGGTGCCTGGGTCGAGAACCTGCCCAAGTCGTTCAAAGACTTCGCGGCCGTGAACCTCGTGGGTTCGGTGTCGGTGTACTACTGCTGCATCATCGCGCTCGTCATCGTGATTCACCTCATCCTCACCCGCACGCGTCAGGGCCGCTACTTCGTGGCCGTGGGCGACAACGCCCAGGGCGCCACGCTCGTTGGCCTTCCCACGCTCAAGACCAAGATGCTGGCCTACGTCATCTGCGCGGTCATGGCCTCCGTCGGCGGCGTGATCTTCTGCAGCCGCATTGGCTTCGTCACCCCGATGAGCGGCAACGGCTATGAGATGAAGGCCATCGCGGCCTGCGTCCTGGGCGGCATCTCGCTCGCCGGCGGCGTTGGCTCCGTGATCGGCTCCGCCATCGGCGCCGTCATCATGTCCTCCATCAGCTACCTGCTCGTCTTCATGGGCTTCTCGTCCAACTACGACAACGCCATCACGGGCATCATCCTGCTCGTCATCGTCGTCATCGACGCCGTGATCCAGCACCGTGGCCTCGTCAAGAACAAGCATGACCGCCTGCTCGCCCGCGTGTCCCAGGACGCGCCCGCCGCAGGCGCCCAGACCGAGAAGGGTGGTGAGGCGTAATGGATAAGCTCAAGAAGATGATCTCCAAGGGCCAGGGTGGCTGGAACCTCATCCTCATTGGCCTGCTCGTCCTCGAGTTCGTGATCTTTGGCGCCGCCAATCCCAAGTTCCTGCGCCCGCAGCTGCTCTTCACCGCGGTGAACGACAACCTCGCCGTGTTCATGCTCGCCTTGTTCGTCACGCTCGTCATGTGCACCGGCGGCATCGACATCCAGGTGGCCTCTCTCGTGGGCCTCACGTCGATCATCATCGGCGTGGCCTGGCAGGACTTTGGCCTGTCCATCTGGGCGGCCGCGGGGCTTGCCACGGTGATCGTGTGCCTGTGCGGCGCCCTGTCCGGCTTCTTCATCGCATATTGCGGAGTGCAAGCGATGGTCATTACGCTGGGCGGCAGCTTCCTGTACTCCGGCCTGGCCCTGCTCGTCTCCACGCTCTCGAGCACCGCGTCCTACGAGTCCATCTCTGGCTTCCCGGACAGCTTCAAGTTCATCGCCAACTACCAGATTGGTGGCGTGCTTCCGTTCCAGATCCTGGTCTACATCGTGATGCTCGTAGTCGCTTTTGTCCTGCTGCACAAGACCAAGTACGGCCGCAAGATCATCCTCACCGGCGTAAATCAGTCGGCTGCCGAATATTCCGGCATCAACACTCGCCGCGTGATAATGTCCACTTACATCCTGAGCGCCCTGGCGGCCGCCATTGCCGGCATCGTGCTCACGGCGTACCTGGGAACGGCTAAGTCCGACCTCGGCGGCGACCTCACGATGGACATCATCACGGCCGTCGTCCTGGGAGGCACGCTCTCCACTGGTGGCAAGGGCTCGATCATCGGTACGGCCCTGGCGTCCTTCGCCATCGCCCTCCTCAAGTTTGGTCTTCCCCTGTGCTTCAAGGTTGGTACGCAGTACCTGGATATCCCGGTGGGCATTCTGCTCGTCGTGGTTATCATCGGGCGCTCTGCAGCGACCAACACGGGAATCGTCCCGTGGCTGCGCTCGATGTTTGCAAGGAAGGGTAGTAGCAAGGCAAGTGCCCAGTAAGGGGCAAAGAAAAGGGAGGTTCGTTATGAAGAACATGACTCGTCGCGGATTCCTGAAGGTGGCCGGCTCCGGTGCTGCCCTCGCGGGCCTCGGCCTGGTTGGCTGCGGTGGCTCTGGCTCCAGCGCCGCCACGACCGCTGCCGCCTCCGGCGAGGCCGCGGCTGGCGATCTCGGCGGCAAGGTTGTCGCCTTCATCCCGAAGATCACCGGCAACGCCTTCTTTGAGTCCGCCAACGACGGCGCTCAGAAGTACGCCAAGGAGTGGGGCTTCGAGGTCCAGTACATCGGCTCCTCCAGCGCTTCCGCCTCTGACCAGGTGGGCATCATCAACCAGGCCGTCGCCAACGGCGTCGACGCCCTCTGCATCTCCACGGTTGACGCCGCCGGCGTCTCCGACGCTCTGAAGAAGGCCACCGAGGCCGGCATCGTCGTCACCACCTGGGACTCCGACGCCCAGCCCGAGGACCGTACGCTCATGGTCTCCCAGGGCACCCCTGAGATTCTTGGCCAGATGCTCGTTGACATGTCCGTCGACGGCCTGAAGCAGCGCGGCAAGGATCCCTCGGCCGACAAGATCACCTACGCCTGGCACTACTCGCAGGCCACCGTCACCGACCAGAACTCCTGGCAGGTCGCCGCTGAGGCCATCATCAAGAAGGACTACCCCAACTGGGAGAACGTCCACCCCGACAACTACTACTCCAACCAGGATGCCGAGCAGGCCAAGACGGTTGGCGCCGCTGTCCTGAGCGCGTTCCCGGACATCGACCTGATCATCTGCAACGACTCCACCGCCCTCCCCGGCCAGCTCGCCGCTGCTGAGGATGCCGGCTACGACGCCCAGAAGATCACCATCACCGGCTTCGCCTCCCCGCAGTCCATCAAGCAGTACTGCGAGAACGGCACCCTGTACAACTGGGGCCTCTGGGACTGCGCCGTCCAGGGCGCCATGGGCTGCTACGTCGCTGCCTACCTCGCCGCTGGCAACACCGTCAAGGTTGGCGACACCATCTCGATCCCGAGCATCGGCGACGTCAAGGTTGAGGCCAACGACTCGATTTCCGAGGGTGCCACGACCGGTGACGAGAACAACGGCGTCGTGCTCCTGCCCGAGCGCCTTGTCTTCACCAAGGACAACATGAACGACTACAACTTCTAAGTTGTAACGTGCTCTTCGCGGGGGCGCCGCGAGCGTGCGGTGCCCCCGTCTGGCTCGCGCACATCCGTTACTGCGGTAACGTATCTGCGCGAGCCAGATAAAGAAGCGGCGGCACGCAGCCGCTTGGCTCGCACTTCGTCCGGGATACACCGGCAAGTCAGTGCAAGCAACGATACCTATACAGGCGTCCTTCCCAGGGGTGGGGAGGGCAAGAGGAAAGGAATCTGGGACATGGCTGATCTCGATGGCCTCAAGGTCGCTCATGACTATCACGTCGACGAGCCGTTTGCCAACAACAAGGGCTTCTACGTCAAGGGTGCCAACAGCCTCGACTGGGGCATGAAGAAGCACCTCTCCAACATCTTTAACCCCAAGAGCGGCAACACCGTCATGTTCGCCTTCGACCATGGCTACTTCATGGGTGCCACGGCTGGCCTCGAGCGCCTCGACCTGCTCCTTCCGAAGCTCGCCCCCTACGTCGACTGCTTCATGGGCACCCGCGGTGCCATCCGCTCCTGCGTCCCGCCCGAGATCACGAAGGCCATCGCCCTGCGCACCACCTCCGGCTCGTCCATGCTCCAGGCTGACCTCTCCCACGAGGTCATCGCCGTTGACATCGAGGATGCCATCCGCATGAACGCCGACTGCATGGCCTCCCAGGTCTTCATCGGCGGCGACGGCCAGCTGTCTTCCATCGACAACCTGAGCCAGACCATCAATGCCGGCTTCCGCTACAGCATCCCCACCCTGGGCGTCTGCGCCGTGGGCAAGGACATGGAGCGCACCCCGCGCTTCTTCAAGCTCGCCACGCGCATCATCGCCGAAATGGGCTGCCAGATGGTCAAGACCTATGACTGCGAGGACTTCGAGGAGGTCGTGGCCGCCTGCCCCGTGCCCATCGTCGTTGCCGGCGGCAAGAAGCTTCCCGAGAAGGATGCCCTGCACCTCGCCTACGACGTCATCCGCAAGGGTGCCCACGGCGTCGACATGGGCCGCAACATCTTCCAGTCCACGCACCCCATCGAGATGGCCCAGTGCGTCAACAAGATCGTGCACGAGGGCATGACCGACGTCGAGGCTTGGGAGATGTTCCAGGACATCGCCAAGTAGCGATTCGCCTTCCAAGCGGCAAAAGAGGGGATAGCCGCATGGTCTAGCACATAGCCCCTTCGCGGCTCACTACCCGTCTTTGCGTGGGCCGTCTCCCGCGCCCGGAGCCCAGTTCCCCCTTCCACTGGCTCCGGGCGCATTGTATTGTTACGTGGTGTTGGAGCCGCATCGATGCGTTGCCGAGCCGTAGAGTGTTGGGTTGCGCCGATGCGCTACTGCGCGACGCGGTGCTTACTTTGCACCGATGTGTTGCCGTGTCGCGAGTCGCTTGGCCGCGTCTTTGCCGAC
The DNA here is from genome assembly GCF_958346945.1 of uncultured Parolsenella sp. Lineage (NCBI taxonomy): Bacteria > Bacillati > Actinomycetota > Coriobacteriia > Coriobacteriales > Atopobiaceae > Parolsenella > uncultured Parolsenella sp. The sequence goes on from NZ_CATVTL010000001.1 coordinate 131,027, forward strand.
GCGACGATGGGGTGTGGAAGATGGGGGGGGGAGGACAATCGCGTGACCGACGAGGATTATATGCGCATGGCGCTTGCCGAGGCGCGCCTGGCGGCCGATGAAGGCGAGGTGCCCATTGGTGCCGTCGTTGTGTACGAGGACGAGGTCATCGCCCGTGCCCACAACCGCCGCGAGAAGGACCGCGACCCGTCTGCCCATGCTGAGTTCAGCGCCCTGCTTGCCGCGGCCCGCGCCCTCGACCGTTGGCGCCTTACCGGCTGCACCGTATACGTGACGCTCGAGCCCTGCCTCATGTGTGCTGGTCTCATGGTCAACTCGCGCATCGACCGCTGCGTCTTTGGCGCGCCAGACCCCAAGGGCGGGGCCCTGGGCACGCTCTTTGACGTGAGCCATGATGAGCGGCTCAACCATGAGTTCGAGGCGGCGGGTGGCGTGCTTCAGGACGAGTGCGCGGCCGTGCTGCGCGAGTTCTTCCGCGCCCGGCGCCAGGCGGCAAAGGCTGCCAAGAAGAAGGGCCCCGGTGATGCCGAGGCCCCTGCCTGCTGCTAATGAACCTGGTGGCGGCCGGACAATTGCATCCCTGCCGCTCTTCTCGTCCTAGTAGTGCCTGCCGTAGCGGCCGCCGCGCGGGCCGCGGCCGCGGCCGCGCGAGCCGCTGAAGAGACTGCGCGTGGGCTTGGAGGTGCTGCGGCGGGCATTGGGCACGATGCGGCCCTCGGCATAGTTGAATCCCTCGAGGTCAAACAGCGGGATGAGCTTCTTGGTGAAGTACTCGATCTCGCGAAGCGGGCTCACCTCGTCGGGCGCCATGAAGGTGTAGGCGGCACCGTTTGCGCCGGCACGACCCGTGCGGCCAATGCGGTGCACGTAGTCCTCGGGGTCCATGGGCACGTCGAAGTTCACGACGGCGTCGATGCCCGAGACGTCGATGCCGCGGCTCATGACGTCGGTTGCCACGAGCACGCGAATCTTGCCATCGCGGAAGCGTTCGAGGGCCTTCTCGCGCGCCTTCTGCGGACGGTCGGCGTGCATGACGTCGACCTTGACGCCCGCGTTCTTGAGCGTCTTGCACACGGCGTCGACGCGCATCTTGGTGCGGCAGAAGACGAGCACGCGCTCGTAGCTCTCCTGTTTCATGAGGGCCTCGAGTAGCGGAACCTTGTCGGCCTGCGTCACGGGGCAGAGGTGCTCGTCGACCGTTGCGGCCGTCTCGCCCACGCGGGCAATCTCGACCACGTAGGGGTTGGGCAGCATCGCGTCGACCGTGCCCTTGATGCTGGGCGGAATGGTGGCCGAGAACAGCAGCGTCTGGCGCTTCTTGGGGCAGGCCGTCACGATGCGGCGCACGCTGGGCCAAAAGCCCATGTCGAGCATGCGGTCGGCCTCGTCGAGAACCAGCACCTGCACGTTCGCGAGACTCACGTGGTCGTGCTCCATGAGGTCGATGAGGCGGCCGGGGGTGGCCACGAGCAGGTCGCAACCTGCCTCGAGCTCACGAATCTGACGGTCGAACTTGGCGCCGCCCATGACCACGACGGTCGACTGGCCGGTCTTGGCGCAGACCTCGCTCGTGACGGCCTCGATCTGCGAGGCGAGCTCGCGGGTGGGGGTCACGACGAGCGCAAGCGGGTGGCGCGGCTTGGCAATCTTCTTGCTGGCCGCGATGCGCTGCAGCGTGGGCAGCGTGAAGGCGCATGTCTTGCCCGTGCCGGTCTGCGCGCTGGCAAGCACGTCGCGCCCCTCGAGAACGGCGGGGATGGCGGCTGCCTGGACGGGGGTTGGCGTGGTGAAGCCGAGGGCATCGACCCCGGCGAGAATCTGCTCGTTTAGCCCGAGCTCGGCAAAAGTAGTATCCATACCTGCAAGTATGCAGCAACGCCCCCATCTCTGCACGCGAGACGGGGGCGTTGGTCAGCGCTCCACCAAAAAGCGGCGCCCACTCTCAGGAGAGGGGGCGCCGCTTGGCTAATCCTTGGGCGCCGCGAGTCGCTGTGGCACCGGGGGATAACTAGAACACCGGGATGACGGAGCCCTTGTACTGCTCCTCGATGAACTTCTTGGCGGTGTCGGAGGTCAGGGCCTTGATGAGGGCCTGGGTCTTGTCGGAGTTCTCCTCGCCCTTGCGCACGGCGACGATGTTGGCGTAGGTCTGGGCGGCCTCGGAGCTGGCGTCCTCGCTGGCGAGCGTGGCGGAGGTGTCAAGGCCGGCGGACAGGGCGTAGTTGCCGTTGATCACGGCGAAGTCGGCGTCCTGCAGGGAGCGCGGCACGGCGGCTGCCTCGACCTCGACGAGCTCGATGTTGTGCGGGTTCTCCTCGATGTCGTTGGCCGTGGCCTCGAGCCCCACGCCGTCCTTGAGCTTGATGACGCCCTGGTCCTGGAGCAGCAGCAGCGCGCGGGCCTCGTTGGTGGCGTCGCTCGGCACGGCAATCTTGGCGCCGTCGGGGACGTTCTTGATGTCGGAGCTCTTGCCCGCGTACAGGCCCATCGGCTCGAAGTGGATGGCGCTGGCGCTCACGAGGTCGGTGCCGTTCTCCTCGTTGTAGTTCTCGAGGTAGGGGAGGTGCTGGAAGTAGTTGGCGTCAAGGTCGCCCTCGGAAAGGGCAACGTTGGGCTGCACGTAATCGTTGTACTCGACGACCTTGAGCTCGTAGCCCTCGACCTTGAGCTCGTCGGCCACGGCGTTGAGGATCTCTGCGTGGGGCGAGGGGGAGGCGCCAACGGTGATGACGTTGTCGGCCGAGCCGGAGGCGGCAGCGGTCGTGGCGGTGGCGTTGGAGTTGCCACCGCAGGCGGTGAGGGCAAGGGCGAGGCCGGCTGCGGCGACGACACCGGCGAGCGGCTTGAGGTGCTGCTTGAGGGACATGGCGGTTCCTTTCTGATGCGTGGTTGCTGTTGGCAGCGGGTGGGCAAATCGATATGGCAAGCCCCATCCCGAGTGAACGGGCGAGACGAAACACCTGGTAGAGTGGTTAACGCTGGATTGGGTGCGCGACTGCGCGCTTGGTGCGCGCTCGCTAGGAGCGCATTCGCTTGTCGAACACCTTGACGAGGACGTTGCACACGGTCTGGATGACCTGAACCATCACAATGAGGATGATAACCGTGGCGATCATGACGTCGTCCTGGTAGCGCTGGTAGCCGTAGCGGATGGCGATGTCGCCCAGGCCGCCGGCGCCCACGGTGCCAGCCATGGCGGTGTAGCCCAGGATCGTGATGATGACGATGGGCAGGCCGCGCAGCAGGCTGGGCAGGCCTTCGCGCAGGTAGACCTTGACGATGATCTCCCAGGTGGAGGCACCCATGGAGCTCGCAGCCTCGACCAGGCCGCGGTCGACCTCGGCCTCGCTCGACTCGACCATGCGCGCCACGAACGGCGCGGCCGAGACGATGAGCGGGAACACCGCGGCGGGAACGCCCAGCGTGGTGCCCACGATGGCGCGGGTCACGGGGATGAGGAAGAGCAGCAGGATGATGAACGGTAGCGAGCGGGCCATGTTCACGAACCAGCCGAGCACCTCGTAGGCAACGCGGTTCTCGCGCAGGCCGCCGGGGGCGAGCACCGTGAGCAGCGTGCCCAGGATGACGCCGATGACGTAGGCGCCCAGCGTCGAGGCAAGCACCATGACCGTGGTGTCGACGGTGCCCTGGGCGAGGAGCGCCCCGTACTTGTCGAAGAATGCGGCGAAGTCCATTAGCGACCCTCCCCCTCGAACTGAAGCAGCGCGCGTGTGACGTCTGCCTGAGGGTTTCCAAACACCTCGGCAACGGTGCCCTGCTCGACGACCTGGCCGTGCTCCATGACGGCGATGCGGCCGCAGATGCGGCGGGCAACGGCGAGCGAGTGGGTGATGAGTACGATGGTGACGCCGAGCTTCTCGTTGATGCTGCCCAGCAGGTCGAGGACCTGGCTGGTGGTGAGCGTGTCGAGGGCGCTCGTTGCCTCGTCGCACAGCAGCGTCTTGGGGTTGGTCATGAGCGCGCGGGCGATTGCGACGCGCTGCTGCTGACCGCCGGAGAGCTGGGAGGGGTAGGAGCGCTCCTTGCCCTCGAGGCCAACGAGGCCGAGCAGCTCGCGGGCGCGGTCGGTGGCCTCGGTGCGCGAGACGCGGCCGGCGCTGCTGGCGAGCGTGGCCGGGAAGATGACGTTGTCGAGCACGGTGCGCTGCTCGAAGAGGGAGAAGCGCTGGAAGATCATGCCGATGTCGGCGCGCAGGGCGCGAAGCTCGCTGCCGCGCAGGCTCGTGACGTCGCGGCCGTCGATGACGACGGAGCCCGAGGTGGGCTGCTCGAGGAGGTTGATGCAGCGCACGAGGGTCGACTTGCCCGCTCCCGACTCGCCGATGATGCCGAAGACCTCGCCGGTGTCGATGGTGAGCGAGACGTTGTCGAGGGCCTTGACGGTGCCCGCGCTCGTCTCGAACGACTTGGATATGTTAGTAAGCGTAATCATGGTGCCAGTGAGTATACCAGCAGAACTGAAGGCCGACTGGATAAATACCCTATAAACCCGGTAGGAAAAGTCAATAATTGGCGATAGCTTCAGGCTGTGGAAAAGGGTCCCTCGGGCAGCCGATGTTGTGGCTGTGTCCGAGGGACCCTTGGGATGCAGCTATGCTTGCGCTCGGCCGTCGCGAGGGCTCGGCAAGCCTGCACCCTTATACGTGGCGCGGGCTTGCCGAGGCGCCGTACTCGCTGCTACTTGACGTAGGTGACGCGGCCGGGCTTACGCTCGGCGCCCGCCTGCTCGCCGCCTTCCGCGGCGTAGCCCAGGATGCAGTGGCCAACGCCGCGCCAGGTGCCCTCGACGCTCCACTTGGCGAGCAGGGCCTTGCCCTCGTCGCTCTCGAACTCCTCCTTGGCGCGGTGAATCCAGCAGGAGGCAACGCCCAGCGCGTGCGCGGCGTTCATGAGGTTGCCCATGACGAGCGCGCCGTCCTCGACGCAGGTGGGGTTCTCAGGGTTGGTGAGCACCACGATGACGGCCCTGGCTCCATAGAAGGGGTCGTTCGTGCTGCCCATGATCTGGGCGTTCATGCGGCTGAGAGCGGCAACGTCATCGGGGTTGGTGACGACGACCAGGCGCGTGCCCTGGCGGCCCATGCCGCTTGCGGCCCACAGGCCTGCCTCGACGATCTGCTCAAGCTTCTTAGGGTCGACGGGCTGGTCGGTGTAGCTCCTGCAGCTGCGGCGCTGCTCGAGCGCCTCGATGACCTGGTTCATGGCACGTTCCTTTCTCGAAATGAGTGCCCGGAGAGGGCGTCCACGCTGTCCCTTAGAAAAAAACTTCATTAAGTCGGTAACCTGTTTGAGGCTTGCTGAGTAGGCGGGCTTTATCCGTAGCAAAACCGCAGGTCGCGGAGTCTACAAATGGGGGGCTACTTACCAATCGCGGAAGAGGTTACCGACTTGACGTTGTTTTTTGGCCACACAACGGTTTGATACCCATTTTTGAGGTAAAGCGGCGCTGCGCCATGGCTGGACGCGGCGCCGCTTGGCGGTCTTTGAGTGATCCTGGTCAACTTGCGTCGACGTGTGCGGGCGCAAATGCTGCGAGGGCCAAACCCGTTCCGCATTGCGGCAGCAGGAGTGACGCGCCGCCGTCCTCGGTTCCTACGCCCCCAGCGCGTGCTCGAGGTCGCCGCGGTTGAGCGCCTCGGCAAACAGGCGGCCGAAGACCTCGCTGCCGTGCAGGCCGTCGTGCTCAAACTGGTTCGTGACCCAGGCGTGGCTGTTGCCCATGCGTGAGAGCGTGTCGAGCTGCAGCCCCGAATCGACGTACGGATCGTCAAAGTAGACGGCGGCCTGCAGGGGCACCTCGTTTGCGGCAAGGCGTGCCTCGTCATAGACCGGGTCAAACTCGGTGTCTTCCATGAGCAGGTCAACGGCCGGCTTGAGCGGGGCCAGCAGCGGGTCGTCCTCGAACATGAAGGGGAAGGCCGCCTCGCCCGTGAGCATAAGGGGGCGCGCCGTGTCTGCGAACTCGGGGTGCCTGGCGTACTCCTGCTCAGCCGCCCAGCGGATGGGTTCCTTCATTGTGCCGTCGGCGTAGATGAACTCCTGCAGCGTCCAGTACAGGGGGTTACCCGCCGTGGTGAGGTTCTCGAGCACGCCCATGAGGAAGCCGTCGGTGAGCTCGGGCGCGGCGCCGGCGCAGGCCAGCGAGCCGTCGCCCGCCTCGAAGGCCGTGTCGAGCAGATTGTGCAAGCGCTCGGGCGCGGGCTTCATGCCCAGACCGCCGCCCAGGGTCTGCAGACGACGCACCGAAAGCGGGCTGCCATCGGGAAGAGTCACGTCGCCGGCGGCCAGGCGGTTGGCGATGGCGGCCATGCGTCGCTCGTCCTCGGGGTAGCGCTCGTAGTAGGCGCGCGTCTTGGCGACCATGCGCGGGAAGGTGTGGGCGTAGACGTCGGCGGCGCTGGCTGGCACGTGGGGGATGCCGCCGCAGGTAAAGCTGGCCGCGATCCCTTGCGGGAAGAGGCTCAGGTAGCATAGGGTGAGAAAGCCGCCGTAGCTCTGGCCCAGCGTGGTCCAGGCGCGGCCGCCAAACTCGGTGAGGCGCAGGTACTCGAAGTCGCGCACGATCGAGGGCGCAAGCAGGCGCTTGAGGTACTCGGCCTGGGCGCGGGCGTCACCGCGGCGCGCGATGGAGCGGGCACTCGCGTGCGTGCTGCGGCCGGTGCCGCGCTGGTCGGGCAGAACCACGCGGAAGTGCTTGATGGCTTCGGCGATCCAGCCGTCTGAGGTGGGGGAGAGCAGGCGCGGGCCCGCGCCGCCGGGACCGCCCTGCAGGAACACGAGGAGCGGCAGGTCGCGGCCCACGTTCTCGGCTGCGCAGACAGTGCGGTAGAACACGCGGATGCGCTCGCCGGCAGGCAGACCGTCTGCGGCGACGGCGGCGGGCTCGTGGCCGCGCCAGTCGAGCGGCACCTCGATCGAGTGATCCTCAACGTAGAGGCCCGGCAGGTAGTAGCTGGTAAGCTTGGGCATGGCGGCTCCTTTTGACGATGCTGCTGCCCACATTATGCCGCTGCCCGAGTGCACCTGCGCCGCCGCGCCTGCGTGGGGTACCATTAAACGCTGCATGTCTAAAAGCCGGCGGCAGACCGACCGGCGCTACGGCAGCCCGAGGTCTCATCTGCCCCGCGCGCATGCCCAGAAAGGTTCTTTGGCTCCCATGCCCATCAACATCCCTGACGGCCTGCCCGCCAAGCGCATCCTTCAGCAGGAGCGCATCTTTGCCCTCGAGGAGGACGTGGCCCGCAAGCAGCAGATTCGTCCGCTTCGTGTGGCGCTTCTCAACCTCATGCCCACCAAGATCGAGACCGAGACACAGATTCTGCGCCTCATCTCCAAGAGTCCCATCCAGGTGAGCGTCGACTTCATGCGCGTCTCGACCCACGAGGCCACCCACGCGGCCGACCACCTCGTGAAGTTCTACGACACCTTCGACGACCTCAAGGGCAACAACTACGACGGCCTCATCATCACGGGCGCGCCCGTCGAGCAGATGCCGTTCGAGCAGGTCGACTACTGGGACGAGCTGTGCCAGATCATGGACTGGGCCCAGGAACACGTGCTTTCCACGATGTTTCTGTGCTGGGGCGCCTTCGCGGGCCTCTATCACCTGCATGGCATCCACAAGCGCCTGCTGGGCTCCAAGCTCTTTGGTGTGTTTCCCCAGCGCCTGTGCGACGAGTACAACTTCCTCACGAACGGCTTCGACGAGGTCCACAACATGCCGCACAGCCGCCATGCCGCACCCGATGAGAAGGAGATCGACGCCGACCCCGCGCTGCAGGTGCTCTCGCGCGGCGAGACGAGCGGCCCCGCCCTCATTGCCACGCGCGACTTCCACGAGATCTACGCCCTGGGCCACTTTGAGTATGGCCGCGACACCCTGGCCGACGAGTACTGGCGCGACTTCCACGCCGGCCTTCCCATCCAGCTGCCGCTGAACTACTTCCCGGGCGACGACCCCGAGCGCCAGCCCATCTTCACCTGGCGCAGCCACGCCAACCTGCTCTACCGCAACTGGCTCAACTACGTCTACCAGACCACGCCCTACGACCTCGACCGCATCCCCGAGGTGGTGGCCGAGCTGCGTGAGCACACCGAAGCGCTGCTCGCCAAGGGTGGCGTGCCCAGCAAGTTCTAGCGCTCACTGCCACGCCCGTGGCCGAGGAGGACGCCGCCGAGAAAGACGCCGCCGACCCCGACGCACACAAATGAGAGAGGGGCGCGGGGCCTCAAGACCTCGCGCCCCTCTCGCGCAATACATCTAATAAGCGGGGCGGCTCCAGCTGGGACCGCCCCGCCTGTGTCTAGCCCTCGAGAACCACGTGGCGCACGGCACCGTTCTCGTAGATGCCGTAGCTGTGCGTTCCGTCCTTGGGGATGGAGACGCTGCCGGGGTTGAACGCCCAGACGCCCGGGTGCCCCGACGCGGGCTCGCTCACCTTCTTGTGAGTGTGGCCGTAGAGCAGAATCGAGCCCTCCGGCAGCTCGGGCAAGTGGTCGACGCTGTTGTGGAAGCCCGCGCCCCACACGTGGCCATGCGTGCAGAACAACTCACAGCCGCTCTTCTCGCGCGGGGAGCCGTCTGCGGCAAGCGTGGCCGTGGGGTCGAGGATGGTGGTGTAGTCGCCCATGCAGGGGAAGTCGAGGACCATCTGGTCGACCTCGGCCTCGCAGTTGCCGCGCACGGCGATGATGGTGCCTGCGAGTGGGTTGAGCATCGCGATGACCTCCTTGGGCGCGTAGCCCTCGGGCAGGTCGTTGCGCGGGCCGTGGTAGAGTACGTCGCCCAGGATAAGCAGGCGGTCGGGCTGCTCGGCGTCGAGCGCGTCGACGAGGCGTCGGCACCAGGTGGCCGAGCCGTGGATGTCGCTTGCGATGAGGAACTTCACGTTGGTCTCCAATCGTGGTGGTCTTGTGCGAGAAGAGCGGCCGTGTGCTGTGCGGGCGTTGCGGGCTGCTGTCGCCTGGCCGTCGTGCCGGCCGTCGGCGGCGTTTTCGCAGCTAGGCGATGCCCAGCAGCGTGCGGTAGGCGGCGAGGCCGTGCGCGAGCACGCCCTCGTCCATGTGGAACTTGTCGGAGTGCAGCGGCTCGCTCGTGCCCGTGCCCAGCAGGAAGAAGACGCCGGGCAGGTGGCGCTGGTAAAAGGCGAAGTCCTCGGCAATGAGCAGGGGCTCCTCGATGCCGTCGAGCGTGTCGCCCAGGGCGCCCGCCGCAAGCGCGTAGAGGGCGCGGTCGTTGTCGACGGGTGGGTAGCCGGTGGCAAAGCTCAGGTCGTAGGTGCAGCCGTATGCCTCGCAGGCCTGGGCCGCGCACTGCTCGACGCCCGTGCGGGCGCAGTCGAACATGTTGTCGGAGAAGACGCGCAGGCTACCCTCGACAGCACTGCTCGCGCTGATGGCGTTGCAGACGGTGCCGCTCTCCATGTGGCCAAACTTGAGCAGGCACGGCTCGTCCTGGGAGAGGCGGGCCATGAGGGTCTCGACCTCAGTGAGGAAGTGCGCGGCGGCGAGCAGGGCGTCGTGGCCGTCCGCGCTCTTGGCGATGTGGCTCGAGGTGCCGTGCACGTTGAGGTGCGTCTCGCTGGCGCGGGCAAGCAGCGGGCCCGGGCGGCTCGCGATGGTGCCGGCGGGCAGGTCGGGCCAGACGTGGAAGCCAAAGATGCGGTCGGCGCCGTAGCGCTCAAACACGCCCGACTCGCAGACGAGGCGGGCGCCGCCGGTGGTCTCCTCGGCGGGCTGGAACACGAACAACACGTTGCGCGGCAGCAGGTGTGCGGCCTCGGTGGCATCTCCTGCCAGTACCTCGTTGACCCAGCAGGCGGCGGCAAGCGCCATGGCCATGTGTCCGTCGTGGCCGCAGGCGTGCATGTGGCCGGGTTTGGTCGAGCAGAACGAAACGCCGCTGCGTTCGGTGATGGGCAGCGCGTCCATGTCGGCGCGGATGGCCGTGGCGGGCCCATGCGGGCGGCCCAGCTTGGCATCGACGTCAAAGAACGCGGCGACGCAACCCCTGCACGGGCTCGTCACCTCGCACGACAGGCCGTCGAGCACGCCGTGCACGTAGGCGATTGTCTCGGGCAGGTCAAAGTCGAGCTCAGGAATGCGGTGCAGGTCCTGGCGGAACTTGGTGAGCAGGGCAAGGTCTTCCATGGTTCTCCGTCCCCTTGTGGTTGCCAAGACTATACGCCGCCGCGGCACCCACGCCGGCGCAGACGGTGTCGGTCGGGAGAGGCGGCGCCACCGTTGAGGCCACTGACTACATCTGAGAGAATGACCACAAGGGCAGAGTCACGAGCCTCTCGCTCCTCAGTTGCCGGTGGGTGGATGACGATACGCCTGCCTTTGTCGTGCAGGCCTCCTTCCTGTGCGATCCTGCCGGCAAGCCCAAGGCCAAAACAAGAAGTGGGACAGTTGCCCGGAGCAACTGTCCCACTTTGCTATTCCTCGACCTTGTCGAGCTCGCGCACGTCTCCGCCGCCATGGTCGACCATAACGTGGCCAATGCCGTCCACACCGCCCTCGCTGGGCGTAAGCCGCCACTCGGTGAGCAGCAGGTCCATCGTCTCGGGTCCGTCCTTGCTCTCGAGCGTCACCGTGAGCGTGTCGCCGCTCTGCTGCACCTGCGCGACCTTCTCGCCGGGAATCGAGCCGCCCGCCAGCTGCAGCTGAATGAAGCCATCGCGCGCGGCCCAGCCCTCGCCGGGCATCGCCACGGTGCCGCCGCCGGCAACCTTCCAGGTGAGCACCGCGAGCGAGTCGTCCTGCGCGGCAACCCAGCCCGCCACGCTGGCCTGCTGCTGGCAGGCCGTTAGCGCGGGCGTCGCCACCAGTCCGGCGACTGCGGTCACGAAGGTCCTCCTCGTCATGCTCATGCGGGTCTCCCTCTCGAGGCTCGTGGGCGTTTTGCTCGCATTCTACCCGTCCCTCTGCCCCCGCAGATGGCGAGTGGGTAACGTCTTGCCGCCAATCGCCCTGCGTCGCGGGCGTTGTGTTACGGTAGCTGAACTGATAGAGGCGCGGGGGAGAAGAAGCGCGAGCGAGCCGGCGGGCTGTGACCTCGTGCGGGAGCAACCCCGCCGAACTCGGGCGCCCGTCACGGCGCAACCGGGTGGGCTTGCGGGAGACACCCGCAAGACTGTCTGCAGTGGCCGCCCCGCGCGGCCGCCCGTCCCTGCAGGAGCGCTATCGATTGGAGCCGCATGAGCGCGCCGCACGATCACACCCCGCCTATCCAGGCGCAAAACCCCAGCTACAACGTTACCTCGGTCGAGGACGTCGAGAAGCTCCCCAACCACGGCTACAGCCTCAAGACGCCGTTTGCGAGCAAGGTCGTCCTCGAGGCGGCGGCCGAGAAGTATCCCACGCCCTTCTACCTCTATGACGAGGCGGGCATCCGTCGCAACGCGGAGGCCGTGCGCGAGGCCTTCTCGTGGAACCCCGGCTTTCGCGAGTACTTCGCCGTCAAGGCCAACCCCAACCCGCGCCTCATCTCGATCCTGCACGAGTACGGTTGCGGCTGCGACTGCTCGAGCTACACCGAGCTCCAGATTGCCCAGGCCCTGGGCATCACCGGCCAGCAGATCATGTTCTCCTCAAACGACACACCCGCCGCGGACTTTGCCAAGGCCCGCGAGCTGGGTGCCCTCGTGAACTTTGACGACATCAGCCACATCGACTTCTTCGAGAAGGTCGCGGGGCCCATCCCCGAGACCGTGAGCTGCCGTTTTAACCCGGGCGGCCTGTTCCAGCTTGCTAACGGCATCATGGACAACCCCGGAGACTCCAAGTACGGCATGACCACCGAGCAGCTCTTCGAGGCGTTCTCCCTGCTCAAGGCCAAGGGCGCCAAGAGCTTTGGCATCCACGCGTTCCTCGCGAGCAACACGGTCACCAACGAGTACTACCCCAAGCTCGCGCGCATTCTCTTTGAGCTCGCCGTCGAGCTCGAGCGCAAGACCGGCTGCCACGTGGCGTTCGTGAACCTCTCGGGTGGCGTCGGCGTGCCCTACCTGCCCGGCCAGGCCGCAAACGACATCCGCGCCATTGGCGAGGGCGTGCACGCCGCCTACGACGAGATCCTCGTGCCCGCCGGCATGGGCGATGTCGCCATCTACACCGAGATGGGCCGCTTCATGATGGGCCCTTATGGCTGCGTGGTGACCCGTGCCATTCACGAGAAGCGCATCTACAAGGACTACATCGGCGTGGACGCCTGTGCCGTGGACCTCATTCGCCCGGCGATATACGGCGCCTACCACCACCTGAGCGTGGTGGGCCAGCCGGGAGGGCCCGACAAGACCCAGGCCGAGGCCACCGAGGTCTACGACGTCACGGGCAGCCTGTGCGAGAACAACGACAAATTCGCCATCGACCGCCACCTGCCGCCCATCGAGGAGGGCGACCTCATCGTCATGCACGACGCAGGTGCCCACTGCTACGCCATGGGCTACAACTACAACGGCCGCCTGCGCCCCGCCGAGGTGCTGCTGCGCGAGGGCGGCGCGACCGAGCTCATCCGCCGCCGCGAGACGCCGATGGACTACTTCGCCACGCTCGACGTGCTGCCCGAGGCCTTTGCCAACCTCGCCGTCGAGAGCGAGGGCGTCACCGGAATCAAGTAGAGACGGGTGCCAGCCGCGGGCCCAGCTCCGCGGTCCGGCGCCTTTGAGCACTAGGGAGACAACATGGACGTTCGCAAGCTCGAGGGCTCGATCGTGGCCCTCGTCACCCCGTTCAACGAGGACGGCTCCGTCAACTTCGACCAGCTCGAGCGCCTGCTCGAGTTCCAGATCGAGAACGGCACCGATGCCATCCTCACGCTGGGCACCACCGGCGAGAGCGCGACGATGACCGACGAGGAGGACAACTCCGTCGTCGAGTTCGTCGTGAACCACGTGGCCGGCCGCGTGCCCGTCATCGCCGGCTCGGGCTCCAACTGCACCGCCGCGCAGACCGCCAAGAGCCTCACGTACCAGAAGCTCGGCGCGGATGCCGTTCTCATCATCTCGCCCTACTACAACAAGTCCAACGAGGAGGGCATCTACCAGCACCTCAAGCACACGGCCGACGCCGTTGACATCCCGTGCGTCCTCTACAACATCCCGGGGCGCACGGGCTGCTCCATCTCGGTGCGAAACGTCGAGCGCCTGTCCGCCCACCCCAACGTGATGGGCATCAAGGAGGCCAGCGGCAACATGTCCTACGCCGCGAGCATCGCCCACACCCTGTCCGACGACTTCCGCCTCTACTCGGGCGAGGACGCGCTCACCGTGCCGCTCATGGCGCTGGGCGGCTCGGGCACGATCAGCGTCTGGGCCGACGTGCAGCCCGCCCTCGTTCACGAGATGTGCCGCGCCTACCTCGAGGGCGACGTCGCGCGCGCCACGCGCATCCAGGTCGAGGGCCAGCCGCTCATCTCGGCCCTGTTTGGCGAGGTCAACCCCATTCCCGTTAAGGAGGCGCTGGCCCAGATGGGCCTCATGGGCACCCACTACCGCCTGCCGCTATGCCCCATGAGTGAGGGCCCCAAGGCCAGGCTCGTCGAGGCCATGAAGGGAGCTGGTCTTCTTGACTAACGCCACCGCGCCGCTGCGCATCGCCATCATGGGCGAGGGTCGCATGGGCTCGCTCATTCGCTCCACCGCCGAGGGCGTGCGCACCGAGGCTGGCACCGCCGCCTTCGAGGTCGTGGCCCAGATTGGCTTTGACCTCTCCGCCGCCGACTCCGCCCCCGCTGCAGACGTCCTCATCGACTTCTCCAACGTGGTGACGCTGCCCGCCGTGGCGAACTACGTGCGCCGCGTGGGCTGCGCGCTCGTCTCGGGCACCACGGGCTATACCGACGAGCAGATGGACGAGCTGCGCTCGCTTTCTCAGGTGGCCCCGGTGCTGCACTCGGGCAACTACTCGCTGGGCATCGCCGCCCTGCGCCACGCCACGACGCTCGCCGCCCGCGAGCTCGCTGGCTTTGACGTCGAGATCGTCGAGACGCACCACAACCAGAAGGTCGACGCCCCCAGCGGCACGGCAAAGCTGCTGCTCGACGCCGTGGTCGATGCCGAGGCCGCCGAGGGCCGCGGCGAGTACCACCCGGTCTATGGCCGCGAGGGCATGGTGGGCAAGCGCGACCCGCGCGAGGTTGGCATGCACTCGCTGCGCGGCGGCACCGTCGCCGGCGTGCACACGGTGAGCTTCTTTGGTGCGGATGAGGAGGTCTCGCTCACGCACCGCGCCACGAGCCGCCAGATCTTCGTGAATGGTGCCCTGGCCGCTGCCCGCAAGATGGCCGGCCGCGAGCCTGGCATGTACGGCTTCGACGAGGTCATGTTCGGTTAAACATATGTGCGCGCCGCCGCGTTGGCGGTGCAGGAGGGATTTGCATGGACGCTCAGGAGATCATCAACTACATCGCCACGGCCCCTAAGAAGACGCCGGTCAAGGTCTACCTGACCCTGGCCGAGGGCGCCGATCTCGACCTCTCAGCCGCCGACCACGTCTTTGGCGATGGCGCTTCCAAGGTTGTCTTTGGCGACTGGGAGAAGCTCGCCCCCGTGCTCGCGGCTGCGGGCGACGCCATTGCCGACATGGTGGTCGAGAACGACGGCCGCAACACCGGCGTACCCCTGCTCGACAAGCGCAACATTCACGCGCGCATCGAGCCCGGCGCGATCATTCGCGACAAGGTCGAGATTGGCGACAACGCCGTCATCATGATGGGTGCCGTTATCAACATCGGCTCGATTATTGGCGAGGGCACCATGATTGACATGGGCGCCGTGCTGGGCGGTCGTGCCACGGTGGGCAAGCACTGCCACATCGGTGCCGGCACCGTGCTCGCGGGCGTTGTCGAGCCGGCGAGCGCCACGCCCGTCATCATCGAGGACGACGTGCTCATCGGCGCCAACGCCGTGGTGCTCGAGGGCGTGCGCGTGGGCAAGGGCGCCGTGGTGGCCGCCGGTGCCGTGTGCGTCGAGGATGTGCCGGCTGGAGCCGTCGTGGCCGGCGTGCCTGCCCGCGTCATCAAGCAGACAAGCGAGGTCGCGAGCGGCAAGGTGTCGCTGGTCGACGCGCTGCGCACGCTGTAAAGAGACGGGGCTGGCTGCCCCGCGCTTCTCGCGTTAGGGTACATAAGTTGGCGTTTTGAGCTCAACTTGCCCCGAAACCGTGGCATTCTTGCAACTTGTGCACACTAGCTGGCCTATGTGAGTGCGTGCGCTGGGCGCTCGCCAACGACAAGCGTCGCTAACAAGAAAGAGGGAGACGAACCAGCTGGCTCGTCTCCCTCTCGTGTTTAAGCGTCAAAGCCTTGCGGCTCCCCGTGACGCCGGGCTCTTCGCCCAAGGCCACGCCACCTCTCCGCGGCGCGACCATCTGCCCGGGCGCACCCGGGCACCCCGTTGGAGTTAGTCCTCGGCGATCTCGGTGATGGCGCCGGCGGGGCAGGCCTCCTGGCAGGAGCCACAGGCAACGCAGGAGTCCTCGTCCTTGACGGTGGCAACGTCCTCGAGCTCGAGGACGTCGCAGGGGCAGGTGTCGACGCAGACGCCGCAGGCAACGCACTCGTCGGCGTTAATAACAGGATGGGCCATGATGATTCCCTTCATCGTGTGCTTGTTGTACCCGGCTGGCTGGGGCTCCCTCGGCTCAAAAAGTAAACCTTGGTAACCTTTCTACCAGCTCCTTTACGTGAGAATACCAGTCATGGCACCGTTTGCAAGACGTGATACGCAAAAGATTGGGGACAGCAAAAACCCACCTTCGAGCAGGAATTTTGTCCGCTTCGAGAAACGCGTGCTTGGGGCCTTGCCGCCGCACGGGCGCCCCTAGTGGCCCTTGATGATTGTGCTCGCGACTCCACATCCAGGGCCGCCCACGACCCAGCTAAGCCAGAAGAGGTTGGGCAGGCTCACGCCGCCCGCCTCGACGACGTCGTGCGCAAGGGCCCGTCCCAGGAAGAGCCACGCCCCGCTTCGATGGCCTCGCAGCTGCCATCGTTGCCCGTGTTCTGGTGATGAGCCTGCGTGGCCCCTCACGCCCACGTGCGCCGCCGCCCGTGCGCCCGGCGGATTGCCACTGCCCGTCCTTTTCGACCCCTAAAGTGAAGGAAACAAAAAATCTATCTCTTTCTCACTTAGATTTTGTATAAGGAAAGCACGCAGAGGATATATAGTGAGCAGTAACAAAGATTGCCTGGGCGATTTGGCGCCCAGAGACGCAACAAGAAAGGAACGTGCCAACAATGAGCAAGATTCTCGGCATCGACCTCGGTACCACCAACTCCGCCATGGCTGTCCTCGAGGGTGGCCAGCCTACCATCATCGTGAACGCCGAGGGTGACCGCACCACCCCGTCCGTCGTGGGCTTCCGCTCCGAGGGCGACCGCATCGTGGGCAAGGCCGCTAAGAACCAGGCCGTCACCAACCCCAAGAACACCGTCTTCTCCATCAAGCGCTTCATGGGCCGCAAGTACAGCGAGGTTGGCTCCGAGCTTAAGACCGTGCCGTACTCCGTCAAGGAGGGCCAGGGCGGCCGTGCCGTCGTCGAGATTGACGGCGAGGACTTCACGCCCGAACAGGTCAGCGCCATGATCCTCTCCAAGATGAAGGCCGACGCCGAGAAGTATCTCGGCGAGACCGTCACTGACGCCGTCATCACCGTCCCCGCCTACTTCAACGACGCCCAGCGCCAGGCCACCAAGGACGCCGGCAAGATCGCTGGCCTTAACGTCAAGCGCATCGTCAATGAGCCCACGGCCGCCGCGCTTGCCTACGGCCTGGACAAGAAGGGCACCGAGCAGAAGGTGCTCGTCTTCGACCTGGGCGGCGGCACCTTCGACGTGTCCCTGCTCGACCTCGCCGACGGCGTGTTCGAGGTTCTGGCCACCAACGGTGACAACCACCTGGGCGGCGACGACTGGGACCAGCGCGTCATCGACTGGATGGCCGACAAGTTCCAGCAGGAGAACGGCGTCGACCTGCGTCAGGACCCCATGGCCCTGCAGCGCCTCAAGGAGGCTGCCGAGAACGCCAAGAAGGAGCTCTCCAGCGCCCAGCAGTCCACGATCAACCTGCCGTTCATCACGATGAACCAGAGCGGCCCGCTGCACCTCAACTACACGCTGACCCGCGCCGAGTTCGAGCGCATCACCCGCGATCTGCTCGACCGCTGCAAGGCCCCTGTCACCAAGGCCCTGCACGACGCCAACATGCAGATCTCTGAGGTCTCCGAGGTCATCCTCGTCGGCGGCTCTACGCGTATGCCTGCCGTCCAGGAGCTCGTCAAGCAGATCACCGGCAAGCAGCCCAACATGTCCGTGAACCCGGACGAGGTCGTCGCCGACGGCGCCGCCGTCCAGGGCGGCGTGCTCACCGGTGACGTCGAGGGTATCCTGCTGCTCGACGTCACGCCGCTGTCCCTTGGTGTCGAGACCATGGGTGGCGTCATGACCAAGATGATCGACCGCAACACCACGATTCCGACCTCCAAGACCGAGGTCTACTCCACGGCCGCCGACAACCAGACGTCCGTCGAGATCAACGTCCTGCAGGGCGAGCGTGAGATGGCCGCCGACAACAAGAGCCTGGGCAAGTTCCAGCTCACTGGCATCCCCGCGGCCCGTCGCGGCGTGCCCCAGATCGAGGTCACGTTCGACATCGACGCCAACGGCATCGTGAAGGTCACGGCCAAGGACAAGGGCACCGGCAAGGAGCAGCAGATTACCATTTCCGGCTCCACCGCCCTGTCTGACGACGAGGTTGACCGCATGGTCAAGGACGCCGAGTCCCACGCCGAGGAGGACAAGAAGCGCAAGGACGAGATCGAGATTCGCAACCAGACCGACAGCCTCGCCTACTCTACCGAGCAGACCGTCAAGGAGCTCGGCGACAAGGTCCCCGCTGACATGAAGCAGCAGGCCGACGACGCCGTGGCCGAGGCCCGCAAGGCCCTCGACGGCACCGACATCGACGTCATCAAGGCCGCCGGTGACAAGCTCCAGGAGGTTGGCCACAAGCTCGCCGAGGTCGTCTACTCCAGCGCCCAGGCCGATGCCTCCGCTGGCGACGCTGGCCAGGCTGCCGGCTCGTCCGACGACGTGGTCGACGCCGACTACGAGGTTGTCGACGACGACAAGGACAACCAGTAGCGAGAGGGTGAGTCATGATGGCTCGCACCACCGTGAACGATAAGCAGGCGGGGGCCACCGCGGCCCCCGCGCCGAGCCCCGAGGGGGACGACGTGAAGGTCGACATCGAGGTCGAGGGCGACGAGAAGCCCGAGCAGACCGCCGACGCCCAGCAAGACGAGGCCCAGGCCGTTGAGGCCGAGGTCATCGAGCCCGAGACCAGCGACGATGCCGACGAGCAGGCGCGCGTCGAGGCGGCCATCAAGGCCGGCGAGGCCGCTGCCGAGGCCGACATCAAGTCCGAGGCCGACGTCCTGCGCGCCGAGCGCGACGAGCTCGCCAAGAAGCTCGCCGACGTCGAGGGCGACATCGAAGCTGCCAAGGCCGAGGCCGCGAGCGCGGCCGACCGTCTCTCGCGCCTCCAGGCCGACTGGGAGAACTACCGTCGCCGCACCGAGCGCGACCGCGTGACCGAGCGCGAGCGCGCCTGCGAGGGCCTCGTGAAGGACCTGCTCCCGGCCATCGACGACCTCGAGCGCGCCATCTCCCACGCCCAGGCCACGGCCGAGGGCAACGAGGTGGCCCAGCAGCTCGCGGACGGCGTCTCGGCTGTGCACGAGAAGGTCGTCTCGGTGCTCGAGAAGCAGGGCGTCGAGGTCATCGACCCCGCCGGCCAGCCGTTCGACCCGCAGGACCACCAGGCGGTAGGTCGCGTTGAGAACGCCGACGAGTACGACGAGACCGTCGCGGACGTGTACCAGAAGGGGTACCGCCTGGGCGGCAAGGTCGTGAGGCCGGCCATGGTCACCGTCACCTATGGCGGTGCCAAGCGGCCTGCGGAAGCCCCGGAGGGCGACGCAGAGTCCAAGTAACGTGTCGCGTGCGCCCGGGCAACCCACCCGGGCGCACGCATCTGATTGAGAGGGGGTGCCCTTCGCCATGGCGCAAAGGACGTTCTACGACGTGTTGGGTGTCAAGAAAGACGCCTCGGCCGACGAGATCAAGAAGGCGTTTCGCAAGCTCGCGGTGAAGTATCACCCCGACGCCGGCGGAGACGAGCAGAAGTTCAAGGAGATCTCCGAGGCCTACGAGACGCTGTCGGACGACAAGAAGCGTCGCGAGTACGACCAGATGCTCATGTTCGGCGGCATGCCGGGCGGCGGCGGGAACTACTCGTACACCACAAACGTGGGCGGCAACTGGGCCGACATGTTCAACAACATGCGCGGCGACGGTGGCTTTGGCAACTTTGACTTCTCCACCATCTTTGGCGGGGCAGCCGGTGCCCAGGCCCGCCGCTCGATGCGCGGCTCTGACCTCACGCTCACCATCAGCCTGACGCCCGAGGAGGCCTTCAAGGGCACCAAGCGCGACGTCTCGTACATGGTTCCGTCCACGGGCGAGCGCGCCAAGCTCACCGTCGAGGTGCCGGCTGGCGCCTATGACGGCATGAAGCTGCGCTACCACGACCGTGGCGAGTACGGCAGCAACGGCGGCCCGCGCGGCTCGCTGGTCATTACCACGAGCGTGGCCGAGCACCCGCTGTTCAAGCGCGATGGCGCCGACGTGCGTCTCGAGCTGCCGGTGAGCATCTGGGAGCTTGCGCTGGGCGGTGAGGTTCGCGTGCCCACGCCGGGCGGCAACACGCTCAAGCTGCGCATCCCGGCTGGCACGCAGGACGGCAAGACGTTCCGCTTCCGCGACTTGGGCGCCCCCAACGTCAAGCGCCGCGGCTCGTTTGGCGCCATGTACGTCACCGTGCGCGCCCAGATTCCCACGCGCCTCTCGGCCAAGGAGCGCGAGGCCCTCGAGGCCCTGCGCGATGCCGACGAGCGCGACTACCGCGCCGACGTCGAGAAGTACTTCAAGGCATAGCCAGGGGCGCCCCGTGTCGGGTCGCGGGGCGCCCAGTCGGACCGCACTGGCCCACTGAGAGGGGAGAGCCCCGATGGCCCACAAGAATGACGAGAGCCGCACCAAGCCGCTCTACATGATCAGCGTGGCGGCCGAGCTCACGGGCATGCACCCGCAGACGTTGCGCGTCTACGAGCAGAAGGGCCTCGTGAACCCCGGTCGCTCGCGCGGCAACACGCGCCTGTACTCGCAGGCAGACATCGAGCGCCTCGAGCTCATCGGCCGCCTCACCGACGAGGGCATCAACCTCGCCGGCGTGGTGCGCATCCTCGACATGCGCGAGCACGAGGAGGAGATGGAGCGCGAGATTGACGAGATGCGCGCCCGCGTGCGCGAGCTCGAGGACCAGGTGCGCGAGTTCAAGACCCGCGAGCGCATCACGGCGCTGGCCCCCTACGAGGGAATGTCTCCCAGCAAGGCCATGCTCGGCCTGCTCAGCGGCAAGGTCGAGAAGCCCGAGGACGGGGAGTAGCCTGCGGGGTCGCGGCGCTACCTGTGAGCGTTTCCGCGCGCGGTTCAAAGACTGCCGCGCCGCTTGCGGCCGCACGCCTGGAGATGCCGCCCGCCGGCCGCCGTTAGTGCACATAAGCTCAGGAATACCGCCGATCTGGTGCAGCGAGCGCCAGGTCGGCGGCCTTTTTTACGCCAATCCGCCACTGCGGCGCCCGCGTGCCTGGCGAGCGCTCCCAACCCGTTTCCACGTGGCTCGCAAGCGATTATGGCCAGCTCTTCTCGCACTTAGAAAATCTATCTTGTAAAGACTTAGATTTCGCATCTGACACCCAGCATGCTGGGTACAATCACTATCGATAAGCAACGGCTGGCAACCGGGCTGCGAGGCCCTGGCTGCCGGCACCCCAGAGAGGTGATCGTATGAGGTTAGAAAAGATGGCCGTCACGGCGCAGGAGGCCCTGCAGGCCGCCATCGGCGTGGCGAGTGACGCCCAGGCCGGCTCCGTCGAGCCGGTCCACCTGCTCAAGGCCCTGCTCGACTCGGGCGAGCGCAACCTGAGCTCCATCATCGAGCGCGTGGGCGCAGACCCCCGCAGCATCGCCGCCGCGGTCGACGCCCAGATCGAGCGCGAACCCAAGGTCAGCGGCGACGGCCAGCAGGTTGGCCTTGCCAACGACTTCGTGAAGGTCGTGGACGCGGCCGAGAAGCTCGCCACCAAGCTGGGCGACTCCTACGTCACGAGCGAGCACCTGCTGTGCGCCCTGGCCGATGACCGCACTGACGCGGGCCGCATCCTCAAGGCTGCCGGCCTCACGTCCAAGCGCATCCAGGAGGCCTACAACGACCTGCGTGGCGACGAGCGCGTCACGAGCCAAGACTCCAAGCCCGAGTTCGAGGCCCTCGAGCGTTACGGTCGCAACGTCACCGACCTCGCCCGCCAGGGCAAGCTCGACCCCGTGATCGGCCGTGTCGAGGAGATCCGCCGCACCATTCAGGTCCTGAGCCGCCGCACCAAGAACAACCCCGTGCTCATCGGCGAGCCGGGCGTGGGCAAGACCGCCATCGTCGAAGGCCTGGCCGAGCGCATCGTCGCGGGCGACGTGCCCTCCACGCTCAAGGACAAGGAGCTCGTCGAGCTCGACATGAGCTCGCTCGTCGCGGGCGCCAAGTACCGTGGCGAGTTCGAGGACCGTCTCAAGAGCGTCCTCAAGGAGGTCGAGAAGTCCAACGGCCGCGTGATTCTGTTCATCGACGAGCTGCACACCATCGTGGGCGCGGGCGCCACCGAGGGCTCCATGGACGCCGGCAACATCCTGAAGCCGGCCCTGGCCCGTGGCGAGCTGCACGCCATTGGTGCCACCACGCTCGATGAGTACCGCAAGTACATCGAGAAGGACGCCGCGCTGGCCCGTCGTTTCCAGACAGTGCTGGTGAGCGAGCCCACGGTCGAGGACACCATCTCGATCCTGCGCGGCCTCAAGGAGAAGTACGAGATGCACCACGGCGTGCGCATCACCGACGCCGCGCTCGTCTCGGCGGCAGACCTCTCCAACCGCTACATCGCCGATCGCTTCCTGCCCGACAAGGCCATCGACCTGATCGACGAGGCGGCAAGCCGTCTGCGCATGGAGCTCGACAGCATGCCCAGCGACATCGACGCGGTCGACCGCCAGCTCACGCAGATGCAGATCGAGGAGCAGGCCCTCATGAAGGAGGAGGACGCCGCGAGCCGCGAGCGCCTCGAGACCCTGCGCCGCGAGATCGCGACAACCCGCGAGAAGCTCGACGGCATGAAGGCCAAGTGGCAGAACGAGAAGGGCGCCATCGACCAGGTGCAGGACCTCAAGCGTCAGATCGACGACGCCAAGACCGAGGAGGAGCGCGCCACGCGTGCGGGCGACCTTGCCCGCGCCTCCGAGCTGCGCTTCTCGACGATCCCCGACCTGCAGCGTCGCTATGACGCGGCCGAGGCCGAGCTCAACGCCAAGCAGGCCGAGGGTGGCGTGCTCAAGGAGGAGGTCACCAGCGAGGAGATCGCCGAGGTCGTGAGCGCCTGGACCGGCGTGCCCGTCTCCAAGATGATGCAGGGCGAGATCGAGAAGCTCCAGAACCTCGAGGCTGAGCTGCACAAGCGCGTCGTGGGCCAGGATGCGGCCGTCAACGCCGTGGCCGCCGCCGTGCGCCGCAGCCGCGCCGGCCTTGCGGACCCCAACCGCCCGCTCGGCAGCTTCTTCTTCCTTGGCCCCACTGGCGTGGGCAAGACCGAGCTCGCCAAGGCGCTCGCAGACTACCTGTTCGACGACGAGCGCGCCCTCGTGCGCATCGACATGTCCGAGTACATGGAGAAGTTCAGCGTCCAGCGCCTCATTGGCGCCCCTCCTGGATACGTGGGCTATGACGAGGGCGGCCAGCTCACCGAGGCCGTTCGCCGCAGGCCCTACTCCGTCATCCTCATGGACGAGATGGAGAAGGCCCACCCCGACGTCTTCAACATCCTGCTGCAGGTGCTCGATGACGGCCGCCTGACCGATGGCCAGGGTCGTGTCGTGAGCTTCAAGAACACGATCATCATCATGACGAGCAACGTGGGAAGCCAGGTCATCGCCCAGGCGGAGCAGGACGGCTCGAGCAGGGCCGAGACGGACAAGAAGGTCAACGAAGCGCTGCGCGCCACCTTCAAGCCCGAGTTCCTCAACCGTATCGACGACATCGTGGTCTTCCACCCGCTGGGCCTCGATGACATCGAGAAGATCGTCGATATCCAGCTCAAGGGCGTGCGCGAGCGCCTCGACAACGAGCGCATCTCGCTCACCCTTACGCCCGCGGCCATCCAGGCCCTGGCCCTCGACGGCCTCGACCCGGTCTATGGCGCGCGCCCGCTCAAGCGCCTCATCCAGCGCCAGGTGGTCGACAACGTCGCGAACCTCATCATCGCCGGCGAGCTCCACGAGGGCGACACGGTGAAGGTCGACGTGCGCGACGACAACGACTTCTACGCCGAGCGCGTGGTGGCGCCGCCCACGGGTCCCGCCGTCACGCCCGACGAGGTCGAGTAATATCGACCCGGTTGAGGACGGCGTTGGACGGAGGAGCCATGAGCCACAGCGTTTCGCCCCGCGAGGGCATGGACGGGGGAGCCGAGCCAAGGCCCGGCGTCGAGCCCAAGGACGGCGTGTCGCGCGACCCCTGCGTTCGCGCCGAGAACGAGGACGATGACGGCTACGATCCCTACTCGGACCGCAGGCCGTCGCCCGAGCCGCTCTTCGAGCGCGACCCCTGGGCCTAGCAGGCAGTCATAGGCAACAAGAAGGCACCCGCGGTGAAGAGCCGCGGGTGCCTTGCGTTGTGCGCGTGATTGGGTGGCGGAGCGTCCGGGATGGGCAGCGGCTGCCGGTGCCCGGAAGCCATGCCGATGCGTGCCTGGCGCCGAAGCTCGCAGGCCTTCTCGCCCCGCTCGCCCCCTATGTCGTTAGTGGAAGCAGATGAGCACCACGGCGATGACGACGAGCGCGGTGAGCGCCACGACAACGGCGGCAACGCCGATGGTGCGACGGCGCTGGCGCTCGCGCGAGCCAAAGATCTCGCGGCTGCCCTTGGGAACCGAGAGGTACTGGCCGTACTTGAGCTCCTGGCGCACCTTGGTCTCCTGCGACTGCGCGCCGCGGTAGGCGCCGCGCGAGATGCGGTTGCGGTTCGACAGCGTGTAGCCCGACTCGTGGGAGTACTGGGTCTGGAAGGTGTCGTCGGCCTGCATGTCGTTCACGGGCGCCTGCGAGATGTGGTGCCTGGGTTCGCGCACAAACGCCGGGCGCTGCTCGTGCTTGGGAGCCTCGACCTCCTCGTATGGGGCCTCGATGGTGGGTTCTACCTGCGGCGCGTTGTTCTCGTCGTACGTGTTCTGACCGTCCGTGTTCATGCATCCTCTTCCGGGGTCGTCCTTGTTCCCCTGAGTGTACCGCGCGGGCGCGCATTGTATTCGCCCTGCATGGACGGCACTCAAACCCGCAATGAGACTTAAGTTGAGCACGCTTAGATTTTATAAACAAATTAGCTAAGAAATTATGCGTCATCGTGTTTAGAACTCCACCTGGCGGGAACAACTACTAGTGAACAAAGGGGCGCAGGAAATACGGGGCGCCCGCAACCAACAAGAAGGAGTTGGTAACCATGGCAAGCATGATTCCCTATGATCGTTACAACAGGCTCGCTCGTAGCGTCTTCCCGTTCGATGACGTGTTCGACAGCTTCCTTGCTCCGGTCTCTACTCCGGCAGACTTCAAGATGGACGTCGAGGACGCCGGCGACGCGTACGTCATCTCGGCTCACGTCCCGGGCGTCACGCGCGACCAGATCGACGTCGAGCTTAACGAGGGTCGCCTGTCGATCTCGGTCGACAAGAAGGACTCCGACGAGCAGAAGTCCAAGAACTACCTGCAGCGCGAGACCGGCGAGTACACCTGCACGCGCGGCGTCTACCTCAAGGACGCTGCTACAAGCGGCCTGAGCGCCAAGCTGGCAGACGGCATCCTGACGGTCAACGTCCCCAAGCAGGACGAGAAGGCCAACGTCACGAAGGTCTCCATCGACTAGCAGCCTCGATGCAAGCTTGCATCCCCGGGGTCGTCGCGAGAGCGGCGGCCCCTTTTTCGTACCGTTCGGCGTGTCAATTTGTGCAAACGGGTGTTCGATTTCTTGTCCGGAAGCAGTTATACGCTACTCTCATCAGTAGGAGTCGAAGAGAGGGGCAAGAATGGACAAGGTCATGGATTCGGGCAAGGGCGGAACGCTCGTGGTGCAGCGCACGGACGGCGCAGACGAGCTCGCGGTCTGGGTCGAGCGCGTGGATGCGGCGAGCCGCATCGTGGTGGGTACGCGGGGCCAGAGCACGTACGATGCCTTTGGCACCGGCTGGCGCATGTCGTGCGTGGCGTTCGATGACGACGTCGAGGGCAAGGTCATCGGCGCCCTTGCGGGCGATGCTGCCGAGCAGAGCCTCGAGCAGGCGTGCGCGTCCTACTTTGTTGAGGGCGGCCGGCAGCTGTCCGACCTCCTCGACCTGCTCGACGCGCACAAGGTGGCCTACGTCTACGCCTGCGCCGACGAGTGCGGTGTGACCTGGCGTCCCGAGCCGGGGGAGTGCGAGCCGGTGGCGCTCGCCAACGCATAGCTTGCGCCTGCGGGCCGTACGTACGCGTGCGGCCCGCTTTTTCTGCTGGCGGGTGCTTGGATGGTGCGGGTCGCGTCCGACGGATCGGCGCGGGTGCCGCGCCTTGGCGCCACGTTGGACAGGCGATGGCCGATGCGGTCCTTATAGCAGCTCGATGTATAACAAAAGAGGCCAGAACCCATGGGCTCCGGCCTCGATCATTTAATGGTGCGGCATATAGGATTCGAACCTATGACCTTTTGATTCGTAGTCAAACGCTCTATCCAGCTGAGCTAATGCCGCAGCGCAGTTACTTATAATGCCTTTCTCCCCCTCATACGTCAAGCAAAAAATCGAGATTCTTGGAAATAATTTTGCCGTGCAAGTAAAGTACGAGGTAGATGAGTTGTCGATGCTCAGATTTCTATCTTGCGGCAACGACGCAATCCAAGGTTCCGTGCGAGATGTTTCGAAGCCCCGAACGCCCCAACTCTCGTCGGGCGGCCCTCCGCGCCAAAGTTCGCGACGGGGCTCCATGGCGCGGCTCGGGCCCCGGGTGTGCAAATGCTTCGGCTCCACGCCGTCTGGGGGGGGTCCCGCAACCGCCCCGCTGCGAAGGCGCGTGCCAAGCGCGGGTAATTATCGACTTCGGAAGGCCATAACTACCTGCGTTTGCCACGCACTGTGCGAGACGCGGCCTCTCCCAGCGAGTCGAATTGACCGCCGGAAAATTCAAGAAAGAAAAAGCCCCGCGGGTGAGACCCACGGGGCTGCGCGTTCTGGCGGAGAGCTGGGGATTCGAACCCCAGATACCCTTAGGGGGTATACTCGCTTAGCAGGCGAGCACCTTCGGCCTCTCGGTCAGCTCTCCGGAAAAGGTGCTTGAGTATCATACCGCACCCCGCCGCAAACGCAAAGTGACAAACTCGCGAATCTCATGAGGCGTGCACAAGGTGGGCACCAACCCCCCGAGGCCTTGCAAATCGCTGCCCGTGGCCGAGAAGTGCGATGGGCCAATAGGGCGCTGCGCCATGCGCGGCCGAGAAGCGCGCGGGCTTCTCGACAACGTCGTACTGCGCGTGGCCGAAAACGACGCCGCCCCCGCGGCCGAGGCCTGCGGCCCGCTCCACCAACGCCAGTCCCTACTCCAGGAACCCCTCATCGACCACGATGTCGCCACGGTGGGCGGCGATGGTCTCCCACGAGAAACGCCCCACCAGCGCGTCGGCGCTCACTGCCTCGCCCCTCTCGGCCAGGCCCAGGCTGCTGGCGATGGCGCCCAGCAGAACCTCCGGTCCTGCATAGCACTCTCGCAGCGCCCCCAGGTCGAGGTCGTGCTCGCGCTTGGAGAGCCTCCTGCCATCGGGCGCCACCAGGAGCGGCACATGCCCGTAGCTGGGGTTCTCGTAGCCAAGAAGGTCCTGCAGGTACATCTGCCTCGCGCAGGAGCCCAAAAGGTCGCGCCCGCGGACCACCTGCGTCACGCCCATCTCGGCGTCGTCGACCACGACGGCCAGCTGGTAGGCCACCACGCCGTCGCTGCGCCTCACGAGAAAGTCACCGCACTCGCGCGCAAGGTCCTCGCGCACCTCGCCAAAGGCAAGGTCGCAAAACTCGATGACGCCCTCGGGCACGCCGGCCTCGGGCACGTGCAGCCTCGTGGCGGGCGCGCGCCTCTCGGCGCGGCTCGCCACCTCGATGGCGTTCAGGCCGCGGCACGTCCCGGCGTAGACGTATGTGCCGTCGCTCGCGTGCGGCGCGCTTGCGGCGTGCAGCTCGCTTCTCGTGCAGAAGCAGGGGTAGGTGAGGCCCAGGCCGCTCGTGCCGGCAAGGATGCCGCTGCCGCCCAACCGCTCGATCGCGGCCTCGTAGAGCTCGCCGCGTTCGCTTTGGTACACGGGGCCCTCGTCCCAATCGAGCCCCAGCCAGCGCAGGTCGTCCATGATGAGATTCGCCCGCTCGCGGCTCTGGGCGCGTGGGTCGAGGTCCTCGATGCGCAGCACCATGCGCCCGCCTGCCGCGCGGGCAGACAGCCAGGCCACGAGGCACGAGGCGACGTTGCCCAGGTGCATGCGGCCCGAGGGCGTGGGGGCAAAACGCCCGACGACGCGCGGGGGCGTTGCCGGGCGAATGGTTGTGTCAGTCTGGTTAGCCATGCCTGCCAGTATGACAGAGGCGCGGGCCCGCCGTGGTGGCAGGTCCGCGCCTTGGGGTTGGCGTTGCGGCTCAGTCGGCCGCCGTCCGCATTGTCTGCGGGCCGATCGCGACGCCTTGCCGGAGCCGGCCCGTGGTGCATGGCGCCCGCCCCGTCAAGGGCCGCCGCGTCCGCGAGCCCCCCGCTACATCGGCAGCGTGGTCTGCGCGACGTAGGCGCGGGTGGCGTACTCGCGGTCGAGGTCGTAGAGGCCCTTGGGATCGGTGCCAAACAGCTTCATGTTGCTGATCATGTCGCGGGCGTTGGCCTCTTCCTCGCCCTGCTCCTTCACGAACCAGTCGAGCATCTGCGTGGCGCGGATGTCGTGGGCCTCCTGCGCAACCTCGTAGCAGTGGTGGATGAGGCTCGTGACGTACTCCTCGTGGGCAAGGCCCGCCTCGAGCGGCTCGAGGTCGTTCTCAAAGGTCTTGTCGGGCTTGTCGATGGCCTCCATCGTGGGCTTGTAGTCGTTGTCGAGCAGATAGCGGCGCAGCGCCTTGGCGTGGTCGGTCTCCTCCTGGACCTGGACCATGTACCAGTTGGCAAAGCCCTTGAGGCCGCGGTCCTCGTAGTAGTCGGCAAAGGTGAGGTAGAGGTAGGCGGAGTAGAGCTCCTTGTTGATCTGGTTCTCGAGCACCTTGGCGACGCTCTCGTTCATGGCCATCTTCGTTCCTTCCCACGCGGTTAATCGTTGCCGGCAATCAGCCTACCCCGGCCGCGGCCGGGGTATGCCCCGCGGCCGTTCAGGTACGATATACGCACATTAGGCCAACAATTGAGGGAGACCCATGGACAACCACCGCCCAGGCTCTTCTTGGCGCCCGCTCATCGCCGCCCTGGTGGCGATGCTCGTGGCCGCGCTCGCGCTCGTGTGCGCGCCGGCGCCAGCACTGGCGCGCGACTACTCGATCGACGCCGTCGACATCGACCTCACCGTGAACACGGACGGCTCGATTCGCATCGTCGAGGAGCGCGAGTTCAACTTCGACGGCTCGTTCAACGGTGTGTACTGGGACATCGCAACGAGCGCCCCCGCCGAGACCTCGAGCGACGTGGCCCCATGGATCTCTGACCTGTCGGTCGAGGACCTCAACCAGAGCTGGGGCGCATTCAGCGAGGCGTACAGCGGCGACCCCGGCACCTACGAGGTCGGCGACTACTACTCGTTCACGCGCGTCAAGATCTACACGCCCCACGAGGACGAGCGCGCCCGCGTGCGCATCTCCTACACCATGAACAACGTGGTGAACGCCTGGGCCGACACGGGAGAGCTGTACTGGAAGTTTGTCTCCGACGGCTGGGACGTGCCGTCTGACAACGTGACCTGCCGCGTTCACCTGCCGGTTCCTGCCGGCGTCACGGTATCGGGCGGCGACAACGTGCGCGCCTGGGGCCACGGCCCTCTCGATGCCTCGCTCTCCTTTGACGGCAACGACGTGGTCTACACCGTGCCGGGCGTGGGCACCGACGAGTACGCCGAGGCCCGCATCGCCTTCCCGGTGGAGTGGCTCACGGACACGGTGCCCTCGAGCACCTCGCAGCTCTCGACCATCAGGGCCGAGGAGCAGCAGTGGGCCGACGAGGCCAATGCCCGCCGTGAGCGCGCCCGCGCCACGCTTCTCGTGGGGACGAGCGTGGGCGCTGCCAGCTGCGTGGGCATCGTGGCGCTCGCCGCGCTGCTGACCCTGCGCTATCGCCGCCGCCACCGCGCCCAGTTCGACGGCGACTACTTCCGCGACGTGCCCTCCGACGACCACCCCGCCGTGCTCGCCGCGCTGTGGGCGGGCGGCAAGGTGCCCTCCGAGGCCTTCACCGCCACCCTCATGAAGCTCACCGACGACGGCATCATTGGCCTGTCGCTCGTGAAGGACGACAAGGGCCGCGACAAGGACTACCAGATCGAGCGCGGCGACCGCAAGGCCAAGAACGACATCGACTCGGCGGCCATGAACCTGTTGTTCAATGTCGTGGCCCCGCGCGGCAAGGACCGCCGCTGGCGCGACGCCCCGGCCGGCGGCTACAAGACGCTGCGCTTCTCCGACGTCAAGCGCGCCGCCAAGAAGGCGCCCCAGACCTACTCCGAGGCGCTCGACGAGTGGCGCGACGAGGTGAGCGGCCGCTGCGAGGTACGCAACTTCTTCGATGAGGACGGCTTCACCGGCCGCGCCCCGCTCTTGGTCTTCTCGATCCTGCTGGCCTGCGTGGGCGTCGTCGCCTCGGTCTTCTTGCTTGATGCCGAGGCCTGGGTCAACGGCCTGGTGCTGCTCGTCCTGAACCTGGTGGCGTGCACCGTGGCCTGCGTCCTCGCCACGCGCCTGCGCCCGATGTCGCGCGAGGCCATCGAGCTGCGAGCCAAGCTCGCCGCGCTGCGCAAGTGGCTCAAGGAGTTCACGCTGCTGGGCGAGGCCGTGCCGCGCGACGTGGCCCTATGGGACCGCCTGCTGGTCATGGCTGTGGTCCTGGGCGTCGCCGACCGTGTGATCGAGCAGCTCAAGGTGGCCGCCCCCGAGATTCTCGCGGACCCGTACTTCTACAGCTACTGCTGGTACGGCAGCTACGGCCGCCTGGGCTCGCCGGCGAGCGTCATCACCACGAGCTACGAGAGCGCCCACCACGTGAGCACGGCCGCGATGGCCGCGTCCTCGAGCAGTTCTGGCGGCGGCGGGGGCGGCGGCTTCTCCGGCGGTGGCGGCGGAGGCGGCGGTGGCGGTGGTGGCGGTGGCGCCTTCTAGCCACGTGCTCCGTGAGGCGAGCGTTTCTCGTCCCCTGCGTCTCTCGCACATATGAATCGACGGCGGCGGACTCGCGCATGCGGGCCCGCCGCCCTTTTGCTGGCGCGCCGGGCGAGCGCCGCACGCCTCGGCGGGCTGGTCGCCGGCGCTCGCGCCTCGCGCGGGCGGAGTGAGACAAAGGGACTGTCCCCTCGGCTAATTTTGGTCGGGTCTGACCGCGCTGGTTGCGGCACAATAAGGGTTTGGGAGTTCAAACCCCGGATGCGTTCGGCGGAGGCCGCTCCCATGAGGTAGTGCACACAACGAGGAGGTTTCATGGCAGACAGCTCTATCAAGCGTGCTCTCGTCTCCGTTACGGACAAGACGGGCATCGTCGAGTTCGTGAAGGCGCTCGAGGACGAGTTCGGCGTTGAGGTCATCTCGACCGGCGGAACGGCCCGGGTGCTCTCCGAGGCCGGCGTCAACGTGGTGCCCATCGAGCAGTACACGAGGTTCCCCGAGATGATGGACGGCCGCGTCAAGACGCTGCACCCCAAGGTGCACGGCGGCCTGCTCGCCCGCCGCGACGACGAGCGCCACATGGCCGAGGCCGCCGAGCACGGCATTGGCATGATCGACCTGGTCTGCGTCAACCTCTATGAGTTCGAGAAGACCGTCGCCAAGCCCGACGTCACCTTTGCCGACGCCATCGAGCACATCGACATCGGTGGCCCCTCGATGCTGCGCTCGGCCGCCAAGAACGCCGACGCCGTGACCGTGGTCTCCGACCCCGCCGACTATGACGCTGTGCTGGCCGAGATGCGCGCCAACGACGGTGCCACCACGCTCGCCACGCGCCGCCGCCTGCAGCTCAAGGTCTACCAGACCACCGCTGCCTACGACACGGCCATCGCCACCTGGCTTGCCGAGCAGGCCCCGGCCGCTGAGGATGGCGCCCCCGTCTTCCCGGAGCACTTCTCCATCGCCGGCACCAAGGAACAGGACCTGCGCTATGGCGAGAACCCGCAGCAGGCGGCCGCGTTCTACGTGCGCGGCGACGCCCCAGCCCACTCGCTGGCCCGTGCCACCCAGATCCAGGGCAAGCCCCTCTCGTACAACAACCTGCTCGACTCCGACGCCGCCTGGGCGGCCGTGCGCGAGTTCGACGAGCCGGCAGTCGTGATCCTCAAGCACCAGAACCCCTGCGGCTCCGCCACGGCCGCCGACGTCACCACTGCCTACGACAAGGCCTTCGCCTGCGACCCCGTCTCGGCCTTTGGTGGCATCATCGCCGTCAACCGCGAGGTGCCGCTCGAGCTCTGCGAGCACTTTGCCGACGTCAACAAGCAGTTCGTCGAGGTCATGATCGCCCCGAGCTACACGCCCGAGGCCCTCGAGCGCCTCTCCAAGCGCAAGAACATGCGTGTGCTCGCCACCGGCGGCGTCGACCGTACCGTGGGCGTCGAGGTGCGCACCGTCGACGGCGGCCTGCTCGTCCAGGACATCGACCACGTCGACGAGGACCCGGCCACCTTTACCGTGCCCACCAAGCGCCAGCCCACCGACGCCGAGATGGACGACCTCCTCTTTGCCTGGCGCGTCTGCAAGACCGTGAAGTCCAACGCCATCCTCGTGGCCAAGGACCGCGCGGGCCTTGGCATGGGTCCCGGCCAGCCCAACCGCGTCGACTCCGCGCTCATCGCCTGCGAGCGTGCCGAGAAGGCCTGCGAGCGCATGGGCGTCGAGCCCCAGGACCTCGTCGCCGCGTCCGACGCCTTCTTCCCGTTCCGCGACAACGTCGACACCCTCGCCGCCCATGGCGTCACCGCCATCATCCAGCCCGGCGGCTCCGTGCGCGACGACGAGTCCATCGCCGCCTGCGACGAGCATGGCATTGCGATGGTGTTCACCGGCACCCGCCACTTCCGCCACTAGTCGGCTCGCCCTGGCACCCAATCTCGCCGCTCAGGCTGCGGCTCGTGTACCTCAGTACACGTCGCCTTGCCTTCGTGGCGATCTCGGGCACCAGGGCGACCCTTGGTTTTGAGGGTGGCACCCAATCTCGCCGCTCAGGCTGCGGCTCGTGTACCTCAGTACACGTCGCCTTGCCTTCGTGGCGATCTCGGGCACCAGGGCGACCCTTGGTTTTGAGGACGGCGCCCAATCTCGCCGCGACAACGGGCGTCTTGCATCTGCGGGGCGCCCGTTTTTGTCCCAGAGCGGCGATACCCTAAGCAAAAAAGACTTTTGCCGAGAAGCGCGCAAGGCGCCTGGCCGAACAATAGCGTAAGGATGGCGCACGAGGGCCGCCGTCGATGCGGTGTGCGCTACGCTGGGCGTACAAGATGGTGGCATGTGCCGCCAGCGCGCGAGGGGAGAGGCATGGCTAAGGTCTACGTCATCGAGGACGACGAGGCGCTGCGCGCCGAGCTCGTGCGCCTGCTCGCTCGCGAGGGCTATGAGGTCGAGGAGTGCCATGACTTCCCGCGTGCCGCCGAGCTTGCCCTCGCCGCCGTTCCAGACCTCGTGCTTCTCGACCTCACGCTGCCGGGGACGGACGGCCAGCTCGTTTGTCGCGAGATTCGCTCCGCCTCGAGCGTGCCGGTCATCGTGCTCACGAGCCGCGTCACCGAGGTCGACGAGGTGCTTGCCATGGGCATGGGCGCGGACGACTTCGTGACCAAGCCCTACAGCTCGCGCATCCTGCTCGCCCACATCGAGGCGGTGCTGCGCCGCACCCGCGGCCAGGTGGCGCCCAGCTCCATCATCGAGCGCGGTGGCGTGCGCCTCGACCTCTCGCGCTCGCAGGTCTCCCACGACGGCCGTCAGACGGAGCTCACCAAGAACGAGCTGCGCATCCTCGCCCTGCTCATGCGCCGCGGCGGCGCCGTTGTGTCGCGCGAGGCGCTCATGTACGAGCTGTGGGAGTCCGACGCCTTCGTGGACGACAACACCCTCACCGTCAACGTGAATCGCCTGCGTGCGGCCCTCGAGCGCGTGGGCGTCACGGGCTGGCTCGTGACGCATCGCGGCCAGGGCTACTCGGTGAGGTAGCGACATGAATCCGGGCGCATATCTCAAGAGCCATCTGGGCCTCGTCCTGTTGCTGCTGGGCACGCTCGCCCTGCTTACCTTTGTGATGGAGGTGGCGGGCGGTCGCAGCTTTGCCCTGCTCGGTCTCATCATTGGCTCCGTGGGGCTGGTCTGCGGCCTGTCCCTTGACTACCTGGCGCACCGCGGGTGGTGGAGGCGGCTCGAGTGCCTGCCGCGCGAGCTCGACAACCCGCGCCTTGTCGCCGCGCTCACCGAGGCCCCCGGCTTTGCTGAGGGTGACGTTGCTTACGAGGCCATCGCCGCGTCCAACAAGTCTGCGAGCGACGAGGTGGCCGCGGCCCGTCGCCAGATGAGCGACTACGAGCGCTACGTCGAGATGTGGGTGCACGAGGTCAAGACCCCGCTTGCCGCCGTGCACCTCACGGTCGAGAACCTCATGGCAGACCCTGTCGAGGCCCAGGTCGACCCCGCCCGCCTCGACTCGATCGACGCGGGGCTGCGCCGCATCGAGGGCTACGTTGACCAGGCATTATACGTGGCGCGCTCCGAGACGCTCGAGGCGGACTACCTCATCCGCTCCCATCGCGTGGGAGACGTCGTGACGGCGGCGCTCAAGGCCAACGCCCGCGAGCTCATAGCCGCTCACATGGCGCCGCGCCTGGGCGAGGGCATGGATCTCACGGTGCTCGCCGACGACAAGTGGCTGGGCTTCGTGCTGGGCCAGTTCTTGCAGAACTCCATTCGCTACCTGCGCGAAGACACCGAGGGAGGGGCGCAGGTGTCCTTCTCGGCGCGCGTCGATGGCGAGGGGCTCGCGAGCGAGTGCGTCGTGCTTGTGGTGCGCGACAACGGCTGCGGCGTGAGCCCGGCCGAGCTGCCCCGCGTGTTCGAGCGGGGCTTCACGGGAGCGAACGGACGCACGCACAAGGGCGCCACGGGGCTTGGCCTATGGCTTGCCAAGATGCTCTGCGAGAAGATGGGCCTGTCCATCTCGGCCGACTCGCGCGAGGGCGCGTGGTTCGAGGTCTCGATCGCGTTCCCCACCAACAAGATGCATTACGTCGAGTAGGGACCCGTGCGGGCACGGTGGCGCCCGCACGGGCCGCCGCTACAGATCTACCTGCACGCAGGCGAGGTCGATGAGGCGCAGCAGGAAGCGAATGCCCTGCAGGTAGGCGTGGCGCGTGATGCGCTCGTCGGTGCCGTGGACGCCTCGGGCGCACTCGTCGTCATCGACCACGAAGGCCGAGAAGCGAATGCAGGCGGGGCAGATGTGTTCGTAGTTGGCCGCGTCTGTGGCGCCAATGACCGTGGAGGGCACGACGCGCACGGGCGTGCGGTCGCTGCTCTCGCCGGGCTCGCGGAAGTAGCGGCCTGCCGCCGCGCGCACGTAGGCGAGGCCGGCGCCGCCGGGTTCGGGCGCGTGCGTGGCCTCCGAGCTGCCGGGACCCAGCTCCACCGTGACGCCCAGGTCTGCCACGGCCTCACGGCAGCGCTCGAGCACGTCTGCGCGCGTGGTGCCCTCGAGCATGCGGAAGTTGACGTTGGCCCACATGTCCTGTGGCATCACGTTGCACGAGGCCGAACCGCCCTCGATCATCGTGGGCGCGCACGTGGTGGTGACGAGTGGGAAGAGCTGCGGGTCCGCAAGGCAGGCGCGGGCCACCTCGTTCGCGCGCTCGTCGACGTCTGCCGCGCAGGCAATGCCAAGCTCGGACAGCGGGCCGCTCGTCATCGCAGGTGCCAGCTCGCGCAGCAGGGCGGCCGTGAGCGGCGTGAGGCGCACGGGCCACTCGATGGCGCAGATGCGCGCAATGGCCTGCGACAGCACGCCCAGCGACGTGCCGCCAAACGGGTTGGACGAGTGGCCGCCGGCGCTCTTCGCCCGCAGCACGACGTCCGCGTAGCCCTTCTCGGCGAGGTCTGCGTGCATGAGGTGAAAGCCCGGCGCCCCGTACTCGGCCGACGAGACGATGCGGTAGTCGCCCTCGTCCACAAGAAACTCGAGCTCAACACCGCGGCGCTCGAGCTCCTGCCCCAGCGCGTGGGCGCCAAACTGGTTGGTCTCCTCGTCTTGGCCAAACGCCAGGACGATGGTGCGGCGCAGGCGCCAGCCATGGGCCAGCGCGTATTCGACGGCCTCGAGGATGCCCGTGACCTGGTCCTTCATGTCGATGGCGCCGCGGCCCCAGACGTAGGTGTCGTCCACGTCGCCCGAGAAGGCGCCGTGGCCCCAGTCGCCCTCGGTGCCGGGCACGACGCTCACCACGTCCTGGTGGCCCATGAGCATCATGGGACGCAGGGACGCGTCGCTGCCCGGGATGGTCACCAGCAGCGAGTGGCCAATGACCTCGGCTTCGCCGGCGGAGAAGACGTGCGGGTATGCCGCGCGCATCCAGGTCTGCAGCGCGTCGAAGGCGCCCCAGTCCGTCTGCGCGTCGTCCATGTGGCTCACCGTGGCAAACGAGAGCGCCCGGCCCAGCCGCTCGCAGAGGTCCTGCTCGCACAGGTCGGGGTAGTCCGTCTCGTGGTCAAAGAACTGCCAGACGGCCGCGCCGGTGTTACCGGCAGCCTCGCTACCAGCACCGCCCGCCGCCTGCTCGTTCTTCTCGGCCATGTGTCCGGCCGCAGGCGCGGCGCCTACCTGTTCGCCCGCCGCTACGACGGCGCCGCTCACGCGCCGGCTCCGGCCGTGGCCTCGGAGTCGTCAAGGTAGCGCGAGAGGAACGCGCGCGTGCGCTCGTGCTCGGGTGCGCCAAAGATCTTGTCGGGAGAGCCCTGCTCGAGCACCACGCCCTGGTCCATGAAGACCACGCGGTCACTCACGGTGCGGGCAAAGGCCATCTCGTGCGTGACCACCACCATGGTCATGCCCTCGCCCGCGAGCTTGCGCATGACCTCGAGCACCTCGCCCACGATCTCGGGGTCAAGGGCGCTCGTGGGCTCGTCGAACAGCATGATCTGCGGGTTCATGCACAGCGCGCGGGCAATGGCCACGCGCTGCTTCTGGCCGCCGGACAGGCGTGTCACGTCGGCGTTGGCAAACTTGGCGAGTCCCACGCTCTCGAGGTGCCTCAGGGCGGTCTTCTCGGCCTCCTCCTTGGAGCACTTCTTGAGCGTCACGGGCGCAAGCGTGCAGTTGTCGAGCACGTTCATGTTGTTGAAGAGGTTGAAGCCCTGGAACACCATGCCAATCTTCTCGCGCAGGGCGTTCACGTTGGTGCGGTCGGCCGTGAGGTCGGTGTCGTGGAACCACACGTGGCCCGAGTCGGGCGTCTCGAGCAGGTTGAGGCAGCGCAGCAGGGTCGACTTGCCCGAGCCCGAGGCGCCGATGATCGTCACGACCTCGCCCGGCATGACGGAGAGGTTGATGCCCTTGAGCACCTCGAGCTGGCCAAACGACTTGCGCAGGTCCTCGACGCGGATGAGGGCCTCGCCCTCGGCGGGGGCGGTTGCGGAGTGCTCCGCGGTGATGTTCTGGTTGTCCACGGTTCCTCCTAGTTAGAGCTGGGGAGCGTCTTGGTGCCCTGGGCGCCCAGGCGCTTGCCGAAGGCCTCGAGCAGGCGGCTCGCGATGAGCGTGAGGCACAGGTACACGACGAGCGCCACGCAGTAGACCTCCATCTGGCGGTAGTAGATGCCGGCCACGGTGGTGGTGGCGTACATGAGGTCGAACACGCCGATGACCGAGAGCACCGAGGAGTCCTTGATGTTGATGATGAGCTCGTTGGTGAGCGCGGGGATGGCGTACTTGATGCCCTGCGGGAACACGACCTTGCGCATGGCCTGCCACTGCGAGAGGCCCAGGCTGCGGGCCGCCTCGGCCTGCCCGGCGTCGACGCTCTCGATGCCGCCGCGCAGCACCTCCATCATATAGGCGGTGGAGTTGAGCGAGATAGTGACGAGGCCCGCCGTGAACGTGGACCAGATCTGGTTGGCCTGGCCGGTGTCCATGCCAAGGCCGCGCAGGAACGAGAAGCCCGCGAAGTAGATGAGCAGGCCCTGCACCATCATGGGCGTGCCGCGCACCACGGTGCTGTAGGCGCGCGAGAAGCCACGGCCCACGCTCTTGAGGAAGCGGATGGCGTCGTTGTCGACGCGGTCTGCCTGCTGGATGCGCAGGAAGCACATGCCCAGCGCCAGGAAGAACGCGATGATCGTGCCAAAGGTGGCAAGCGCGATGGTGATGCCAATGCCCTGGACAAAGAACCGCCTGCTCTCCCACGTCATGTAGACGAGGCTCGAGAGGAAGTCGCTGGGGTTGGAGTTGGACGCGACGCTCACGCGTACGAGGTCGGCAAAGCCCAGCGCGCCGCGGTCGACGAAGAACAGCAGCGTGCAGGCGACCACCACGTAGGAGCCGACGCGCTCGGCGCGCTTGGCGACCGGGCGGGCGAGGGGAGAGGTGGCGGCGTAGTCGCGCCAGCGCACGAGCTTGTTGAGCAGGGCCACGGCCGAGACGGCGAGCCAGGCCCACAGGACGAGCCACGGCAGGTCCTGGGCGATGCCCAGGGGCGCCAGCGCGCTCATGGGCGTGGGCGCCTGCTGCGAGAACCACAGGCCCACGGCCGCGATCGCGCTCGTGCCAAGGAAGACGTAGCGGTGGTCGGCCGCGCAGAAGGAGGCCAGACGCTCGAGTGACTTCATGGGGCTCCCTCCCTATTCCGGCTGGCGGTCGAGGCAGGCCTGCCACATGGCGCTGCGCTCGTCCTCGCTCACGCCGTCCACGACCTCGTTGATGATATCGAGCAGCTTGGTCGAGCCCTTGCGCATGCCCACGTTACAGGTGACGTCCTGCTGGAAGCCCTCGCCCTCGGCAAAGCGGACGGGCACGATGCCGGGGTTCTGCTTCATGTAGCCCTCCTCGTTCTCGGTGTTGTAGGTCACCGCGTCGCAGGTGCCCTGCAGCAGGTGGCTGAACACATTGGGCACCGAGTCGACGGGGGCCTGGTGGATGACGCCGGGGATCTCGTCGATGACGGTGTCGAGCATCGTGTCCTTCTGGCCCAGCACCTGCGCGCCCGAGAAGTCAGACAGCTTGGTGGCGTTTTCGTACTTGGAGCCCTCCTTCACGAACAGGCCAAAGTAGCCCACGAAGTAGGGGTCGGAGAAGTCGACGGACTGGCGGCGCTCGTCGGTGGCGCTCATGCCGGCGATGATGAGGTCGATCTGGCCGTTGTTGAGGGCGTCGATGAGGCCAGAGAAGGTCATCTTCACCGTAACGGGCTCGCCGCCGAGCTCCTCGCACACGAGCTTGGCGAACTGGACGTCGTAGCCGTCGGCGTAGGCGCCGCTCACGTTGTCGACCGGGATGGTGTACTCGCTGGGCTCTGACGTCTGCCAGTTGTAGGGGGCGTAGGCAACCTCCATGCCCACGCGGATCTGCGCCTTGCCAAGGATTTCGTCTGAGCGGTCCTCGCGAGCGTCGCCGGTGCCAGACTCGACGACGGGGATGGTGGAGGGGCGCTGGCAGCCTGCGAGCGCGGGCAGCGCCACGAGCGAACCGGCGCCCAGCGCGGTGCGCAGGAACGCGCGGCGGGTCATGTTGCGGTGAGTAATCATGCGTGTCCTTTCGAGCGTGCCGGCGCGAGGGGGGCGCTCCGGCACCATATGAAGCTCTAACAGGATACGGGTTTGATGGTCCCCGTGCATGCTTGCGCACAAAAGGGTAACGCTGCGGAAATGCCTTTCAGGTTGAGTGCGGGGGCCTGCGGCGTCATGCCGCAGGCCCCCGCCGGTCGTGCGTCAGTTTTAGTTGTCCGCTGGCCGCTACTCGCTCTTCCTCACGCGAATCGCGTCGCGCACGATGCCGGTGCCCATCACATAGGTGAGCACGAAGTAGCCACCGTAGGCCGCGAGGAACACCGCGCAGGTGAGTCCCACCGTGCCACCAATCGAGATGTTGCCCATGACCTTCACCAGGTCGATGATCACGTGCAGGGCAACGGACGAGTGAGCCACGCCCACCACCAGCGGAAACACGAAGAACACGGCCTGCTGCGCCAGCACCGAGTGGCGAATCTCGCTCGTCTCGCATCCCAGCTCAGACAGCACGCGGTAGCTGCGCGTGGAGTCGGCCACGCCCGAGAGCTGCTGGATCGTGAGAATCGCGGCGCACGCCACCACGAGCACAAAGCCAATGTAGATGGCCAGGTAGCTGATGACGCCGCGCATCGAGTTGGACTGCTCGTACATCTCGCTGCGGCGGACGATGGTCTGGCTCCAGTAGCCGCATGGCAGGTCGCCGCCGTCCTGCTCACCAAGGGTGGTGAGGACGAGGCCATCGAAGAAGTCGTCGCCCTGCTTGGTGGTGACGTCTTGGCGGTAGTTGGCGAGCAACGTGCTGAAGGCCAGCGTGTAGTTGGCATCTGCGAGCACCGCGTCGGGCACGATGACGGTGCCGGGGTTGCTACCCATCGCGGAGTTGCCTAGGGCGCCTGCCTTCGCATCGACCTTGCTCGCAACGGGGCGCAGCTCGTGGCCCGCGATTGTAAGCGTCTGGCCCTCGCTCATGAAGTGGTCGTACAGGTCGCTTGCGGTCTCGCCCATGTCGCAGGTGATGAGGTAGCCGTCCTCGCCCAGGCTCACCTGGGGAAGCCCCCGCAGGGAAAGCAGCGCGTTGTACTGGCTCTCAGAGGCAACGTACAGGCCAAAGGTCTCCGAGTTGGTGTAGCCAAAGGCCGCGGGCGTCTCGATGCCCAGCTGCCGGGAGAGCGCAGACGGCGACACCTCGGGCGCGTCCATCGTGTTCGCGGGAATGGAGTAGTACTGGTCGATCTGCACGTGGTCGCCCAAAACCTGGCGCGCATCGAGTTCCCCGGGGGCGCCGGCCTTGTTCGCGCTCTTCTCGGCCATGCCATACGAGCCGTCATCGAGCTTGATGCCCCGCAGGTTGTCGTAGATGTCGAGCGGCCCGCGTGCGAAAGCAAACCCATCGCCGCCAAGCTTCTCGAAGAAGCCGGACACCACGGCCGAGTTGTAGGTGTAGGTGCTCGAGACGTCCACGGGATTGTTGATCTCGAGGTTCTCACTCATGACGCTCGCAATCGACATACCGCAGGTAACGGAGGTAATGGCGAGGAACAGGATCATCGAGATGACGCCCATCGAGAGCGACACGGTGTTCACCTTGGCCGCAAGCTGACGCAGCGTGAACATGTTGAGGCCACGCCAGTAGACGGCTCGCAGGCGCTGTACCAGGGCGAGAAGCGCGCCCGACAGGCCAAAGAACAGCATGATGGTGCCGGCCGTAACCATGCCCGTGGTGATCTCGAACTGCGTCATGCCCTGGTCGAGCTCGTCGCCCACGAGGTCGATGGGAAAGCCGTCGTGCAGCAGGCGCGCGTAGGCCACGCCCACAAGCGCCGCGCCCGCCGCGAACAGCGCAACCGACACCCACGCCTTGCGCATCTTGACCTGCTCGTTCTGGCGGCTTGCGCTCATGAGGCCAATGAGCCGCGTGCGGGCAACAACGCGCAGGTTGAACGCGAGCGTCACCACAAAGATCGTGACGAGGCACGACACCGTGAGACGCAGGGCGTCGAGCGAGAAGAAGAAGTGGAAGGTCGCGATCTGCGCCTTGAACATCGAGGCGGTGAAGAACGTCATGACCCACGAGACGCCCACGCCAAGGAGCAGCCCCAGCACCAGCGCGGCGCCCGAGACGATGGCCGTCTCGAGGGCCATGATAAGGGCCACGCGCCCGCGCGTCATGCCCAGTACCTGGTAGAGGCCAAACTCCTTCTTGCGCCGCTTCATGATGAAGTTGTTGGCGTAGACCATGAGAAAGCCCATGATGGCGGCCAAGAAGTAGGTGAGGCCGCCGAGTGCCTCGCCGAGGAGCTCGGAGAGGCCCTCCATGGGGATGCCGGCGAGGTCCGCCTGCATCGAGACGGTGTTGAACGCGTAGAACACGGCCACGCCCAGGGTGAGCGTGAGCAGGTAGACGAGGTAGTCGCGCCCGGCTCGGCGGACGTTTCCCCAGGCGAGCTTACAGAGCATCGGAGCCGTCACCACCCATCACGGCGACGACCTCCATGATGCGGTCGAAGAACTCGCGGCGGCTCGAGGCGCCGCGGCGCAGCTCGGTGAAGATGCGCCCGTCGCGGATGAACAGCACGCGCTGGGTGTAGCTCGCGGCGAAGCTGTCGTGGGTCACCATGAGGATCGTGGCGCGCGCACCCTCGTTGA
Organism: uncultured Parolsenella sp.; assembly: GCF_958346945.1. Taxonomy (NCBI): domain Bacteria; kingdom Bacillati; phylum Actinomycetota; class Coriobacteriia; order Coriobacteriales; family Atopobiaceae; genus Parolsenella; species uncultured Parolsenella sp. Next base: position 172,831 of record NZ_CATVTL010000001.1, read on the forward strand.
GGCTCTGCATGCTTTCGAGTAGCAGGCGCGCGTTCTTGGAGTCGAGCGCGCCCGTGGGCTCGTCGGCCATGATCACGGCGGGGCGGGTCACGAGGGCGCGGGCCGCGGCAACGCGCTGCTGCTGGCCACCGGACAGCTGGTAGGGGTACTTGTCGAGCACCTCGTCGATGCCCAGGCGGCGGGCGATCTGCTCCACGCGGGCGAGCGTCTCGCCCGAGGCCGCGCGTGCGATGGTGAGCGGCAGCGCCACGTTCTCGCGCGCCGTGAGGGTGTCGAGCAGGTTGGAGTCCTGGAAGATGAAGCCCAGCTGCTCGCGGCGGAAGCGCGCAAGGTCGCTGCCGCGCATGGCCGTGACGTCGGCCCCGCGCACCAGGACGTGGCCGCTCGTGGCCGTGTCGATGGTCGAGACGCAGTTGAGCAGCGTCGACTTGCCCGAGCCCGAGGCGCCCATGATGCCCACGAACTCGCCCTCGCGCACGTCAAAGCTTACGTCGGCCAGGGCGCGGGTGGTGACGCCCTTGGCCCTGCCCCTGGGGGCATAGATCTTCTGGAGGTGCTGGACCGACAGCACCGTTCCCTGCGGTGCCTGGTGAACGGGGGCGAGCCCCTCTCCCATGGCGTGGCCCGGCTCGTAGTGCATGCCCATGCGCAATCCCTTCTTTCAGACCCGGCGGCAAGGCCGGGTTCGTCTCACTGATTGTCGGGAATAATGGTGGGGCTGGCGCCCGAGAGGTGCCATCGATTTGGCTTACAGTGGGATTACGGTTTTGAAAGGTTGCCGGCCACGCCGGCTAGGGGGAGGGCACGCTCATGGCAGATGGCAAGATTCCCGAGGAGTTCGAGGTCGGAACGCCGGTGCTGGTGTGCCGCTGGAGGCTCTCAGCCGGAGACCTGCCGCTGCTCAACCGCCACATGCGCGCCCTGGGCAAGCGCAGCGTGCTGGGCAAGGGGCTCTCGAAGCAGCTGCTGGGCTGGGCCAAGCAGCACATCGAGTGGACGCTTGCCGACGGCACGGCCGAGCACCCCGACGGCGTGCTCATGCTGATGGTCGACGCCGAGGGTCGCGCCGCGATGGCGGCCGGCGACTACGAGCCGCCGGCAGACACGTCGCTCGCGGCGCTGGTCGAGCGCGCGGAGAGCGCCTCGACGGAGGCCTCGCAGACCGACGTCGCGCCCGAGACGCTGTGGGTGTCGCGTGGCAGCGGCCTTGCCGTGGGCATGGCGCCCGGCGAGCACATGAGCGGCGCCACCTCGCTGGTGGGCGACCTCGCCAAGACCCTGGGCATGCCCGTCGAGCGCGACCCGCGCCTGCTGCAGCGCCTGGCCGACGGCTCCGAGCGCCCCGCCGAGGCCTTCCTCGTGTCCGACGAGCACGGCATCGTTCCCGCGAGCGACTGCTCGGGCGAGCTTGCCGAGAAGTTCGCTGGCGGCTGGGACCGCCTCCTCGAGCGCTCCCGCTCCCGCCGCAGGTAGCTTCCGCGGGCTGAGCGTGGCGTTTGGCGCTTGCAGACATTCCTCAAGACACAATCTCAAATTGACGACTATTCCGTGCTCATTTGCGGGATAATTAGTTCGCTATGAAGAGATGTCACCCCTTGGCGATCGGGGAAGTCGCCACGGGGTGATTTCGCGTGCTTGGGCATCCGCCAAGGAGGGCGGAGGGCGGCTCTTCTCGCCAAGCCCACGCGTGACCTCGACAAGAAGGAGAGGATATGGCACGTAAGTTCAAGTCTATGGACGGCAACGAGGCTGCTGCTTGGGTCTCGTACGCCTACACCGAGGTGGCGGGCATCTACCCGATCACGCCGTCCAGCCCGATGGCCGACCACGTCGACCAGTGGGCCGCGCAGGGTCTGAAGAACGTCTTTGGCACCCCCGTCAATGTGGTCGAGATGGAGTCTGAGGCTGGCGCCTCCGGCACCGTCCACGGCTCCCTTGGCGCCGGCGCCCTCACGACGACCTACACGGCGTCCCAGGGCCTGCTGCTCATGATCCCGAACATGTACAAGATCGCTGGCGAGGGCCTGCCGGGCGTGTTCCACGTCTCCGCGCGTTGCGTTGCCTCCCACGCGCTCAACATCTTCGGCGACCACTCCGACGTCATGGCCTGCCGCCAGACCGGCTTCGCCATGCTCGCCGAGGGCAACGTCCAGGAGGTCATGGACCTCTCGCCGGTGGCCCACCTGGCCGCCATCAAGGGTCGCGTGCCGTTCCTGAACTTCTTCGACGGCTTCCGCACCTCCCACGAGATCCAGAAGGTCGCCATGTGGGACTTCGACGACCTCAAGGACATGCTCGACATGGACGCCGTCCAGGCCTTCCGTGACCACGCCTTGAACCCCGAGCACCCGCACGCCCGTGGTTCCCACGAGAACGGCGACATCTTCTTCCAGCACCGCGAGGCCTGCAACACGGCCTACAACGAGCTGCCCGCCGTTGTCGAGGAGTACATGAACAAGATCAATGCCAAGCTCGGCACTGATTACGGCCTGTTCAACTACTACGGCGCCCCCGACGCCGACCGCGTGGTCGTCTGCATGGGCTCGTTCTGCGACGTCCTCGAGGAGGTCATCGACTACCTCAACGCCCACGGCGAGAAGGTCGGCCTGGTCAAGGTTCGTCTGTACCGCCCGTTCTCCATCAAGCACTTCGTCGACGTCCTGCCCGAGACGGTCAAGAAGATCGCCGTCATGGACCGCACGAAGGAGCCGGGCTCCATTGGCGAGCCGCTGTACCAGGACGTCGTGACCGCCCTCTACGAGGCCGGCAAGACCGACATCCACGTCTCTGGCGGCCGTTACGGCCTCGGCAGCAAGGACACGCCGCCCGCGTCTGCCTTCGCCGTCTTCGAGGAGCTCAAGAAGGACGAGCCCAAGCGCGAGTTCACCATCGGCATCAACGACGACGTTACGCACCTCTCGCTCCCCGAGCCTGAGGACGCCCCCAACACCGCTGCCCCCGGCACCATCGAGTGCAAGTTCTGGGGTCTCGGCGGCGACGGCACCGTTGGCGCCAACAAGAACTCCATCAAGATCATCGGCGACCACACGGACAAGTACGTCCAGGCCTACTTCCAGTACGACTCCAAGAAGACCGGCGGCGTCACCGTCTCGCACCTGCGCTTTGGTGATTCCCCGATCCGCTCGCCGTACTACGTGACCAAGGCCGACTTTGTCGCTTGCCACAACCCCAGCTACATCGTCAAGGGCTTCAAGATGGTCCGCGACGTCAAGCCGGGCGGCACCTTCCTGGTCAACTGCCAGTGGAGCGACGAGGAGTTCGCCGAGCACATGCCCGCTGTGGCTAAGCGCTACATCGCGAACAACAACGTCAACGTCTACCTGATCGACGCTATCGACCTGGCTGCCAAGGTCGGCATGGGCAAGCGCACCAACACGGTGCTCCAGTCCGCCTTCTTCGCGCTGGCCAAGGTCCTGCCCGCCGAGGACGCCCTGCAGTACATGAAGGACGCGGCTACCAAGTCCTACATGAAGAAGGGCCAGGCCATCGTCGACGCCAACCACAAGGCCATCGACGCCGGCGCCACCGCCTTCCACAAGTTCGAGGTGCCCGCTGACTGGGCCACTGCCGAGGACAAGCCGCACGAGCTCTCCATCGAGGGTCGCGCCGCCATCGTTGAGCAGGTCAAGAACCTCCTCGAGCCCATCAACCGCATGGATGGTGACTCCCTGCCCGTCTCCGCGTTCGAGAAGCACGTCGACGGCCAGTGGGAGCTCGGCGCCTCTCAGTACGAGAAGCGCGGCGTTGCCGTCATGGTTCCGCACTGGGACGAGACCAAGTGCATCCAGTGCAACCAGTGCTCCTATGTCTGCCCGCACGCCACGATTCGCCCGATTGCCCTCACGGCTGACGAGGCTGCCGCGGCTCCTGAGAACATGCGCATGATCGACGCCAAGGGCAAGGGCACCGACGGCCTGAAGTTCGCCATCGCCGTGTCCCCGCTCGACTGCATGGGCTGCTACAACTGCGTGACGGCCTGCCCGAAGGACGCCCTCACCATGGTTCCGCAGGAGGACGAGCTCGACCAGGCTCCCGTCTGGGATTACGCCGTCAACAAGGTCTCCGAGAAGAAGGAGCTCGTTGCTGCCAACGTCAAGGGCAGCCAGTTCGCCAAGCCGCTGCTTGAGTTCTCCGGCTCCTGCGCCGGCTGCGCCGAGACGTCCTACGCTCGCCTGATCACCCAGGTCTGCGGTGACCGCATGTTCATCTCCAACGCCACCGGCTGCTCCTCCATCTGGGGCAACCCTGCTGCCACCTCGCCCTATACGGTCAACGCCGAGGGCCACGGTCCGGCCTGGAACAACTCCCTGTTCGAGGACAACGCTGAGCACGGCCTCGGCTTCGCCGTGGGTTACGCTGCCGTCCAGGACAAGCTCGTCGCTCAGACCAAGGCCCTGCTCGAGGGTGACGCCTCTGACGAGCTGAAGGCCGCTGCCACCGCTTGGCTCGAGAACCGCAACGACACTGAGGCCTCCAAGACCACGGCCGCTGCCTATGTCGCCGAGCTCGAGAAGTGCGGCTGCGACGCCTCCAAGGCCATCCTGGCCGACAAGGCTTACCTCACCAAGAAGTCCTTCTGGATCTTCGGCGGCGACGGCTGGGCCTATGACATCGGCTTCGGCGGCCTGGACCACGTCCTGGCTTCCAACCACAACGTCAACGTCTTCGTCTTCGACACCGAGGTCTACTCCAACACGGGTGGCCAGGCCTCCAAGGCCTCTAACCTCGGCCAGGTCGCGCAGTTCGCTGCCGCCGGCAAGATGACCAAGAAGAAGTCTCTCGCCGAGATCGAGATGTCCTACGGCTACGTCTACGTCGCTCAGGTTGCCATGGGCGCCAACCCCGCACAGACGCTCAAGGCCATCACCGAGGCCGAGGCCTACGACGGCCCGTCCCTGGTCATCGGCTACAGCCCCTGCGAGATGCACTCCATCAAGAAGGGCGGCATGATGCACTGCCAGGAGGAGATGAAGAAGGCCGTCGATTGCGGCTACTGGAACCTCTTCCGCTTCAACCCGGCTGCGCCGGAGGGCAAGAAGTTCTCGCTCGACTCCAAGGAGCCGGCGGGCGGCTACCAGGAGTTCCTCATGAACGAGGCCCGCTACGCCTCGCTCACGCGTTCGTTCCCCGAGCGCGCCAAGGAGCTCTTCGCCGAGAACGAGCAGGCTGCCATGGATCGCTACGCGCACCTGCTCAAGCTCAAGGCCGTCTACAACGAGGCGTAAGTCTCCGCACTAGTCTGGCTGGGCACATCGCCTGAGCTTATGGTCCCCGTCCTGGTTATCCAGGGCGGGGCCTTTTTATATATGACGAGCACGGAATGGGTGGTGCCCAAGCGTCTGTTGCGCCAATGCTGGTACTGCGCCGGGAATGTGGATGAAACCCTGGGCGCAACGTATGGGCCTGGTGCAGACGGGCGACAACTCGATCACGGCCCGCGGGGCCATCGTGCTCGTGGCCTTGGGCGCCGTCCTCGTGGCCACGGGCCTCATCCTGTGGCCCCGCCGCCACCGCAACGACGATGACGGCGCGGACGAGAAGCGCTAACGCTCGCAAGCTGCGCCGGCGTCCTTCTCGCACGTCAGCCCCGCCGCCCGCGGTACCCCCCCCATTTCATCTGTTCATCCAAATTACGCGCTAGGAGGCTCCTGGATACATAATTTGGACGAACGGGCGGGAGAGCCGAGTAATTCGGATGAGCGGATGGGAGGACCGCGGAATTCGGATGAACGGATGGCTGTCGAGCGAGCGGTGCGGACACCGGCGCGGGCCGTCCTTCTCACGCATGGTCCTGCTGGCAAACTTGGCAAAAGATAAATAAATAGTCCCTTCCAATTTGTCCTATCAAATGCTGTCGGCGAACGGCCAAAAATCCCCGGTGGGGTAGAATGGCCTTACGTAAACAGGGGAAGGGGGAGCATGGCCACGTATGCCTCGAGCTGCATCGAATTTGCTGCGCGTGCAAGCCTTGCCCCACGAGGGCGGCGATAGCATGAATCCCGCAATTGTCATTCCCACCTACTGGGCGGCAGACCCCACGGACAGCGGCGTGTACGACCACGCCACCGCCGTCGACGAGCCCCTGCCCGAGCTCGCGCGCTGCCTCGACTCGCTCGACGATGTGCGCGGCGTCATTCGCGTCATCGTGCTGCTCGTGGCGCGCCCCGGCGTCGAGGATGCCGCCCGCGCCCGCGTGAACGCCATCGTGCGCGACCACGAGGGGCTCAACCCCCTGGTCATCGGAACGGCTGAGGCCCGCCTCATCGAGGGCTGCATCGAGAACGCCATCCCGGGGCTTGGCGGCGAGACCGTGGCCCTGCGCGGCTACGGCGCCATCCGCAACATGGGCCTTGCCACCTGTGCCATGCTCGGCCACGACGTCTGCGTCTTCATGGACGACGACGAGGTGGCCCTTGGCCCCGACTACCTGGTCGACGCCGTCTACGGGCTGGGCCAGCTCACGCGCCAGGACCTCAAGATCCTTGCCAAGACCGGTCACTTCATCGACGCCAACGGCTCCCACCTGGCAGACGTCTCCAAGCCCAAGCTCTGGGAGCGCTGGTGGTCCAAGCGCCGCGAGTTCAACGAGTGGATGGAGCCCGCGCTCGAGGGCGTGCGCATCTGCCGCTCAAACTACGCGTGCGGCGGCTGCATGGCCATTCACGCGGCGGCCTTCGCCCGGGTGCCGTTCGACCCCGCCATCACCCGTGGCGAAGACCTCGACTACCTGCTCAACCTGCGCCTCTGCGGCCTCGAGATGTGGTTCGACCGCTCCTGGTACGTGCGGCACCTACCGCCCAAGACGCCCGATGACCCCAACCGATTCCTGCAGGACATCTTCCGCTGGTTCTACGAGCGCGCAAAGCTGGGGTTCTGCTCGCGCCAGCCAAGCCTCTCGCACGTCTCGGCCGAGTCGCTCATGCCCTACCCGGGCAAGTGGCTCTCGCCCGAGCTCGACGCACGGGTTGCCCACACGTCGTTCGCCCGCGCGGTCCTGGGACCCAACAGGGGCTCCTACCTGCGCATCTGGCAAAGCGGCAGAAGCGAGGCTCGCACGTACGCCACGGCCAACGCAAGCAGCTACACGCGCCTGCTCAACTTTTGGCCCAGCGTCATCGACGAGCTATGGGACAGCGAGGAGCTCGCCGCCCGCGTCGTTGCCTGCAGCAGGGCGTCACGCGCCGGCAAGGCCGCCAGGGATGGCGCGTCGCAACCCGCCCCCGCCCGGGGCACCGCAAAGCAGCCCGCGCCCGCCGGCGCGGCCCAAACGAAAGGAGAGGGCGCTTGAGTCCCAACCGTCTCAACGGGCGCCGCGCACGCCTCGAGGACGCCCGCGGATCGCAGGCCGCCGAGCACATGCTCGGGCTCGCGTCCAAGACGCTCGACCTCATGCGCTCCGGCCTTACCATGCAGGGCTGCCAGGGCGTCTGCCAGCTGCTGCTGCCGGAGACCACGGCCATCGCCGTTGCCATGACCGACACCGAGCGCGTGCTCGCCTACGAGGGCGCCCTTGCCGCGGACTTCCCGCCGGGCAGCCCCATCCACACGGCCGGCACCCTCGAGGTGCTCCAGACCGGCAAGATTGGCATGTTCCAGTCTCGTGCCGAGGGCGACAAGGGCTCCACCGAGCTGCCCCGCACCGTGCGCGGCGGCATCGTGGTGCCCCTGAACGTCCAGGACCGCACCTTTGGCACCATCAAGTTCTACTATCGCTCGCCGGCCGACATCGACCGCAGCCAGGTGGCCATCGCCCGCGGCTTTGGCCAGCTGCTCTCGACCCAGCTCTCGACCCACGAGCTCGACCGTCAGGCCGAGCTCACCGCAAAGGCTGAGGTCAAGGCCCTGCAGGCGCAAATTAACCCGCACTTCCTCTTTAACACGATCAACACCATCGCGGCGCTCACCCGCACCGACCCCGCGCAGGCCCGCACTCTGCTGCGCGAGTTCGCGGTGTTCTATCGCCAGACCCTCGAGAGCACCGAGCAGCTCATCCCGCTGTCGCGCGAGCTCGAGCAGACGAGACGCTACCTGCGCTTCGAGCGCGCCCGCTTTGGCCAGGACCGCATCCTCGAGCGCGAGCACGTGGCCTCAGGCTGCGGGGACGTGCTGGTGCCCGCCTTCATCGTGCAGCCCATCGTCGAGAACGCCGTGCGCCACGCCATGCGTGACGAGGGGCCGCTCCACATCGACATCCGCGCCGACGCGGACGACGGCGACGTGGTCATCGCGGTGGCCGACGACGGCCTGGGAATGGACGAGGCGGCGGTGGTCAAGCTGCGCGAAGGCATCGACGCCCCACACGGTTCTGGCTGCTCACGCGAGGAAAAGGGGACCGGGATTGCTTTGAGAAATGTTGCAGAGCGTCTCGAGAGGTTCTATGGTTTTGGGTCAGGCATCGACATCGTGTCGAAGCCTGGCGAGGGCACGTGCGTGACGCTTCGACTTGCCCGCACTGCCACTCACGACGAATAACAAGGATGTGCCTGAATGTTGCGTGCCATGATTGTTGATGACGAGGCCCCCGCTCGCTCCGAGCTGCGCTTCCTGCTCGAGGAGACCGGTCGCGTCGATGAGATCATCGAGGCTTCAAGCGCTCGCGATGCCGTCGAGAAGCTGATGGATGGTCGCCCTGACGTGCTGTTCCTCGACATCTCCATGCCCAAGACCAACGGCATGCAGCTTGCAGAGGCGCTCCACAAGCTCAAGAACCCGCCGGCGGTCGTGTTCGTGACGGCCTACAGCGAGTACGCCCTCGAGGCCTTCGACGTCGACGCGGTTGACTACCTGATGAAGCCCGTCGAGACCGAGCGCCTCGAGCGCGCCCTCGACAAGGTGGCCGCGCGCGCCAAGATGGCGTCGGCCCCGGCCGCCCCGGCCGAGCGCATTCCCGTCGAGAAGGGAGGCCGCAAGGTCCTCGTGCCCATCGACCAGATTCGCTACATCGAGGCCAAGGACGACTACTCCTGCATCTACACGGACAGCGACCGCTACCTGTCCGTCATCTCGCTGGCCCAGCTCGAGGCTAAGCTCTCGCCGCACGGCTTCTTCCGCGTGCACCGTGGCTACATCGTGAACCTCCAGTACGTGGAGGACGTCGAGGTGGTCTCGAGCGGCGTCATGCAGCTGGGCATCCAGGGCGTCGAGGGCAAGAAGATCTCCGTCTCGCGCCGACGCGTCGTGCAGCTCAAGCGCGCGCTGGGCCTGTAAAGGGGGAGCCGTGGCACGCAAGCGCATCGACGTCCTGAGCGACACCCACGGGCGCCTCTCGCGCGAGGTGCTCGACGCCATCGACGGCTGCGACCTCATCGTCCACGCCGGCGACATCACCTCCGAGGACGACTTCATCACCCTGGGGGCCATCGCGCCCTTGCGTCTGTGCCTGGGCAACAACGACTGGGCGGGCGAGTACGGGGCGGACGTCACGCGCAAGGTGCGCTTCGAGTACGAGGGGCTGCAGTTCTGCGTGACGCACTACCAGCAGAACCTCACGGGCGAGCGCTTCGACGTGGGCGTCTTTGGCCACACGCACGTGCCCGAGACGCGCACCCTTAACAGCGGCGCGCTCATGATCAACCCCGGCAGCCCCACGTTTCCGCGCAGCCAGGCGGGCCCCACGATGGGTCGCCTGGTGGTCGAGGGCGGGCGCGTGGTCTCGAGCGAGATCATCCGCCTCGCGCCCGACGAGGACCGCGGCTGGGGCCGCAGCTTCTTCGCCGGCTGGTAGCCGGGGACAGAGGGACGTGTCTTTTGTCCCCGCCTGCTTGGCTCTTCTCAACCACAAATTCCTAGGAAAATGCCGTTAACGCTGTCTCTTAATTGGCGTTAACGGCATTTTCCTAGGATTCTGAAGGTGACCGGTTGGGCCCAACCGGGCGGGCCCATCTGGGCCGCTGCCTGCGCCCGGATGGACGGGGTCGGGTCGCTGCCTGCGCCCCGGATGGGCGGGATTGGGCCGCTGCCCGCGCCCGGATGGACGGGGTCGGGTTACAGCCTGCGCCCCGGATGAGCCGGGGTTCGCAGCCGCCCGCGCCCTACAGGAACTCGCGGAGCTCCTTGACGAGGCGGGCCTTGGGGGCGCTGCCCACCATCGTGTGCACGGGCTTGCCACCCTTGAACAGGATGAGCGTGGGAATCGACATGACCTGGAAGCGCATCGCCAGGTCCTGCTCCTGCTCCACGTTGCACTTGTAGACGTCAAGCTCGTCTGCCAGCTCGTCGGAGATCTGTTCGACGATGGGGGAGAGGGCGCGGCATGGGCCGCACCAGGTTGCCCAGAAGTCGACCAGCACGGGCCTGTCGGTACCGCGTACGATGCCGTCGAACGTTTCTTCCGTGATTGCCTTCGATGCCATGGTTGCCTCCCATCGCGCGCATGGGCGCGCCTCGTTTCTGTTCGATGTGGCTTATACCCATGCGAGCGCGGGCGTAGCACCCGCCAGGCGGTAGAATCGCGCTAGTGACATCAATGCCGCGAGCACCGGGCGCCTGAGGGGCGTCCTCAACATCTTTGACCATGGGAGTGGGAATGGACGTCTCTGGGGAGAGCCTCGAGAAGGCAAAGGCCGAGCTGGGCGACCTTGCGGGAGCGGGTGTGTGCATGGCGGGCAACGCCTTCTCGCACGTGCTGCTCGTGAAGGGCGAGCCCGAGGTGGCGGGCGCCTCGGGCAACGTCCCGGCGCTGCTTGCCGGCCCCGACGGCGTGGCCCTGCACAAGGCGCTGGGCGCGCTGGGCTATGCCCCCGAGGACTGGGGCGCCCTCTCGGTGCGCGACGTCGACGGTTTTCCCCTCGTGCCCGGTACCCTGAGGCTCGCCATCGCCACGCTCGACCCCTCGACGCTTATCGCCCTCGACGAAGCGGCGGCCGCGGCCATTCGCGAGGCCTTCGCCGACGAGCTGGTGGAGCTCGAGAGCTTCGACGCCGCGATGCTCACGCCCGGTGCGGTCGTGCGCCTGTTGGGCATGCGCGTCATGGCGCTGGGCGGGTTCGAGAAGAGCCTGTCGGACCCCAAGGCCAAGCAGCTCATGTGGGCGCGCCTCAAGCAGCTGCCGCCCGAGGGCGAGCCGTACTAGGCGGCTCGCGGCATCGCCCGTCTCGCGCTGGGCATCGTCTCGCTGCCGTCCATGGCGGCTCCTCTCTCGCCCGCCTGTGTCTCCCTCCTTGCCAATCTCTCTCGCTGTCACCAAGCGCCCCCAATTTGCGGTACGCTTAAATCTGGTATGCGTAAGCGCGGGTGCGCTCGGCAGCTCCCGCGTCGTCGTCCAAGGAGGACACATGTCGAAGATTGCCGCACCCATCGACGCGACCCAGACCCCCGAGTGGGCCGCACTCAAGGCGCACCACGACCAGCTCGTGGCCGATAAGTTCACCCTCAAGGACGCCTTCGCCACCGACGACAAGCGCGTCGAGAAGCTCTCGTTCGAGATGAGCGACCTGCACTTTGACCTGTCCAAGGACCTCATCACCGACGAGACGGTCAAGCTGCTCTGCGACCTTGGCCGCGCCGTGAAGGTCGAGGAGCGCCGTGACGCCATGTACGCCGGCGAGCACATCAACACCACCGAGGACCGCGCCGTGCTCCACACCGCGCTGCGCCGCCCCGCCAGCCAGAAGGGCCAGTTCGTCGTCGACGGCCAGGACACCGTGGCCGACGTCCACGAGATCCTCGACCGCATGTACGCCTTCGCCGAGCGCGTCCGCTCCGGCGAGTGGAAGGGCGTCACGGGCAAGCGCATCGAGCACGTCATGAGCGTGGGCATCGGTGGCTCCGACCTCGGCCCGGTCATGGCCTACGAGGCGCTCAAGCCCTACGCCGACGCCGGCATCGACTGCCGCTTCGTCTCCAACATCGACCCCAACGACATGGCCGAGAAGGTCAAGGGCCTCGACCCCGAGACCACGCTCGTAATCGTCGTCTCCAAGACGTTCACCACGCTCGAGACCATCACCAACGCCCGCGAGGCCCGCACCTGGCTGCTCGACACCCTGCGTGAGCAGGGCGCCATCGACGGCTCCGACGAGCAGAGCGCCGAGGCCATCAAGAAGCACTTCGTGGCCGTCTCAACCAACCTCGAGCTCGTCGAGCAGTTTGGCATCGACCCCGAGAACGCCTTTGGCTTCTGGAACTGGGTTGGCGGCCGCTACTCCGTCGACTCCGCCGTGGGCCTGGCCCTCATTATCGCCTTTGGCCCCGAGCGCTTCTCCGAGCTGCTCTCCGGCTTCCACGACGTCGACGCCTACTTCAAGAACACGCCGCTCGAGGAGAACGTCGTGGCCCTCATGGGCCTCATGAACGTCTGGTACGTGAACTTCTGGGGCATGGGCAGCCACGCCGTGCTCCCGTACAACCAGTACCTGCACCGCTTCCCGGCCTACCTGCAGCAGCTCACGATGGAGTCCAACGGCAAGTCGACCCGCTGGGACGGCACGCCGGTCACGAGCGAGACGGGCGAGGTCTTCTGGGGCGAGGCCGGCACCAACGGCCAGCACGCCTTTTACCAGCTCATTCACCAGGGCACCCGCGCTATCCCCGCAGACTTTATTGCCTTCGTGAACACGCCCAACCCCACCAAGGACGGCGACCAGGACGTCCACGAGCTGTTCCTGGGCAACTTCCTCGCCCAGACCAAGGCCCTCGCCTTTGGCAAGACGGCCGACGAGGTGCGCGCCGAGGGCACGGCCGAGTGGATGGTGCCGGCCCGCGTCTTCACGGGCAACCGTCCCACGACCTCGATCTTTGGCGAGGCCCTGACCCCGCACGCGCTGGGCGAGCTCATTGCCCTGTACGAGCACATCACCTTTGTCGAGGGCACCGTCTGGGGCCTCGACTCCTATGACCAGTGGGGCGTCGAGCTGGGCAAGCAGCTTGCCAAGCAGATCACCCCGGCCTTCCACGACGACGAGGCCCTCGCCAAGCAGGACGCGAGCACCCAGGCCCTCATCGCCTACTACCGCGCCCACAGGAAGTAAGTTCTGGCTTTGATACACTTGAGGGGCCGTACCTGCGCGTACGGCCCCTTTTTTATCTCGAGAGGAGCCCTTCGTGAGCCAGTCTTCCGCCCCGTCCACGCCCCGCTTTGACGCCGTCGTCTTCGACATGGACGGCGTGCTCGTCGACTCCGAGGCCCTCTACATCCGCGAGTTCGAGGCCTTCTCCAACGCGCTGGGCCTCGACGTGACGCAGGAGGAGCTCCTGGCCCAGGTGGGTGCCTCGCACCAGGTGTTCCAGCGCATGATCGCAGACGTGCTGCGCCGCAACGGCATCGAGGTGGCGGGCCCCGAGGAGGCCGAGAGGGTCTACGAGGACTGGGCACGCGAGAACTACGTGCGCAACTATGGGCAGATCATGAACCCCGGCGTGCCCCAGACGCTCGACGCCCTGCGCGAGGCGGGCGTGCGCGTGGCGCTTGCGTCGTCCGCGCCCATGCGGTTCATCCACGAGGCGCTGGGTCAGTGCGGCATCGACGACAAGTTCGAGCTGTTCGTTTCGGGCGAGCAGTTCCGCGAGAGCAAGCCCAACCCAGAGATCTATCTCCACGCGTGCGAGCGCCTGGGGCTCGAGCCTGCGCACTGCGCCTGCGTGGAGGACTCGTTCTACGGCATCGCCGCTGGCAAGGCGGCCGGCATGTATGTGATCGCCAGGCGCGAGGAACGCTTTGGCTTCTCCCAGGATGCGGCGAACGTCATCGTCGACCAGATTCCCGATCTGCTGTCCGTGGTGCTGGGGTAGGGGTAACGTCGTATTTGGTCTTCGCTATGCCGACGTATCGTTGCGTCAGCTGACTCGATACCATGGCCGGTGTCCAAAGAAAGAGGCCCGCGAGCTGCGGGCCTCTTCTCGTGGGCTGGGTTGTGAGGTTGCCGGGCGCGTGGCCTGGCAACCTTGCGGGCTACTCCTTGATGGCGCCGAGGTGCTTGAGCATGTCGTGGTAGCGCTGGGCGCTCATCGCGCGCTTGGGCACCAGGACGTACTTGTTGCCGGCGTAGGCGAGCACGGCGAGCTCGGAGCCAAGCTTGGCCTCGCGCAGGCTCGAGATGGGCAGCGTGTCGGTGCCCTTGGGCGAGGTGACCTCGAGCTCGGTCTCGTATACGTGGATGGTGCGGCGGCGCTCGTCGGCGGCCATGAGGGCGGTGTTGAGGCCGGCGTTGCGCAGACGGCGCAGGCACAGCTGGGGCCAGCGGTCCGAGACGGCCCACAGCACGACCTCGACCACGACCAGGCCCACCAGGAGCGGCGTCATGTCCCTGGTGACGGGCGAGATGGCCGCGATGACGATGACGACGAGCATGCCGATGCTTGCGACGCCGGCGGGGTTGCGCATCTTGTCGCCGGCGATGATGTGGGCGGCCTCGTCGACCAGCTGGGCCGATAGGTCATACTTGAGGTTGAACAGCGGCTCGGGCTTGTTCGCCGCCGCGTTTGAATTGGCCATGCTTGGCTCCTTTGTGCGTTGGGTGTGCAGGAGTGATTGTAGCGTGCCGCCCGCCTCGGCGCTCATTGCGCTGGGGCGGGCGGCACGTGTTGGGTCATATGCTTTGGGCGAGAATGGCGTGCGGGCTCATGCGGGCGCCGCTTGTGGCGTTGTCGCTGCTGCGCGCTCGCGGCCCTTTACCTGCTAGTAGATGCCGCGGTTGCGGCCGGCACGGTCGCCCACGCGGCGACGGGGCTTGCCACCGCGGCCGCGGCCCGCGCTCTGGCCGCCCTGGTTGCCCCGCTCGCGGCGGGCGTTGCCCTGCGCCTGCGGCTCCTGGTTGCGGCCGCGCTCGGCACGATTGGCGCCGCCACGCCTGCCGCCACGGCTACGCTGCTTGCGCTCGCCGTCGCTCAGCAGCTCGTACTCCTCCATCTCGCGGCGCGAGAGCTTGGCGCTGCCCGGCTTGGCGCCGCCCTTGCCGCCGTTGCGGCGGGCCTTGGCGTCCCTGCCGCCCTGCTCGCGCGCGCCGCCCTTTTCGGGAGCGCCGGCCTTGGCGGCCTTCTGGGGCTTGGTGCCCTTGGCAGGCTTGGCCGGAATCTCGGCGCGCTTCTCGGCACGGGCCTCGGTGGCCGCGGCGTTGGCCTTGGCTCCCGAGTGCTTCCTGCCACCGCGCTTCTTGCGGCCCTTCTTGGCGGGGTGCGTGTTGGCCGGGTCGCGCTCGGGGTCGAGCTCGACGGGATTCTCGCCCAGCTCGAGCTCGACCTTGGGCTTGTAGGTGGGAACGGCCTTGCCCATGAGGCGCTCGCAGGCAAAGAGGTCGTCGCGGTCGTTCTCGGTCACAAAGGTGAGCGCCCAGCCCGCCTCGCCGGCGCGGCCCGTGCGGCCAATGCGGTGGATGTAGTCCTCGGGGTCAACCGGTACGTCGAAGTTCACGACGTAGCGCACGTCGGACACGTCGATGCCGCGGGCCAGCACGTCGGTGGCCACGAGCACGTCGCAGCTGCCGTTGCGGAAGGCCTTGAGGGCGCGCTCGCGCTGGTTCTGGCTGCGGTCGCCGTGGATGGGAGCGCAGGATATCTTGGCGCGACGCAGGCGTCGGCAGCAGGCGTCGGCGCGGTGCTTGGTGCGGCAGAAGACGATGACGCGCTGGGCGCCCTCGCTCTGGAGCACCTGCGCGAGCAGGGCGTTCTTCGCCTCGAGAGACACAGGCAGCACAAACTGGTCGATCGTCTCGGCAACGGTGCCCTTGTGGGCGATCTCGACCACGGCCGGGTCGCTCACGAGGTCGCGGATGCCGCCGATGGCGCCCTCGTCGAGCGTCGCGGAGAACAGCAGCGTCTGGCGCGTGGCGGGCGTCTGGCCCACGATCTTGCGCATGGCGGGCAGAAAGCCCATGTCGAGCATGCGGTCGGCCTCGTCGAGGACGAGCACCTCGACGTCTCCTAGGTGCGCCTCGCCCTGCTCGATGAGGTCGACGAGACGACCCGGGGTGGCAACGAGGATGTCGGTGCCACGGCGAAGCGCCGCCTTCTGGGGCTCGTAGCCCACGCCGCCCACCACGGTGACGCTGTGGTGGTGCGTGCTGTTCTCGATGGTCTTGCAGACGTCGGCGATCTGCTGGGCAAGCTCGCGCGTGGGCGTCACGATGAGCATGAGGGGGCCGCGGTGACGCTCGGCGTGGCCAAGGCGGCTCATCGTGGGCAACAGGAAGGCGGCCGTCTTGCCGGTGCCGGTCTGGGCGGCGGCGAGCAGGTCGCGGCCCTGCAACACGTAGGGGATGGCCTGTGCCTGGACGGGCGAGGGAACCTCGTAGCCAAGCTCGTCCACGGCATTGAGGACGGCCTCGGAAAGGCCGAGGTCGGAGAAGGCAACGGTGGCGCCGTTGTCTGCGGTGGTGCTCTGGGTCATGTGGTTTGTTCCTATCTGCGGGGCGTGCCCCATAAAAGCGCCCCACGCTCGCGGGCGCAGGGCTACCGATGGTCGATTCGTTGCTACCACTGTAGCCGAACTGTGCTTAGCCCGTGCCCCAGACGCGGTACGCTGTGTGCAAACTGTGGTATATAGCTGGGACGTCTTTGTGGACAAGGAGCGCGCGATGGGGGACCAAACGAACGATGAGTGGTGGCGTCACGACGAGCCTGCCGTGAACGAGCGCCATGCGTCCGCACCCTCGTCCGGCCGCCCCTCCCGCGCGGGTGGCGCCGCCGGGCAGGGAGCCCGCGACGCCCGCGGCTCGCGCGGCGTCCGCGATGCCCACGGCGGCCGCGTGAGCTCGCCGCGCCCGGTGCGCGAGGGCCGCACCGTTCGTCCCGAGACGGGCCGGCGCGAGGCCGCCTCGCTGCCCAACGCCCGCAGCCGCGCCCACTCGGGCGCCCGCCCCGCGAACGGTCCCCGCGGCTACCGCCAGGGCCCGGCCCAGCGCCTCGAGTACGGCGAGTCCGAGCGCTGCGGCCGCGGCACCACGATTCCCGACGACCGCCCACCGCGCCGCAGGCCCCGCCAGCAGCGCCCGCTTGGCTGGTCACAGCATAACGTCCCGCAGTTCCGTGACACCTCGGCAAAGAACGGCGGCTGGCGCTTCCGCACGCTCTCGAGCGCGCCGGCCCAGCGCATCCCGCCCCTCGCATTTGCCGCGGCCGGCATCGTGCTGCTCGTGGTGCTCGTCGTCTTCGTCGTGCGCGGCATCTCGGGCTGCGTGTCGTCGCAGGTGACGCCCGCCGCGGAGGCGCCCACCACCACCGAGGCCGCCGCAGACGCCGCCGCTACGACCGTCGCGGCCACGACCACCGACCCCAACGCCCCTGCCACCAAGGTGCTTGCCTGCAGCAACACCGCAAGCGGCATGGGCCGCATGAGCTTCTCGGCCGTGGGCGACAACCTCATGAACGAGAACCTGCTCACCCTGGCAGATGGCTGGGCGGGCTCCGTCGGCGACGGCACCTATGACTTCTCGCCCTTCTATGCCGAGGTCGCGCCCGTGGTGCAGAGCCGGTACGACGTCTCGTTCATCAACCAGGAGACGACCCTGGGCGGCTCCGACCGCTACGACTACATGGGCTACCCCAGCTACAACACGCCCGACTCGCTGGCAGACGCCGTGGCGGACGCCGGCTGGCGCATCGTGAACACTAACAGCAACCACACCTATGACACCTGGACGCCCTCGATCGAGCACGCCCAGCAGGTGTGGGACGCCAAGACCGGACTCGTGACCATTGGCAGCTACGCCAGCGAGGCCGACCGCGACACCGTGCGCGTCGTCGAGTGCAACGGCATCAGGCTCGCGGCCCTCTCGTACTGCTATGGCCAGAACGGCTACGAGCAGAGCGACCTGCCCAACGACTACTACGCCGTGCCCTACGACGAGACCAAGATGCGCTCCGACGTCGAGCGTGCCCGCCAGGTGGCAGACGTCGTGCTCGTCTACATGCACTGGGGCGAGGAGTACACCAACGGCGCGAGCGACGAGCAGAGGGCCATCGCCCAGGTGTGCGCCGACATCGGCGTCGACGTCGTCATTGGCAGCCACGTGCACGTGATCCAGCCGGTTGAGTGGGTGAGCCGCTCGGGCGGCGGCAAGATGCTGTGCGCCTATGGCCTGGGCGACTTTGTCTCGGGCTACCAGAACAGCCCCAACTGCATCCTCAGCGGCATGCTGAGCTGCGACTTCGTTCGCGTGGGCGAGGACGCACAGGATGGCGAGGACGTGGGCCCCGGCGGCATCGCGGTGCGCAACGTCGTGTGGTACCCGCTCGTGGAGCACATGGTGGGCAACACCGACGTCGTGCGCTTCGTAAAGGGCTACACGGCCGATGACGCCAACGCCAACGAACTGCTGAGCAGCGTGGACGACCCCACGACCTGGCCGCTCGAGAAGACCCGCGAGGTCATTGGCGACGCCATCACCATCGACGCCTAGCGCGTCGTTGCATGGGACGGCCCTGCACCATCGCCGCCCGCCTACGCCCGAGCAGTCCCTCTCCCCCTCAAAATCCTAGGAAAATGTCGTTAATCCTGTCCGCTAATAGCGATTAACGACATTTTCCTGGGAATCTGCTGCTGGCTGGGAATCTGCTGCTGGCTGGGAATCTGCTGCTGGCTGGGAATCTGCTGCTGGCTGGGAATCTGCTGCTCCGCTGGGTGCCGAGTCGCCGTGGCGTGCCGCCGCCATGGACCTGCGGCGCGTCGCCGCATAAAAGGGGCGCCCGCCTTGCATGGGAGAGACGGGCGCCATCGGGGGCGGCAGATCTTATGTGCGAGACGGACGGCGGCATGGGGCCAAATGGCGAGTGACGCCGCCTGGTGCGGGGCGCTGCCCGGGGAGTGGCGGCGCCCCGGGCAGCCTCGCGGTCGCAGAGGCGGCGTCTAGGCGTCGCGCTTCTGGCACATGAGCAGGTGGTCGGCGACCATGACGGTCTCGCCGCGCTGGTTGAGCACCTCGAGGTGCTCGGTCACGATGCCCATGTTGGCGCGCTTCTTGTGGTCCTTCTTGTCGGAGATGGTCACCACGGTGTGAATCGTGTCGCCAATGAAGACCGGCTTGATGAAGCGCAGGTGGTCGTAGCCATAGGAGAAGGCCACGGGGTTGATGAACGAGGCGGTGAGGCCAACGCCCACGCTGAAGGTCAGCGTGCCGTGGGCGATGCGCTGGCCAAACTCGGTGTTCTTGCAGAACTCGGCGTCGATGTGGTGGGGGAAGAAGTCGCCCGTCTGGCCGGCGTGGATCACGATGTCGGCCTCGGTGATGGTCTTGGCGCCCGTGGTGCGGGAGTCGCCGAGCTGGTAGTCCTCGAAGTAGCAGGCCTTCTCGTCCATGATGTGTCCTTTCGTCTGAAGCGGCGCTGTCGCCGTTGGTTGCCTGTGTGGGTAAAGCTGGCGGAGCAAGACGCGCGGGTGGAGCAGATGCCGCGGGATGTGCGCGGCGCGTGCGAGAAGAGCGGGAGACAGGTGCGCCCTAGGCCTCGAGCAGGGCGTTGTCCTGGCCCACCGTGGGCGCGGCGGGGCCGCCGTGCGGGCGCTCGCCGTCGATGACGATGGGACAGCACGTGGTCTGCACGCGGGTGCCGTTGGCGCGGCTGACCTCCTGGGTCATGTGCAGGCTCTTGAACGCCTCGGTGCCCATAAGCTTGTCCCAGGTGTAGACGTCGGCGCACCAGACGTCGGCCGGCTCGAGGATTGAGAGCCAGTGGTCGGTCGTCTGGTGGCTAAGGTGCTCGGCCACGATGGCCTTGATCTCGTCGCGCTTCGTGTGCCAGGTCTCGGAGTCGGTGTAGGCCTGCAGGGCTTCGCAGCCAACGAGCTCGCCCAGGCGGGGGATGGGGATCATCGCGAGCGCCAGGTAGCCGTCGGCGGTGGCGTAGATGCCGTAGGGCGCGTCGATGAAGGCGTTGGCGTTGTTGATGGCACTGCGTTCGGGGGCCTTGTGGCCGTCGTTGAGGTAGGTGGTGAAGACCTCGAACTGGGCGTCGAGCAGCGAGCGCATGAGGTCGACCTCGACGTGCGCGCCCTGACCCGTGCGCTTGGCGCGCAGGATGCCCGCGAGCAGGCCCTGGGCCAGGTGCTGGCCAGCGAACAGGTCGCCGATGGAGAGGCCCATGGGCATGGGCGGCTGGTTGGCGTTGCCGTTGAGGAAGCAGATGCCCGAGAGCGATTGGGCCAGCAGGTCCTGGCCGGGACGGCCCACCCAGGGGCCCTTCTTGCCGTAGCCGGTGATCTCGCCGTAGACGATCGCGGGGTTGAGCTCGCAGACCGTCTCGTAGTCGACGCCCAGGCGCTCGGCCACGCCGGGTCGGTAGTTCACGACCATGACGTCTGCCTCGCGAATAAGGCGCTCGAGTGCGGGGCGGCTCGCCGGGTCCTTGAGGTCGAGCGTGACGCTGCTCTTGTTGCGGTTGATGGCGTGGAACAGCGACGAGTCGCCGTCGATGTCGCAGTTGGAGATGTAGAGCGTGCGGCAGATGTCGCCGGTGCCGGGGCGCTCCACCTTGATCACGCGGGCGCCCAGGTCTGCGAGGCGCAGCGTCGCCGAGGGGGCGGAGAGGAACTGGCTCAGGTCGAGCACGGTGATGCCTTCGAGTGGCTTCATACTACTCAGCCTCCTTCTCGTCGAGGTGGAACTCACGGATGATGCGGTCGGTGTCCTCGCCCAGGCGCGGGGCGCTCTTGGAGGCGCCCAGGTCCTCGCCGGCGAAGGTGATGGGGCAGCGCGTGGTGAAGACGTGCTCGCCCTCGACGCGGCTCACGTCCTGGACAAAGTCGAGCGCGGCGAACGCGTCGGAGGCCACGAGCTTCTCCCAGGTGTAGACGTCGGAGCACCAGTAGTCGCGCTCCTGCAGAAGGCCTAGCCAGTGCTCGGTGGTGTTGGTCTGGAGCACGTCCTGGATCTTGCGCTTGATCTCGTCGCGGCGGTCGAACCAGTCGGCCTGGTTGGTGTAGGCGGCGATCTCTTCAGACCCGATGATCTGACCCAGCTCGGGCACCGAGCCCATGGCGAGCGCGATGTAGCCGTCGCTCGTCTCGTAGATGCCGTAGGGCGCGGAGAGGTAGGCGTGGGCGTTGTTGAAGGCGCTGCGCTGCGGGGCCTTGTGGCCGTCGTTGAGGTAGGTGGTGATGACCTCGAACTGCAGGTCGAGCACGCTCGCGAGCAAGCTCACCTCGACGTGGCCACCAACGCCGGTGGTCTCGCGGCGGATGAGGCAGGAGAGGATGCCCTCGGCGGCGTGGACGCCTGTGTAGGAGTCTGCGAGCGACAGGGCAAAAGGCATGGGAGGCTGGTCGGCGTTGCCGTTGAGCCAGGCGAGGCCCGACAGCGACTGGACGAGCAGGTCCTGGCCGGGCTTGGCGGCCCAGGGGCTCAGCGCGCCGTAACCCGAGATGCTGGCGTAGACCAGGCGCGGGTTGAGCTCGTGCACCTGCTCCCAGCCTAGGCCCATCTTGTCCATGACGCCGGGGCGGAAGCTCTCGATGAGCACGTCGGCCTGGGCGATGAGGCGCTTGGCCATGCTAAGGCCCTCGGGGCTCTTGGTGTTGAGCGCGATGCTCTCCTTGTTGCGGTTGATCGTGTGGAAGTTGAGGCCGTCACCGTCTGCCATGCAGCCCTCGAGCACGAGGTGGCGCGAGCCGTCGCCCACGCCGGGGCGCTCGATCTTGATGACGCGGGCGCCCAGGTCGGCGAGGCGCAGGGCCGCGGAGGGCCCGGCGAGGTACTGGCAGAAGTCAAGGACGAGGATTCCCTCGAGAGGTTTCATGGTGTCACGCTCCCCTTATGCCTTGGCGCGCGAGGCGACGTAGAGCTCGTCGAGCTTGGCGAGCGTCTCCTTGGCCGCCTGGCCTCCCTGCACGAACTCGTGCAGGATCGGGCCGGCGTTGTCCTGGAAGTAGAGGTAGCCGCTGTAGCGCGGGCGCAGGTAGGCGGCGTCGAGCGAGTCGAGGGTGTCGGCGAAGAAGCCCAGCGTGGTGCGGTTGCACTCCTCGTCGAGCCAGGCGGCGCGGTGGCCCGGCTGGCCGCCGCAGTCCGTGTAGAGCGTGCGCTGCACCTCGGGCGAGAGGGCGTACTGAACAAACGCCAGGGCCTCGTCGGCGTGCTGGGTGCCCGCCGAGATGGCGAGGCCCGTGCCGCCGAGGACGCCCTGCAGGATGCCGCCGTCGTGGTAAGTCACGACGTTCGTGGCCTTGACGGGGTGGGCGGCGTAGCCACGGCGCGAGTAGTTGACGTAGCCGTAGACCCACGGGCAGTAGACGGCCGTGTCGCTTGCGCACAGCTCCTCGGCAAGGCCGATGGGGTTGAGCGAGAAGACCTGCTCGGGGCACAGGCTCGCCAGGTGGCGCATGTCCTCGAGGACCATGAGGCCGGTCTTGGCGTCGACGACGTGGTCGGGGTCGGCCTCGTTAAAGAGGGCACCGCCGGCCGTGGCGCACATGCCGTAGAAGTCCATGAGCAGGTAGGTGGGCGTGGCGGCGTAGAGCACCTTGCCCGTGGCGGCGAGCTCGAGCACCTCGTCAAAGGTGCGGGGCAGCTCGTTGGCGGCGATCTTGTCGGGACGTGACAGGGCGATGGGCGAGGCGGCGTCGATGGGAAGGGCGCTCTGGAAGCCGTCGAAGTTGTAGCTCATGAACGACTTGCCCACCGAGTTGGCGCGCTGGTCTGCCATGAAGTCCGCCGGCAGGTGCTCGGCGAGGTTCAGCAGCACGTTGTGCTTGGCCGCAAAGCCCGCCCAGGGGTGGTCGATGATGAGGAAGTCGTAGCTGCGTGCTAGCTCCTCGATGGGCTTGCTCTCGAACTCGGAGAGCGAGCGCTTCTCCCACACGATGTCGGTGCCAGGGTTGAGCTCGCTGAAGCGCTGAGTCACGCCAACGATGGACGTGAGCCCGCGGCTGTGGTTCCAGGTGATGCCTCTCAGTGTTGCCATGTCTTCTCCCTAGAAGAGGGCGAGTGTTTTGGGGCGCGTCACTACATATATGAAAACGTGTTGCGCTGACGAAAGTGTAATTGGTAGTACCAAAGTTGTCTAGCGCGGGGGCGAAATAGCTAATTGGTAGTACCAATATTCCGCTTGCACCCAAATATCGACCGTTCGCCTTGCTGGAAAGGTCTGAATTCGCCCCGATGGTTGCAAAAGCGCACAGAGCAAACAATTATTGGTGCTACCAGAAGCGCCTACGGCATCCGCGGGCCCGGCAATCTGGCGAACCACCGCACCATTCGATTTCCCCTAATCGTCTACTGACAAAGACAAGGAGCAAAGAGATGGCAGTTGCAGGTTTTGGCGTTCTCTTGCTTGCGACCCTGTTCCAGGGCAGCTTTGGCATTTGCTTTAAGAAGTACCAACCGTTCTCGTGGGAGGCCTTCTG
Source organism: uncultured Parolsenella sp. (assembly GCF_958346945.1). Classification (NCBI taxonomy): domain Bacteria; kingdom Bacillati; phylum Actinomycetota; class Coriobacteriia; order Coriobacteriales; family Atopobiaceae; genus Parolsenella; species uncultured Parolsenella sp. The sequence goes on from NZ_CATVTL010000001.1 coordinate 196,115, forward strand.
GGCGCTCTTCTCGATCATCGGCGTTCTGCTGATGCCGCACATCTGGGCCTTCATCGGCATCGGCGGCGACTACTTCTCCTACCTCACCCAGACCCCGACGCCCATGCTCATCGGCGGCGCCCTGGCCGGCTTCTTCTGGGGCATCAGCTCCATCTGGTACAGCCGCGCCATTGACTACATCGGCGTCTCGCTGGTCACGGGCATCAACCTGGGCCTCTCCAACCTTCTGGGCAGCCTCGTTCCCATGGCGATCCTGGGCACCTGGCCCTCGCCGAGCGTCCTCGCCCTCATCCTCGCCGGCCAGGCCGTTCTTCTCGTGGGCGTCATCGTTCTTTCCAAGGCTGGCTTCATGAAGCGCGCCGAGCAGGGCGAGACCGAGGAGCCCGGCGCCGGTGACGGCAAGAAGTCCCTGTTCATGGTTGGCTTCATCATGGCCCTCGCCTCTGGCGCCGGCTCCGCCGCGATCAACATCGGCGCCACCGCCTCCGGCACCCCCGTCAACATCGCCGTCGAGGCTGGCGTTGACCCGATGATGGCCTCCCTGCTCCAGTGGTGCGTCGTCTTCGCCGGCGGCTTCGTCGCCAACTTCTTCTACGCCCTGTACAAGCTCGTCAAGAACCACACCTTCTCCGACTACACCAAGCCTGGCTGCGGCAAGGCCTACGGCAAGGTTCTGCTGACCTCCTTCGTGTGGTTCGCCGCCCTCGGCGTCTACGGATTCGCCACGTCGCTGCTCGGCGACCTCGGCCCGGCCGTCGGTTGGGTCATGTTCAACGGCCTCGCCCTCATCGTGGCCAACGCCTGGGGCTTCAAGGACGGTGAGTGGAAGGGCTTTGAGAAGCCCAAGAAGGTCGCCCTCATCGGCAACGCCGTCATCATCGTCGCCCTCGTCATCCTGGGCATCTCTAACGGCATGTAAGCCGCCCGCCGCGCGGGCTGCCCCCTTCAGCCCGCGCGGTCCCTTCTCACAAGTATCAAAGCTCTAACTTGTACTGCGCCAACTAGCTTTCTCCATCACATGTACGGGCGACGCGTCGCCCTCACAAGCAAAGGAGTTCCAACCATGGCAGTCGACAACGTCTCCTCGATTGACGAGCTCACCTACGTCCCCGAGATGCCCGAGAAGCCCCGCCCCATCGTCTCGATCGGCACGGGCGGCATCGTCCAGGGCTCGCACTACCCGGCCTACAAGCTCGCCGGCTACCCGGTCATCGCCTGCTACGACGTGAACCTCGACAACGCCAAGAAGGCCGCTGCAGACTGGGGCGTCCCCACGGTCTGCGAGACCCTCGAGGACGCCGTGAAGGTGGGCGTCGAGGCCGGTGCCGTCTTTGACGTCGCCGTCCCGGCCAACTTCACCCGCGAGATCCTCGAGCAGCTCCCTGACGGCGCCGGCGTGCTCATGCAGAAGCCCATGGGCGAGAGCATCGAGGAGGCCCGCGCCATCCTCGAGGTTTGTCACCGCAAGAACCTTACCGCCGGCGTCAACTTCCAGCTGCGCCAGGCCCCGTACATGATCGCCGTGCGCAAGCTCATCGCCGACGGCGTCATCGGCCAGGTCGTTGATATCGACCACCGCCTCGTGGGCGAGCAGCCCTGGAACCTGTGGCCGTTCCTGTTCCCCAAGGACCGCGTGGAGATCAACTACCACTCCATCCACTACATCGACAACATCCGCAGCCTCGTCGGCGACCCCAAGGCCGTCTACTGCAAGACGATGCAGCACCCCAAGATGCGCGAGCTCGCCCAGACCCGCACCGCGATCATCATGGACTACGGCGACGACCTGCGCGTGAACCTGCACATCAACTTCAACCACAACTACGGCCGCAAGTACCAGGAGTCCACGCTCAAGATCGAGGGCCTCGAGGGCGCCATCCGCGTCAAGCTCGGCCTCATGTACGACTACCCCGAGGGCGAGCCCGACTCTGTCGAGTACATCACCTTCAAGGACGACGAGTGGAAGACCGTCCCGGTGCGCGGCAGCTGGTTCAACGAGGCCTTCATTGGCACCATGGGCGGTCTGATGAAGAAGCTCGACGACCCGAGCTACGAGTACATGAACTCCGTCGAGGACGCCTTCCACACCATGTGCGTCGTCGAGGCCTGCTACAAGTCCAGCGCCGATGGTGGCACCCCGGTCGACTACACCGAGTAGTAAATCCCAACCCTCGGGATGGGGCGCGGCCGTAGGGGGCCGCGCCCGCCTTCCCGACCTACCGCGCGCCAGCGCAACCGCGAAGGAGCACCTCCGCCCATGATGAACATCATCGATACTCACGTGCACGTCTGGGACCTCGACAACTACCGCCTCCCGTGGCTCGACGGCGAGGGCCCCACCCTCAAGCGCAGCTACTCGGTCGAGGACTACAAGTCCCTGTGCGACGAGTCCCACGGCTACCACGTGGAGCAGGCGGTCTACATCGAGGTCGACATGGCCCACGATGAGCGTCCCCGCGAGAACGAGCTCGCTTGCCAGATGGTCGACGACCCGAACGGCATCTACGGCGCGGCCTGTATCTCGGGCAACCTCGACGAGCCGGGCTTTGACGAGTACATCACCAAGTGGGCGGGCCGTCCACAGATCCGGGGCCTGCGCCAGGTGCTCCACGTGCCCAGTGCCGCTCCCGGCACCTGCCTGGGCGAGGGCTTCCTTGCCAACGTCCGCCGCATGGGCGAGCTGGGGCTCGTCTTCGAGGGCTGCGTGCGCTGTCCCGAGCTGGGCGACCTCGTGACGGTTGCCAAGGAGTGCCCCGACACCACGATCGTGCTCAACCACATGGGCATCGTCGACGCCGACATCATGGGCGCCGCCAATCCCACGGAAGACGAGCGCGCCTATCAAGAGACCTGGAAGCGCAACATGGCCGAGCTGGGGCAGCTCGACAACGTGGTATGCAAGGTCTCGGGTCTCAACCCCATGAAGCCCTGGAGCACCGACACGCTCGCCTGCGCCGTCGACGTGGCGCTCGACGCCTTCGATGCCGACAAGGTGATGTTCGCGAGCAACTTCCCGGTGCTCCACGTGGCGATGACGCTCGACCAGTGGATTTGCGCGATGCTCGAGATGACCGAGTCGATGGACGCCGCAGACCGCGAGGCGCTCTTTGCCGAGAACGCCCGCCGCGTGTACCGCATGGGCACCCGCTAGCGCAAACGTTCGCGGCTCGGGCCTCGCGCTGCGGTGACGCCCGGTCGCACCCCACTCATCAGAAACGCCCGCGACGCGTCGCGGGCACCAAGCAAAGGAGAATCACCATGGCTCAGGTTATGCGTTTTGGCTCCGTCTCCCGCACCGATGGCGAGGAGGGCTACAAGAAGTACGCCGCCTACCACTCCAACCCCTTCGAGGGCGTCAACGAGATGATCAAGGCCTGCAACCTGCAGAACTACTCGATCTACTACTACGACGGCCTGCTCTTCTCGTACTACGAGTACGTGGGCGACGACTACGAGGCCGACATGGCCAAGATGGCCGCCGACCCCAAGACCCAGGAGTGGTGGGCCGCGGTCGTTCCCTGCATGAAGCCCCTCACCGATGACGGTCCGTGGGTCGACATGCAGGAGGTCTACCACCTCGACTAGCACCGCAAGCTACCTTTAACGATGGGCGCCACTCCCCGGCGCCCATTTCCCGGGGCGCCCGCAATGGGCGCCCGTTTTGGCAAAGCCGCAACCCGCGCAAAGGAGAAGATGATGGAAGGCCTGTACGTAGCGTCGATGGTGCCCTTCGACGAGAACGGAAAGATCAACGACGAGGTCGCCCGCGAGATGATCGAGGCGAACCTTGCCGAGGGCGCGGCCGGCTTCTTCGTTGCCGGGTCGTCGGGCGAGTGCTTCCTGCTGAGCCCCGAGGAGCACCTGCACCTCTTTGAGGTCTTTGCCGAGTACAAGGACAGGTGCACGCTCTTTGCCCACGTGGGTTCGTGCGGCACCGACGAGAGCGCGGCCTATGCCAAGGCTGCCGCCGAGATGGGCTACCAACGTATCGCCGCCACGCCGCCCATCTACTTTGGCTACTCCTCGGCCGCGGTCGCCGGCTACTACGACGACATTGCGAGCGCGGTGGGCCACGGCGTCTACTACTACAACATCCCCATGAACACCAAGCGCACGCTCAACCTCTACGACGCCGACACCCGTGCGATGTTCGCCTCGGGCTCGATCGCGGGCGTGAAGCACACCAACCTCGACCTCTACGAGATGGAGCGTCTGCGCGCCATCAACCCCGAGCTCAAGTGCTTTGGCGGCTTTGAGAACGAGATGGTTGCGTTCATGGCGATGGGCTGCGACGGCTTCATCGGCTCGACGTTCAACTTCATGCTGCCGCATTACCTCAAGGTGTACGGGGCCTTCAACGCCGGCCGCCTCGACGAGGCCCGCGAGCTGCAGGTCAAGGCCAACAACATCATGGAGGCCATCATGGGCGAGGGGCTGTTCCCCTCGATCAAGCACATCCTGGCCAAGCGCGGCGTGGCCGTGGGCCAGATGCGCAAGCCGTTCCTACCCCTCTCCGAGGAGGCGGCCGCCCACGTCGACGCCGTCGTGGCGGAGAACCTCGTCAAGTAGGTTGGGGCGCGCCGGGCGGCAGGGTGGAGGAAGGGCTTCCCTTGCCGCAGGCTGCCTGCGTGCTGCCGAGGCGCACTGCTCATCTCGGCCTGCTCATGAATGAGGCCCTGACTGCTGGAAGGGAGCAGCGGGGCCTCTCTTTGTTGCGATGCTGGTTGCGGCGGTGCGCCGCGTTCGTGATTCTCGGCCAAACGCGAGCGCGCTCCTCACTTCCAACTCTCAAGTGCGCACTTTGCTTCCAGCTCTCAAGCGCGCCTCACTTCCAATTCTCATAATCCTAGGAAAACGGGGATATATCTATCCGCTAAAAGGCCATATCGCCATAATCCTAGGATTTTGAGCAGAGTGCGGCGTGCGGGCATGCGGCGTGCGGCGTGCGGGGGTGCAGCATGCGAGCGTGCAACCTGCGGGTATACGGCCCGCGGCTGTGTTTCTCGGCCTGGTGCGCCGCTACTCGGTGGTGAGCTGGCTGATCGAGTTGGCGAAGAAGCCGTCGATGTTGGAGACCACGCGCGAGCGGTCGTCTTGGGCAAACGACTTGAGCACCTTGACGCGCCACAGGATGGCGCTCTCCTTGGAGGTGGGCATCGACAGGATCTGCAGGGCGCTGTCGTGGCGCAGCACGATCATGGTCTGCATGAGCTTGTCGTAGATGCCGTTGCCGCAGTTGGCGCCCACGTAGGTGTCGATCTCGTCGATGAGCTGGCAGAACGCCTCGCCCGAGACCTCGTTCGTGTCGAGCGAGAAGAGCTTGTCGGCGTAGTCCTGCAGCGTGTCGACCACCTCGTCGGTCCGGCGGTCGAAACACGAGAGGTAGACGGTACCCTCGATGAGCTTGCGCGCATCATAGAGGTTCTCGTAGTCAGAGATCTCGCGATGATAGCTCCACAGGATGGTCTCGCGCGGAATCTGGGCGCTCTGTTCGGCCACGAACGAGCCGCCGCCGGGGCGAATGTCGATGAGGCCGATGAGCGACAGGGCGCGCAGGGCCTCGCGGATGCGGCTGCGGGTGACGCCGAACATCTCGGCCAGGGAGCGCTCGTCGGGAAGACGCTCGCCGGGAGCAAGCTCGCCGGAGGTAATCTGCTCGGCCAGCTGGTTCATGATCTGCTCGGTGAGGGTTTCCTTCTTGACGGGCTTGACTTCCATGGCGTGCTTCCGTTCCTGCGCGAGTGCTTAATATCGCAAGTTTACCCGAAAAAGCGCTGCTATTTGACGCGATGAATCCCACTTGACATGTTTGCGCCCGCCTTGGCTCCCGCAGTTGTCCCGTCGCATCCTCTCCATCCCGTCTCGCCCCTTCCTCGATTTCTGCGCGCTCATCCGCTCCCTCTCTCGCAGATTCCTAGGAAAATGCCGTTAACGCTGTCCGCTAATTGCGGTTAACGACACAATCCTAGGAATCTGGATTTGGGGAAGCGCGCTACGGCGGGCGAGGCGGTGCCCGGCGGGCGCTGCGACGGGTAGGGGGGCACTACGGCGGGCGAGGCGGTGGCGGGCAGGGGCGCTGCTGTGGGGAAGCGCGCTGCGGTGGGCGAGGCAGTGGCTGGCGGGCGAGGCGGTGGCCGGCGGGCGCCTGCCCGCAACGTGCGGGAAACGCGCCAGCGCCGCCGGCGTGGTAGGGTAGCGGCGTTGCTCAACCGCCATCGCGAGGAGAACGCATGCAAGAGCTCAGCCAGCGCACGTCGCAGTTCACGGACTCTGTGATTCGCCGCATGACGCGCGTCTCCATGAAGTATGACGCCATCAACCTGTCCCAGGGCTTCCCCGACTTCGACCCGCCCGCGGCCATCACCGACCGCCTGGCCGAGGTGGCCCACACCGGCCCCCACCAGTACGCGATCACCTGGGGTGCCCCCAACTTCCGCGTCGCACTCGCCGCAAAAGCAGAGCCCACGCATGAACCTCGACATCGACCCCGAGACGCAGATTGTCGTGACCTGCGGCTCCACCGAGGCCATGATGTGCTCGGTCATGACGGTCACCAACCCCGGTGACCGCGTCGTGATCTTCTCGCCGTTCTACGAGAACTACGGCGCCGACACGATCCTGTGCGGGGCCGAGCCCACCTACGTAGAGCTGCGCGCGCCCGAGTTCACCTTTGACGAGGCCGAGCTCGAGACCGCCTGCGCCAAGAGCGGTACCAAGGCCCTCATCCTATGCAACCCCTCCAACCCCACGGGCCACGTCTTTACGCGCTCCGAGCTGGAGTTCATTGCCAAGATGGCCGAGAAGTACGACTTGTGGGTCATCACCGACGAGGTCTACGAGCACATCGTCTACGCGCCCTACGAGCACATCTACTTCGCGAGCCTGTCCGGCATGGCGCAGCGCACCCTGAGCTGCAGCTCGCTGTCGAAGACCTACAGCATGACCGGTTGGCGCCTGGGCTACGTCATCGCCCCCGCCGACGTCATCGACCGCGCCCGCAAGGTGCACGACTTCCTCACCGTGGGCGTCGCCGCGCCCCTCATGGAGGCGGCCGTCGCGGGCCTCGAGCTGCCGCAGTCCTACTACGACGAGCTCACGGCCCTCTACACCCACAAGCGTGACCTGTTCTGCGGTGGCCTGCGCGACCTGGGCTTTGACTTCGTCGAGCCGCAGGGCGCCTGCTACGTCATGGCCAACGTCTCGTCCCTGGGCTACGCCGACGACTACGACTGCGCCGTCGACCTGTGCCGCAAGGTGGGCGTGGGCACGGTTCCCGGCTCATGCTTCTTCGAGGCGCCCGAGCACCGCTTCGTGCGCTTTCACTTCGCCAAGTCCGACGAGGTCCTCAAGGCCGCGCTCGACCGCCTCGACGGCTGGCGCGAAAAGATGGCCCAGTAGGGGGCGGGGCGCCGCCGACCGGCGCCTGGCGCCTCGACAGCTACCTGTGCGGCGCTCGGTAGTTTGCACCTTGATGCCAGCCGTTTGGCAAAAGCCCTGCTCGCGCAGAGCGTTTGCCGCGGTTACGCATCGTTAACAAAAAAGTCCTTGCGCCGGGTAGGGTTTGGCGCGTATAGTCGCTGCCAACAAGCGCACGAGGCGCTAATCGACCCCAAGAGAGGAGTGCACCATGTTCCAGTCCATGAACAACAACTGGTGGTGGCGCAACTCGATCTCTCTCGGTCGATGGTGAGTCTTGTCGCGCCACATCTACGCGAAGCAAAAGGGCTCCCGGTTCGACCGGGGGCCCTTTTTTCGTAGCTCGGCGGCGTGCCCGAGCGGGGCGGCTCCCCACGGCTAAGCGCGCAACCCCTCAGCAAACAGGCCCGACGACCACAGGCCAGACGAAAGGATCACCACCATGTCCGAGAACAACCGGCAGGCTCGCACCGTCAACACCAACGACCGCGACAAGCTCGACCTCCAGGCCCTCGTCCTGCTCGCGGTGCTGCTCGCCGCCGGCTTCATCCTCAACTTCACCGTCGGTAAGGCCATCTCCTCGATCTCAGGCGGCATGATCAGCCCCGAGTTCATCATCTCGGCCTTCTGCCTCACGATCCTGGTTGTGCGCCCCAACATCGGCCAGGCGCTCATCATCGGCCTCATCTCGGCCGCCGTCATCCAGATCACGACGACCTCACCGTTCATCGACTTCGCCGCCGAGGGCGTCGCCGCCATGCTCATGGCCGGCATCGTGGGCGCCGCCTCCAAGAAGGGTGGCGTCTCCGCCCCCGCCGCGGCCGTCGCCACCTTCGTGACCACCGCGGTCTCCGGCCTCATCTTCATGGTCATCAAGATCGCGATGGTGGGCGCCGCCGAGCAGCTCGCCGCCGCCATGGCGCCGGTCGTGCTCCTCACCGCCGTGTTCAACGCCATCCTGGTTGGCGCCCTCTACGTGCCCATCAAGAAGGCCCTGAAGCTCAACGACTAGCACCAGACCCTGTCGAGACTAACCAACAAACGCTAGCTCAAAGCCCATAGGCACATTCTCGCGCCCCGTGCGCCCACAGAGAGGAAGCCATCATGGCCACCGAAGCCCGCACCGTCTCCGCCTCCGCCAAGTCCACCGGCCTCGTCGACATCAAGTCACTCGTCCTGCTCGCCATCCTGCTCGCCGCCGGCTTCATCCTCAACATGACGCTTGGCAACGCCCTCGCCATTGTGGGTATCAAGCCGCAGTTCATCATCGCCGCCTACGCCCTCACGATTGCCCTCACCAACGCCAACCTCGGCAAGTAACATCGATACCATGGAGGGGCGCCATCGCGGGCGCCCCTTTCTTGCGCCGCCACCGTGCGCGGCAGCGCGGGCAAGCAGGCCCCGCGCCCGCCACCTGGCGACGCGCGGGCAGGCAACCCCGATGCGCGCGCCATGTAGGTGGCGCCGCGCGCGCCAACCTCCCAAGACTCGAAAGGCTCACATGGGAACTGCAACACCAATCATCGAGCTGAGGGACGTCTCGTTCTCCTACGACCGTGGTCGCGACAAGGCGCTCGACGCCGTGTCGCTCTCTATTGGCTCGGGCGAGTTCGTGGGCGTCATCGGCCCCTCGGGCGCCGGCAAGTCGACGCTCGCCGCCGTGATGGGCGGCGCCATCCCGCACCACTTCTCGGGCCAGCTCTTTGGCGCCACGCTGGTCGACGGCCACGACACCTGCGACGTCACACTCACCGACATCTCGCGTCTCGTGGGCAGCGTGCTGCAGGACATCGACGCGCAGATGGTCGCATCGGTGGTCGAGGACGAGATGCTCTTTGGCCTCGAGAACTTTGGCGTGCCACACGACAAGATCGAGGAGCGCCTCGCGGGCGCCCTCGCCTCCGTTGGCATCTCAGGCCTGCGCGACCGCGAGATCGCGACCCTCTCGGGCGGCCAGAAGCAGAAGGTCGCCATCGCCGCGATCCTGGCGCTCGAGCCGCGCGTGCTCGTGCTCGACGAGCCCACCGCCGCGCTCGACCCGGCCAGCTCGCGCCACGTCTTCGACATCCTGCGCCAGGTCAACGAGCGCATGGGCATCACGATTGTGGTCATCGAGCAGAAGGTGGCGCTGCTGAGCGAGTACTGCGCCCGCGTCGTGGTGATGGAGAAGGGCCGCATGGCCTTTGACGGCACGCCGCACGAGGTCTTTGCGCACGGCGAGGAGCTGCGTACGATGGGCGTCGACAGCCCCCGCGTGGCGCGCATCTCCAACAGCCTGGCAAGGCGCGGCCTCATCGAGCCCGGCCTGCCGTGCCTCAACGTTGCCGAGGCAACCTCGCTGGTGGCGGGCCTGGTTGGCCCGGACGCGCGCGAGGTTGGTGCCAGCCGCGCGCCCGCGGCCTCGCCCCACGCGCCCGCCGCCCGCCCGCACGCCGAGGGCGCCGAGCCCATCGTCGAGCTCACGGGCGTGAATTTCACCTACCCGGGTGGCGGCGCCTCGGTGCGCGACCTTGCCATGCGCGTCTATCCCGGCGAGCTCGTGGGCATCGTGGGTCAGAACGGCGCCGGCAAGACCACGCTCACCAAGCTGCTCAACGGCCTGCTCAAACCCAGTTCGGGCGAGGTGCGCATCGCCGGCCTTTCGACCTCCGAGGTGCCCACGAGCACCATCGCCGCCCACTGTGCCACGCTCTTCCAGAATCCCGACCACCAGATCTGCAAGGACACGGTGCTCGAGGAGATTGCCTTTGGCCTCGAGCTCCATGGGGTCGACCCGGCGGAAGCCAGCGAGCGCGCCGTCAAGGTCGCCGAGCGCTTTGGTCTGCCCGCCGACGAGGCGCCCTTCTCGCTCTCGCGCGGCCAGCGCCAGATGGTGGCCCTCGCGAGTGTCGTGGTCTGCGAGCCCGAGGTGGTGCTGCTCGACGAGCCCACAAGCGGCCTCGACTACCGCGAGTGCATGACGGTCATGGAGACGGTGCGCGAGATGGCCGACCGCGGCAGCGCCATCATCATGGTGTGCCATGACATGGAGGTCGTGAGCGACTTCGCCGAGCGCCTCGTGGTGATGGCGAACGGCCAGATCCTCGAGCGCGGCGTGGCCGCCGAGGTGTTCTCCAACGGCCCGCTCATGGAGCGCGCCTACGTGGCGCCCCCGCAGATGGTGCAGCTCGCCTCCGAGCTCTCGCGCGAGGTCTCGCCCGCGTTTGCCCAGATGAGCGAGGTCTCCGACATCGTCGACGCCATCGAGGGGATGATCGTCCGTGGTTAACGTCATCGACTACGTGCCGGGCGCCACCGTCCTGCACCGCCTGAACCCGGTGGCAAAGCTGGGGCTTGCCGCCGGCATCATCGTCGCCACCTTTCTGACAGACACGTTTCCGCTGCTCGTTGGCTTGCTCGTCCTCACGCTGGTGCTGGGCGCCTACGCGGGCGTGCTCAAGAACCTGCTGTCGCTGCTCAAGCTCCTCGTGCCGCTCGCCGTGGTGATGCTGCTTCTGCAGACCGCCTTCGTGCGCGAGGGCGACCCGGTCGTTGCCTGGATGACCACCGAGGGCCTCGTGACCGGCGGCAAGGCCTGCCTGCGCCTGCTGGGCGTGGCGCTGCCGCTCATCCTCATGCTCACGGTGACCAAGCTCAACGACCTCGCGAACGCCTGCGTCGAGGTGCTTCACGTGCCGTATCGCTATGCCTTCACGTTCACGACGGCGCTGCGCTTCGTGCCCGTGTTCTCGCAGGAGATGAACGCGATCATGGAGGCCCAGACGGCCCGAGGCGTCGAGTACGACACCAAGAACCCCATTAAGAAGATCAAGCTCATGCTGCCGCTGTGTGTGCCGCTGCTCGTGAGTTCGGTGGGCAAGACCGACGCGACGGCCCTGGCCGCCGAGCAGCGCGGCTTCTACCTGCGTTCGCGCGAGAGCAGCTACAAGCGTTACCCGCTCGCGGGCATCGACTTCGCCGCGCTCGCGGCGGCCGTGGCCCTCATCGTCTGCGGCGCCCTGCTCTAGGCGGGGGCAGGGGGACGGGTCTTTTGTCCCCGATTCTTGGGGACAGGCCTACTGACGGGCCAAAGGGGTCGGGTCTGTTGGCACGCCCCGGGGTGCCAGCACCGCCCCGTTGCGACCCGCGCTGGTGTGCCAGAGGGCTCGGGTCTGTTGGCGCGTGGGGCTCTGGGGCGCGCTCGTGTACCTCGTCCCAACTCGTGGAGCTTTCATAGGCGGGCGGCTGGGTTTGTGCCCGGTCGCCCGTCTCGTCTATACTGAATCAACGAGCGCGCTCGGTGGGTTCGGGTGACGTCACACCTCGAACCTGGTCAGGGCCGGGAGGCAGCAGCCATAAGAGGCCTCTGGCGGGCACCCGTTCCCACCGGGCGCGCTCGATTTGTACTCGGCGCCCCGCCGTCCTGCGCAAGCGGACCGCGGGGCTTTTTGTGAGCCCGCCAGCGTGCGGCGGGCAGAAACGGACGGACGCATGGGCTTCATCAACTTCATCGCCGAGCTGCTGCGCGACCCGCGCACCGCCATCGCGGGCTGGATCGCGGCGGGCCCGCTCATGGCCTACGGCTGCGTGTTCCTCATCATCTTCATCGAGACGGGCGTGGTGTTTTTCCCGTTCCTGCCGGGCGACTCGCTGCTGTTCGCCTCGGGCTTCTTTGCCCACAACGGCGGCTTCAACATCGTCGCGCTGCTGGTCGTTGCCTGGGCCGCCGCCATCCTGGGAGACCAGTGCAACTTCATGATAGGCCACTTCTTTGGCCGCAAGATCGTTGCCTCGGGCAAGGTCAAGGCCATGACGCCCGAGCGCCTCGAGAAGAGCGAGAAGTTCCTCGAGAAGTGGGGTCACCTCGCCATCTTCCTCGGCCGCTTCTTCCCGTTCATCCGCACGTTCGTGCCGTTCATCGCCGGCATGGGTGGCATGCACTGGCGCAACTTCGTGCTGTTCAACATCCTGGGCGGCGTCACGTGGTCCACGCTCTTTACGCTGCTGGGCTACTTCTTTGGCGGCATCCCGTTTGTTCAGGACCACTTCGAGCTGCTCATCGTGGGCATCGTGCTCGTGTCGATCATCCCCACCATCGTGGGCCTCGTGAAGTCCAAGATGGGCAAGAAGAAGGGCGCCCACAGCAAGTAGGCGCTTGTGCCTAGGGTCGCGTGCCTGCGGCTTTAGCTGCTTGATATGACGAGGGGGGCCGCTGGCTGCGTGTATTGCAGCCGGCGGCCCTTGTTCGTTGACGTCCGGTTTGCTCTTGGGGGCACGGGCTTTCCATGCCACGGCGTTTGGCGGCGGCCCTGACGCCTTGCAGCGGCCCCCGCGGCTGCGCCCCTCGAAATGCGCCGCCGACACGTCTTTTAGCAAGATGCGCGCAAAGAGGGGCTAGGCGCTGGCTGCGGGCCTTGTGCGGCGGGTGCCTGGCGTGACACCCGTTGTGTAGAAAAGTGCCCAACGAAAAGCGGCCTTTTGCCAGCTAAACGATACCGTTCGCGGCAAGATGTCAACTCTTGTCGCGTCCTCTGGGAAGATACGAATCGAAGCGCGCGTCCTCCTGAACTCTCGTCTCCCCTCCGGTCGTCGGGTAGTCACTTGGGCGCTTTCAACGGCACGTCCAAACGGTTCGTCAGAGATTCTTCCAACCCCCTGTTCTCTGGGAGGGCGCGCGCCAACCTAAAGATTCCGAGCCCCTCGCACAGCGAGAACGGCACCTTGAGTGGCCAAGGCTCGGCTAACGCCCTGCGGTCTCTATCCCACCGCGGGGCGCTCTTTTTGCCGAGAAGGGCTGGATGGCCGCCAAGGCTGCGCCGCAGCCCCCCATGCCCCATACGCAAGGCCCCCGCCTGCGACGGACGCAAGCGGGGCGCGAGGGGATCAAGACGTGTCGAGCGGGGACAAAAGGCGCGCCCCCTGTCCCCGCGCTACTGCAGGGCGGCCAGGGCGTGGCGGGCCGCACCCAGCAGGCCGGCCGCGTTGCCCAGGGTCGCCACGCGAATGGGCGTCTCGGCGCATCCCGGAATCACAAATGTGCGGTAGGCGTCGACGCAGGTCTGGCCAAAGGTGTCCCAGCCGCCGCACATGCCGCCGCCCAGCACGAAGGCGTCGGGGTCGACCATGACGGCAAGGGCCGCAAGGGCGCGGGCGAGAATCGTGCCCAGACGCTCGCAGGCGCGCTTGGCCTGAGCGTTTCCGCTGCGTGCGGCCTCAAAGACGGCGAGGGCGTCGGTGGCGTGGGCAATCTCGACCTCGGCCGCGCCGCACGTGGCGCACTCCTCGCGATAGAGGCGGATGAGGCCGCGGGCCGAGGCGTACTGCTCGAGACAGCCGCGCCGGCCGCAGCCGCAGGCCTCGGTCTCCTCGAAGTTCATGCAGAGGTGGCCAATCTCGCCGGCCGCGCCGTGGACGCCCGCGATCACGCGGCCGCCAATGACCACGCCGCCGCCCACGCCGGTGCCCAGCGTGAGCATCACGAGGCTGTCGGCGCCCGCGCCCGCGCCCACCCAGGTCTCGCCCAGGGCAGCAGCGTTGGCGTCGTTGATCGTGGCGATGCGCGCGGCGGGGAAGGCCGCGGCGAGGGCATCGCGCAGGCCGTCGAGGTCGAGCGTGATGTTGGGCGCCATCGCGAGCGTGCCGTCCTCGAGCACCACGCCGGGCACGTCGAGGCCAATGCCCGCGATGCTCGCCGTGTCAACGCCCGCGCCCCGAGCGAGCTCAACGGCAGCCTCGCTCACGCGGCCAAGCGCCTCAGCGCCCTCGAGCGCGCCGGTGGGAACCTTGGTCTGGGCGATGATCTCGCCGCGCTGCGTCACGACGCCCATCTTGACGATCGTGCCGCCCACGTCGATGCCAATGACAACCGGTCCTGCCTCGCGTGCGGGAACCGCCTCGAGCGCGTCGTCGATGTCCTCGATCTGTGCCATGATGCCCCTCTGCTTCGAAGTCATAGTGTTCTGATGGTACGGCCTGTCTGTCCCGGTCGTCCGCCTGTCTCGACGGGCGTTGGCTTGGTCGCCGCAGAAGGTTCCATCCTCGTCGGCGAATGCCTGCCGCCCTTCTCGACTGCCCCCCACCGGCGTCCCTCCGCCCACCTCAAGGCGCGGGCGTGTCCGGAAGCGCGGGTATACTTGGTGAGCGCAACCGCGCCCTAACCCGTGGAGGCAGCATGGAATCGCTCTACCGCAAATACCGCCCGCAGACGTTTGAGCAGGTCGTGGGACAGTCCCACGTCGTCTCGACGCTCGAGCGCGCCGTGACCGAGGGTCGTCTCAGCCATGCCTACCTGTTCTGCGGCCCCCGCGGAACGGGCAAGACCACCATGGCGCGCATCCTCGCCAAGGCCCTCATGTGCGAGCAGGGCGAGGGCCACCTGCCCGATGGCGCCTGCGAGGAGTGCCGGCTCATCGCCGCGGGCGAGCATCCGGATGTGTACGAGCTCGATGCGGCAAGCCGCACGGGCGTCGACAACGTCCGCGAGGAGATCATCAACCGTGTCGACTACGCGCCGGTGCGCGGCCGCTACAAGGTCTACATCATCGACGAGGTCCACATGCTCACGCCGGCGGCGTTCAACGCGCTGCTCAAGACCCTCGAGGAGCCTCCGGCCCATGTCGTCTTCATCATGTGTACCACGGACCCGCAGAAGATCCTCGCCACGATCCTTTCGCGTGTCCAGCGCTTCGACTTCCACTCCATCGCCCCAGACGAAATGCGCGCTCACCTTGCCCACGTGTGCGACGAGGAGGGCTTTACCTACGACGGCGAGGCCCTTGACCTCGTGGTCCGCCATGCCCGTGGCGGCATGCGAGACGCCCTGTCCTCACTCGAGCAGCTCTCGGTCTTTGGCGCCGGCAATGTGAGCGTCGAGGCTGCCCGTGACCTTCTGGGCGAGTCGAGCGACTCGGCCCTCTCCGAGGTGTCGCTGGCGCTTGCCCGCCGCGACGTTCCCACGCTGTTTGGCAAGGTCGCCGAGCTCGTTGACTCGGGCCGCGACCTGCTGCAGTTCACCCGCGAGCTCGCGAGCCGCGTGCGCGACGCGTACGTGGTGAGCATCGCGGGCCCCAAGCCCGGCGTGGTGAGCGTGCCCGAGGCCGAGCTTGGCCTGCTCAACGACGAGGCGGCCGCCTATGGCAGCCCCGACAGGCTTGCACGCGTCCTCACCGTGCTGGGCGACGCCGCGAGCGAGATGCGCACGGCCGTGAACCAGCGTCTCGTGCTCGAGATTGCCCTCACGCGCTGTGCCCGTCCCGAGAGCGACCTTACCCTTGAGTCCCTGGCCGAGAGGGTCGCGGCGCTCGAGGCAGGCGGGGTTGCCGCCGCCCCCGCGGCGGCTGCGAGCGCGCCCGCTCCTGCGGCTGCCGTGCCTGCGGTGGCGCCCGCTCCCAAGCTGGCCGCGCCCGTCGTGGTGCCCGCCCTCAACATCAAGCATGGCGCGCCTGCGCAGGCGCCCGCCGCCAAGCCTGCGGCACCCGCTGCCAAGCCTGCTGCGCCTGGCTTTACGCCGCCCGCGCTCAACATCAAGCCGAGCAGCCCCGCCGCCATGCCGTCGCGCCCGTCTCACGCTGCCACCGCCCCCAAGCCTGCGGCGCCGGCCCCTGCGGCTGCTGCCCCCAAGCCTGAGGCGCCCGCTGCCAAGCCCGCCGCTGCCGCCGTCTCCGAGGGCGAGCTGCAGCGCAAGTGGAAGGGCGTGGTCGACGCCCTGCTCAAGGTCAACGCCTCGTACGGGTCGCTGCTGCTGTCCGTGCGCGCCGAGGCCGACGACGGCTCCACGCTCACGGTCTCGCTGCCTGCCGGCAGCAGCTTCACCCGCCGCATGCTCGACCGCACCGACGTCAAGGCTGCGCTCGACCGCGCCGTGAGCTCGGTCTTTGGCGCTGCTCGCACGCTCGCCTACACGGGCGGGGGCGAGAAGGGCTCGCCTGTGGCTGCCAAGGCCGCCGCGCCCGCGTCGGCTCCTGCTGTTGCCAAGCCTGCCGCGCCTGCGCCTGGCCCGGTCCCTGCTGCTCCCGCGTCCCAGGCCCCCGTTCCTGCGGCGGCTCCGGCTCCCGCATCGACCCCCGCCGCCCCGACTCCGGCTCCCGCCCCTGTGGCCGCCCCGACCTCGGCCTCTGCGCCCGCATCCGAGCCGGCGCCCGCCCCGGTCGATGACGGCCCGGACTACGACGACGAGCCGCCGTATGACGACGTCATGCCCGATGACGACGCGCCCGGCTTCGAGCCTCCCTTCGATGTCCCGGCCCCCGAGCCCGCCCTGCAGCCCGCTGCCGCGGCCCCCGCGCCTGCCGCGTTCGCCGAGAAGTTCGTGCCGCCCGCGCTCAACAACAAGCACGACGCACCGCAGCCCGCACCCAAGCCTGGCGCTCCCGGCTCGGCCGCCGCGGCGCTCAAGATCCCGCAACTCCCGGCCCAGCCCGCCAAGCCCGCCCAGGACCAGCCGGCAACCCCCGTCGAGGCGCCCGCCCCGGCCGGCGAGGACCTCGAGCCCTCCACGGCCACCAACGACGAGCTCGTCTCGATGTTCTCCGACGTCTTCGGCGTCACCAAGGCCACGATCGTCGACGAGGACAACAACCCCATCTCCTAGCCGTCCCACGCGAGTTGGGCTAGAGTTTTTGCCATGACAAGCCGCGCGGACGCAGAGCAGCCCGTGCACAGAAGAAGGAGCACCCATGCCCCAGATGAACATGCAGCAGATGATGAAGCAGGCCCGCAAGATGCAGGAGCAGCTTGCCGCCGCGCAGGAGAAGCTCAAGGACGTCGAGGTCAGCGCCTCTGCCGGCGGTGGCATGGTCAAGGTCGTCGTCACGGGCGAGCTGCAGGTCAAGTCCATCGAGATCAGCCCCGAGGCGTGCGACCCCGAGGACGTCGAGATGCTCCAGGACATGGTCCTGGCCGCCGTCAACGACGCCCTCGCCTCTGCCCAGGAGGCCGCCGGCAACCAGATGAGCGCCGCCACCGGCCTTGGTGGCATGAACATCCCGGGCCTGTTCTAGCCCATGCCCTACGATCAGCTCGACGCCGGCGCCTCCTTCCAGGGGTCGCCGGCGTCCTCGCGAAACGATGGGCGCGCGCTGCGCCGCCTGCTCGACGAGCTGGGCCGCCTGCCGGGTATCGGCCCCAAGAGCGCCCAGCGCATTGCCTACCACATCCTGGGCTCCGACGCCGAGGACGCTCGCCGCCTGGCGCAGGCCATTCTCGACGTCAAGCAGCAGGTCCACTTCTGCCCCGTGTGCTTTAGCTATGCCACGCGCGAGCGCTGCGACGTCTGCGAGGACCCCAGCCGCGACCAGACGAGCATCTGCGTGGTCTCCGAGCCGCGCGACGTCTCGGCCATCGAGCGCACAGGCGCCTTCCACGGCCTGTACCACGTGCTGGGCGGCGTCATCTCGCCCATGGACAAGATTGGTCCCGAGCAGCTGCACGTCCGCGAGCTGCTCTCGCGCCTGGCAGACGGCGCCGTCACCGAGGTCATCCTCGCTACGAACCCGGACGTCGAGGGCGAGACGACCGCAACCTACCTCTCGCGCACCATCAAGCCGCTGGGCGTGCACGTGACGAGGCTGGCGAGCGGCCTGCCCGTTGGTGGAGACCTCGAGTATGCCGACGAGGTCACGCTCGGCCGCGCCATCGAGGCTCGCCGCGAGCTGTAGTATCGTTGCGTTGACTCAAGCCTCGCGCCCCGTGGCGCCAGGCGCGGATTCTGAGAGGCCCATCATGGCAAGATTCAAGCAGGTCCCCAACGAGGACGCCCCAAGACCGTCTGTCCGTCCCTCGTCGGGCGGCGCCCACGCTCGCCATGCTGCGCCGGCTCCCGCCGCAGGCGCTTCCGCGCCGCGCCCCCAGGCCTCCGCACGTCCGCGCGGCTCTCGCTTTGCCGATGCCGCCCGCGCCACGCAGGACTCGCACCGCTTCTCTCGGCTGGGTGCCACGCAGACTCACCTGGTTGAGGGCCAGGTGCCCGTGGTCTCGTCACCATCGCCCCTCGTCGACGACGCGCCGCGCCCCATTGGGGTCGACCCGTCCGTGACCGGTTCGTTCTCCACGATCCGCGGTGGCCAGGGCGCCGTCGTCTCCACGCGCGAGACGGCCTCGCGCGCCGCCGGTGCTGCCCGCGAGGCGCTCGACGTCTCCGGCGTGGTGCGCTCGAGCGCCCGCAAGCGCCGCGCCGCTGCGCCCAAGCCCCAGCGTGCCCCCAGGGCGGCCGTTGCGGGCATCGTCGTTGCGGTCGTCGTCGTGATCGCGCTCGCGGTTCTTGCCGTTCGCTCGCTCACGGCGCCTGCCCCCACCGACGTCGCGGCCCAGACCGCCGTGGCCCAGACGAACGCCTCGGTGGGCGAGGGCGTCAACGTTGCCGGCTCCACCTACAAGACCCAGCAGGGCGATGGCGGCTGGGAGCTCGTGAAGTCTTCGGGCGAGGGCGACGTCGTGGTGGCGCAGCTCTCGGGCACGCCCGTGGGCCTGTGCCTGTCGGAGGGCACGCTCGTCGTTCCCGAGAACCTCTCGGACGGCACCTGGGACGTCATCTGCTACATGGTGGCCGACGGCTCGACGCCCACGCAGCTGCTGGGCAACGACGGCAACCCGGTTGTGGGCTCGGGCGAGCTCGCCTCGGCTGACGTGGACGGCTCCGAGCTTGTCCTCACTGCAGCCGACGGCTCGCAGACCAGGGCTTCGCTGTCCTAAGACCTTGTCTGTGGCGGTGTTTTATCTGGTAGACGGACCGTTCAATAACTTTTTTCTCCGAGAAGCAAAAAAGTTTGAAAATGAGCTAGACAAGACTCGAAATTCTTGGCATTATATTCCTCGCACCTGACACGGGGTATTAGCTCAGCTGGTTAGAGCGCCGGCCTGTCACGTCGGAGGTCGCGGGTTCGAGCCCCGCATATCCCGCCATTGGATGTCTTGAGGAGCCTGGGAGAAGTCCCGGGCTCCTTTTTGTTTGGCCCGGCGTGGTCCGACCGCGCTCCCTCCGGGCTCGTTGCGGCCGTCGGCCGTGCCACGCTCTCGCCAGGTTCGTCATGGCCTCTGGTCTCGCGCCCGGCGGTCCGCCAGGCATATGCCGTCGCGCGCCCATGCGCGCCCCGCGCCCCCGTTCGCCGGGAGCCTGTCCCGGTCACCCTGCCCTTTGTCGCCGCTCCGTCCTTTCCCCATTCCGCCGATTCGTCCATATTCCGAGTCCGAGGGGCTCACGACGCGTAGTTTGGATGAGTGCGCGAGAGGGAGCGCCGACCTGCGTCGCTTGTGCACGCCGAGAGGTCCGTCGCGCCCGTGCCCTGCACGCAATCGGGCGTCGTGCGTTGCGGATGGGCGACGGATGGATGCACGAGGCCTCATTACGTGCAATCCGGTCTGACCGCCCGATGATGACGAACGCACCAGGCCCAAAAACGTGCAGCGCTCCGTCGTCTGGGCGGGGACGAACGGGGATGGTCGGACGAGGAGGGCGCGGGGACGAGCGGGGGGTGGCCGAACGAGGATGGGCACAGGGGCGAACGGGGATGGCCGAACGAGGATTGACGCGCGTGCGAGCGCGGCTGTGCGGAGCCCGACGTTGCGCCTGCGCCCGCCACCTGTTGTGCGATTCGTGAACGAGATTTCCGTGCTAGACAAGAGCCATAAGATTCGGCATTATATTCCTCGCACCTGACACGGGGTATTAGCTCAGCTGGTTAGAGCGCCGGCCTGTCACGTCGGAGGTCGCGGGTTCGAGCCCCGCATATCCCGCCATTGGATGTCTTGAGGAGCCTGGGAGAAGTCCCGGGCTCCTTTTTGTCTGGCTCGGTGCGATTCTCGAACTCGCGCTGCCGAGGGCGGGTTCGCCGCCCCATGCCGCTTGTCGCGTAAACCCTTCCGTTCGGCTCCGTTATCCGATGTGCGAACAACGATTTCGGCATTTTCACTCGATATTAACCGTTCGTCGAACGTTGTACTCGCATAACGTCAACGCCTAACAAAATGTTAGACGAGCTATCCATAAGTTGGGATTCGCCCGGGGGCGGGCGGTGGTCACGATGACCCCCCCCATACGCGTGGATGGCTTTGCCGCCGCGTGCGGCCACGCATCGAATCATAGGAGGTCACAGATGCCAACAAGCGTACCGGCATCAGCCGGTACGCCCCCGGCGCGTCCCTCACCTGCCGACCGCATCGTCTGCGCCCTGCCCGTCGTGGGCGGCGCGGCCGCGATCATCGAGTATCTGTACATGCCCAGCCTGCCCGGCTCGACGCTCACCTGGACCTACGTCTGGTTCATGGGCGCCCTCACGTGCGCGACCCTCGTGGGGCTCGTCGCCTCGCTCGCGTCAGAGCGCGCCTATGAGCCAGAAGGACTGCGAGCAGACCCTCATCGACGCGATCGAGTACTAGCCTCGACCTGAGCCATGAGGCAGCTTTGGCCCCGGCGATGCCACGCGCGTCGCCGGGGCCCTCTTGTCTGGCGGTGGCTCGCAATGGCTCCGGGGCGGGTCTCGCCGCCGGGTCCCATTTGCCTGTTTAGCGCGCGCATGTGGACGGGCCCCGCCCATCTGTTTGCGATGCGTCCGCGGTCGGGCCCGTCCCGCGCCGGCGCTCCCTCCCGCGTTCTGTAACAGAGGGCTTACGGGTGCCCTGCAGACTCATTTGCTAGAATCAGCAGACACGGGCGCGGCTATGCCACGCCCCTTGGCAACGTCATTCGAAAGGTCGCGTTTTGGCGCAAGAGGCTCAAGGACAGGTTCGTCTGGCCGTTTTCGACTACGACGGCACCATCATGGACGGCCAATCGGGTCAGCTCTTCGCGGTCTACCTGCTGCGTCACGGCCTCATCTCGGCCCGTACGGCCCTGCGCCTGGGCTGGTGGGGCGCCCGCTACAAGATTCACCTGCCCTATCGCCAGGACGAGGCGCGCGAGCTGATCTTCCGCGATATCGGCCGCCTCGACCACGACCGCGTCATGCGTATCATGGGCGATTTCTACACCGAGGCACTCGAGCCCCGCACGCGCGCCGACGCCGTGCGCGAGGTTGCCGCCTGCCGCGAGATGGGGCTCACCTGCGTGCTCGTCTCGGCAACGTTCTTCGAGATGGCGCGTGTCGCGGCCCAGAACCTGGGCATCGAGCGTGTCGCGGCCACGCGCATGGAGCTCGACGAGCAAGGCCACTTCACCGGGGCCGTCGCCGGAGAGGTCGTGGCGGGCGAGGGCAAGGTCCGCGCCGTCACGGCGCTTGCCAACGAGGCCTTTGGCGAGGGCGCCTGGACCATCGAGCGCGCCTATGGCGACCACTTCACCGACGAGTCGCTGCTCGAGCTCGCCGCCGAGCCCGTCGCGGTCGACCCGGGCACCACGCTCGCGCGCATCGCCCGTAGGCGCGGCTGGAAGATAGCGAGCTGGAGCTAGCCCATGGCGAGTGCCAAGACTCCCTCGAACTCTGGGCGCCCTGGGGATGCTCGGGCCGGCGAGCCCGTGCGCCTCATGAGCGACGAGCTGCGCGCCCGAATCTACCTGCTTGGTCGCGAGCTCTACCGCGACCTTTCCTGGCGCCACACGCAAGACCCCTACCAGATCTGGGTGTCCGAGGCCATGCTGCAGCAGACGCAGGTGAGCCGCGTCGACGGGCGCTGGCAGAGCTGGCTCGAGCGCTTCCCCAGCGTTGTCGCGCTTGCGCAGGCGAGCTCGGCCGACGTGCTGGACGAGTGGCAGGGCCTGGGTTACAACCGCCGCGCGCTTGCGCTGTGGCGTGCGGCCCAGCAGATGGTCGAGCTGCATGGGGGCGAGGTTCCGCGCGAGGCGCGCGAGCTCGTGGCGCTTCCCGGCATTGGCCCCGCAACAGCGGCGGGCATCCGGGCGTTTGCCTTCGACGCGCCGGGCGTCTATCTCGAGACGAATGTGCGCTCGGTCTTTCTCCACGAGCTCTACCCGGGCGAGGAGGGCGTGCCAGACCGCGCGCTCGTGCCGGCCGTCGAGGCCACCTGTCCTGCGGCGGCGGTCAACGTTGCGGGCTGCGACGTGCCCATGACCCCGCGCAGCTGGTACTATGCGCTGCTCGACTATGGCGCCTACCTCAAGCAGACGCTGCCCAACCCTTCGCGTCGCTCGAGCGGCCACACACGCCAGTCCAAGTTCGAGGGGTCCCACCGCCAGAAGCGCGCCGAGGTCGTGCGCATGCTGCTCGCGGCGCGCACATCCGAGCCGGGCGGCCTCACGGTGGCGGACGTCTCCCGCGGCCTCACCGAGGTGGAGCTCGCGGCCGGTCGCGAGGCCATCGACGAGGCGCACGCCCGCGTGATTCTCGACGAGCTCGTCTCCGAGGGCTTCTGCCGCACGGCAGGTGACCTCTGGCTCGCCTAGCCGTTTCGCGTCGCTTCGCACAGCTACGTTTTAGCGAACGTATGTTCAGACATGTCAGGTTGAGCCGCCGCTTGCTGATTGATTGGCGCTCGCGTGAACGGGCCGTCGCACGCTCGGGTACACAAGGGTTGGAGAGCGCCGCGCCGCGGTGCGCAAGCCACGAGAGAAGCGGGGACATCATGGCAGTTGACTTCAACGATTCGCAGACCAAGAAGAACCTCGAGGCCGCCTTTGCGGGCGAGTCCCAGGCCTCAATGAAGTACGGCTACTACGCCAAGGCCGCCAAGAAGGAGGGCTACGTCCAGATTGGCTCGATTTTCTCGGAGACCGCGGGCAACGAGGCCGAGCACGCCAAGCTGTGGTTCAAGTACCTCCACGGCGGCGAGGTGCCCGACACCCTCACCAACCTGCACGATGCCGCCGCTGGCGAGAACGACGAGTGGACGAGCATGTATCCCGAGTTCGCCAAGGTTGCGCGCGAGGAGGGCTTCGACGAGATCGCGGCTCGCTTCGAGGGCGTCGCGGCCATCGAGAAGACCCACGAGGAGCGCTACAACAAGCTCGCCGCGCGCGTCGAGGCCGGCGAGGTCTTTAGCCGCGAGGGCGTGAAGGTCTGGAAGTGCTCCAACTGTGGCCACCTGCACGTGGGCGAGTCCGCACCCAAGATCTGCCCGGTCTGCGCGCACCCGCAGGCCTACTTCGAGCAGCAGGCGGTCAACTACTAGTTGGGACGATAAAGGTGAGCACGGGCAAGAACGTCGAGACTAACTCGCTGCTCGTGCGCGCCAAGGTGGAGGAGTGGGGCGGCGAGTTCGTGGGCTTCCAGACCGTGCGCGACCGCCCCGCGGCCATCAAGCTCGCCCTGCGTGGGCGGCTCTAGCTTGCCTGCAACCGATTGGGCGATTCCTGCCCGCTCTTGTTGGCCCCTCGGGCACGATGCCCCGCCCGGGGCCGTGCCAGGCCCGGCCGGCGCGACCGTTCTTCTCCCTTGGCGGCCGCGCCGGCCGATTTCTTTTTTGAGCTTCTCGCGCACGGGCCGCGCGCTGCCAATCCAACCAAACGGGTGGGAAACTCTTGCGCACGTCAAGACCACAATGCGATGGAAGTAAGACAAACCGAGAATCCGTGTGGCCGCGTCCTCGTAGGGCGCGGCCACTTTATGTCAAGGCAATCAATTGTTGTATGGTCATATAACGGCAGCTTGTTGGGCGTTTTGAAAAAATGGCAAAGCGTCTTTACGCAAAGAAATTACCCGTTTACCGAACCATTGCGCCACCGCGCTATGTTGGTTGGGGATGTGGGGATAGAGTGGAGAAGACCCTGAGGGCGCGCCGCGCCAAGAGGGCCGGCGCCCAGGGGAGGGGAGTCACACATGAACCAGACCAGGCCCGTCGTCGCGAAGAGCGGCGACGCGCTCGACATTACCAACGACGACCTGTATCTCATGGCCAACGGTACGTGGTACCGCAGCTATGACAAGATGGGCGCGCATCCCGCCACGCTAGGCGGCGTGGAGGGCTACCGCTTTGCCGTCTGGGCCCCGGACGTGCGCAGCGTGCACGTCGTGGGAGACTTCAACGGCTGGGACACCCAGGCAAATCCGCTTGCGCCCACGCCAAGCGGCGGCGTGTGGTGCGGCTTCGTGCCCGGTGTCGGCGGCGGCGAGCTCTACAAGTACGTGATCGAGACCAACGCGGGCGAGCTGCTCTACAAGGCGGACCCCTACGCGTTTGCCTCCGAGCTTGCCCCCGGCACCGCCTCGCGCACCGCGGTCGAGCCCAGCTACCAATGGGGAGACGCCGCCTGGCTCGAGAGGCGCTCCACGCACGACCACATGCACGAGCCCCTCAACATCTACGAGGTGCACCTGGGCTCCTGGAAGCGCCATGGCGACGAGCCGCAAGGACAGCCGCGCCCGGACGGCACCTGGCCCGGCCCCATGGACGAGTTCCCCGCCCAGCGCGGCCGCTACTACTCCTATGACGACCTCGCCAGCGAGCTCGTGCCCTACGTCAAGAAGATGGGCTACAGCCACGTCGAGCTGCTCCCCGTGATGGAGCACCCCTTCGACGGCTCGTGGGGCTACCAGGTCACGGGCTACTTTGCCCCCACCGCCCGCTTTGGCGAGCCTGAAGGGCTCATGCGCCTCATCGACGCCTTCCACCGCGAGGGTATCGGCGTGATCCTCGACTGGGTCCCCGGCGGCTTCTGCGCCGACGCCCAGGGCCTCGCCATGTTCAACGGCTCGATGCTCTACGAGCGCGAGATTCACCCCAACTGGGGCACCCACAAGTTCGACTTCGCCCGCGGCGAGGTCCGCAGCTTCCTGGTCTCCAACGTCCTGTACTGGCTCGAGCGCTTCCATGCAGACGGCATCCGCATGGACGGCGTGTCGAGCATGCTCTATCTCAACTTTGGCGTCGACAACCCGGCCGAGAAGCGCTTCAACTCCAAGGGCACCGAGGAGGACCTCGACGCCTCCGCCTTCATCCGCCAGGTCAACGCCACGGTGAGCGAGTACCACCCCGACGTCATGATGATGGCCGAGGAGTCGACCGCCTGGCCGCTCGTGACCTACCCGCCGGCCGACGGCGGCCTGGGCTTCCACTACAAGTGGGACATGGGCTGGATGAACGACACCCTGCACTACCTGCAGACCGACTTCCCGTGGCGCCCCGGCAACCACGGCCTCATCACCTTCTCGATGATGTACGCCTTCAACGAGAACTTCATCCTGCCACTCTCGCACGACGAGGTCGTCCACGGCAAGTGCTCGCTGATTACCCGCCAACCGGGCGACCAGTGGCGCCAGTTCGCGGGCCTGCGCACGCTCGCGCTCTACCAGATGACGCACCCCGGCGCCAAGCTCAACTTCATGGGCAACGAGATCGGCCAGTACATCGAGTGGCGCTACTACGAGTCGATCCAGTGGTTCCTCGCCAAGGACTTCGAGGCCCACGCCAAGCACCAGCACTTCGTTGAGGCACTCAACAACTTCTACCTTGAGCAGCCGGCGCTGTGGCGCGAGGCCTACGAGTGGGACGGCTTCGAGTGGCTTTCCGCCGATGACTCCGAGCACTCCATCGTCTCGTTCGTGCGTCGCGGCAAGGGCGAAGACGAGCAGCTTGTCGTGGTGCTCAACTTCGACGTCAACTTCCGCCCCAGCTGGCGCGTTCCCGTGCCCGTCGAGGGCGACTACGCGGAGCTCTTCAACTCCGACGCCACCGAGTTCGGCGGTTCGGGCCAGCTCAACGCCGGCACCATCTCGAGCCGCCCGGAGGACTGCGACGGCCGCGACAACTCCGTCATCATCAACGTCCCGCCGCTGGGCGGCACCATCCTCAAGCGGGTGGGCCCCTCCAGCTACGTGGTGCCCGCGCAGATCGCCGAGGAGGAGCAGCCCGAGCCCAAGCCGGCCAGGAAGGCCGCCAAGGCTGCGACGGGCGCTCCCAAGGCCGCCCGCAAGCCGCGCAAGCTGCCTGCCAAGAAGGGCGCCAAGAAGAAGTCACCCAAGCGCGCCAGGGGGAAGGCCTAGGCCTTGAGTGCGCGCAAGAGATAGCGGCGCGCAAGCGCCGCACGACCGCAAGGAGACTGCATGATCGACCACATCTTCGAGAACTCAGAGGCCTTCGCCGGCGAGTACCGCGCTGAGCTCGAGGCTCTCGTGGGCAAGGACTTCAAGGACTGCACCACGCAGGAGCAGTACCAGGCCCTCGCCCGCCTCATCGCCCGCAAGGCCAACCGCGAGTTTGCGACCTCTGACTCCGAGAACAAGAAGAGCGACAAGAAGAAGGTCTACTACTTCTGCCTCGAGTTCCTGCTCGGGCCCCTTCTCGACAACTACCTGCTCAACTATGGCGTCCGCGACATCGTGAAGCAGGGCTTGGCCGAGATGAACATCGACCTCGAGGAGCTCATCGCCCAGGAGGGCGACCCGGGCCTGGGCAACGGCGGTCTGGGCCGCCTCGCCGCCTGCTTCCTCGACTCGATGGCCGCCGAGGGCATCCTGGGCTTTGGCAACGGCATGCGCTACCACTACGGCCTGTTCAAGCAGCAGATCGTAGACGGCCGCCAGGTCGAGGTCACCGACAACTGGCTCGATAAGGGCTACCCCTGGGAGACCAAGCACCCCGAGAGCAGCGTGCTCGTCCGCTTTGGCGGCGAGGTCGTGCGCCATGAGGACGAGAGCGGCCACTACTGGTTCACCCAGGAGGGCGGCGAGCTCGTCAAGGCCGTGCCCTACGACGTCCCGGTCGTGGGCTACGAGGGCAAGACCGTGAACCGCCTGCGCCTGTGGAGCGCCGAGCCCGCGCACGAGGACTTCGATCTCGACGCGTTCAACGCCGGCGACTACGCCAAGGCCGCCAAGTTCCGCACCGACGCCGAGGCCATCTCGGAGATCCTCTACCCCAACGATGCCGGCGAGCACGGCCGCATCCTGCGCCTCAAGCAGGAGTACCTGTTCGTGGCCGCGGGCCTCGCCTCGATCATCCGCAACTACAAGTACGATCACGCCGACGCCGGCTGGGAGCGCTTCCCGGACTTCGTGGCCATCCACACCAACGACACGCATCCCGCGATGTGCGGCGCCGAGCTCATGCGCCTGCTCGTCGACGAAGAGGGCCTGGACTGGGACGCCGCGTGGGACATCACGACCCGCACGATCTCCTGCACCAACCACACGGTCCTGCCCGAGGCGCTCGAGAAGTGGCCCATCGAGACCTTCCGTCGCCTGCTGCCGCGCCTGTACATGTACGTCGACGAGATCAACCGCCGCTACGTCGAGAGCTTCTCGCACGACATCGACAACTGGCAGGAGAAGCTGCGCAACACCGCCATCCTGTGGGACGGTCAGGTCCGCATGGCCAACCTCTCGGTCATCTGCAGCCACTCGGTGAACGGCGTCGCGGCGCTCCACACCGAGATTCTCAAGCGTGAGACCCTGCACGACTTTTACGAGCTCGTTCCCGAGAAGTTCAACAACAAGACCAACGGCATCTCGCCGAGGCGCTTCCTGGGCAACGCCAACCCGAGCCTGTCGGCCCTGATCACCTCCAAGGTCGGCAACGGCTGGCTCAAGGACGCCGACGAGCTCTCCAAGCTCTCCGCCTACTATGGCGACGACTCGTTCCTCGACGCCATGAGCGCCTCGAAGCGCGAGAACAAGGTGCGCCTGGCCAAGTACGTGCTCGAGCAGACCGGAGTCGAGATCGACCCCGACTCAATCTATGACGTGCAGGTCAAGCGCTTCCACGCCTACAAGCGCCAGCTGCTCAACATCTTCAAGGTCATGAGCATTTACAACCGCATGCTCGACGACCCGAGCTACAAGCCGCACAAGACCACGTTCATCATCTCGGGCAAGGCCGCGAGCGCCTACACGTTCGCCAAGGAGGTCATCCGCCTCATCAACTCGGTGGCCGACGTCATCAACAACGACCCCCGCGTCAACGAGTACATCAAGGTGGCCTTCATCCCCAACTTCGCCGTCTCGAACGCCCAGCTCATCTACCCCGCCGCCGACATCTCCGAGCAGATCTCCACGGCCGGCAAGGAGGCCTCTGGCACCTCGAACATGAAGCTCATGATGAACGGTGCCATCACGCTGGGCACCCTCGACGGCGCCAACGTCGAGATCGCCGAGCTCGCGGGCATGGAGAACGAGAAGATCTTTGGCATGAGGGTCGAGGAGGTCGAGGCCCTGCGTGCGAGCGGCAACTACTTCGCGTGGGACGTCGTCAACGCCGACCCCAACGGCATCGGCCGCTGCGTGCGCCAGCTCACCGACGGCACCTTCGCGGGCCTGTCGGGCAACTTCAACCAGATCTACGACGAGCTCATGGGCAACAACGACTACGACCTTGTCCTGGCCGACTTCGCGAGCTACGTGCAGGCCTGGGAGGAGCTCACTGCCTCCTACGACGACCAGCGCAGTTGGCAGCGCCGCGCCCTGCACAACATCGCCAACTCCGGTCACTTCTCGAGCGACCGCACCATCAGGGAATACGCCTCCGACATCTGGGGGCTCAACTAGCGACCGTCCGGGGCGACGCCGCGCGCGGCGCCCCTCAAGCCGCACCAGTAGGAAATCACCCGCAAAAGAAGGGGGAAGGACATGAGCAGCAAGGAAAGCATCGCGATGCTTCTCGCTGGTGGCCAGGGAAGCAGGCTGCTTGCGCTCACGCGCAACATCGCGAAGCCGGCCGTCTCGTTTGGAGGCAAGTACCGCATCATCGACTTTGCGCTGTCGAACTGCGCCAACTCGGGCATCGACACGGTGGGCGTGCTCACGCAGTACCGCCCGTACCTGCTCCACTCCTACATCGGCACGGGCGAGGCCTGGAACCTCGACTCCCGCGACGGCGGCGTCTCGATCCTGCCGCCGTACGCCACCGAGGCAGGCGGCAACTGGTATGCCGGCACGGCCGACGCCATCTACCAGAACATCGGCTACATCGAGAGCTATGACCCCAAGTACGTTGTCATCCTGTCCGGCGACCACCTGTACCGCATGGACTACAGCAAGATGATCGAGAGCCACGTCGCTAACAACGCCGACCTCACGATCTCGGTCATGCCGGTCGACTGGGCCGAGGCCTCGCGCTTTGGCATCATCACCAAGAACGACGACGACTCGGTGGCCAAGTTCACCGAGAAGCCCAACAAGCCAGACTCCAACCTCGCCAGCATGGGCATCTACGTCTTCAGCAGCGACGTGCTCATCAAGGCGCTCAAGGAGGACGCGCTCGACGCGCAGTCCGAGCACGACTTTGGCAAGAACATCATCCCCAAGCTCCTGGCCGACCAGGCGCGTATCTTCTGCTACGAGTTCCACGGCTTCTGGCGCGACGTCGGCACCATCTCGAGCTACCACGAGACCTCGATGGACCTGCTCGGTCCCAACCCCGAGTTCGACCTGTTTGGCAAGGAATTCCCGTTCATGACCAACGCCCCGGTGCGCCCGCCGCACTACGTGGGCCCCGACGCCGTGATCGAGGACGCCATCGTCGCCAACGGCTGCCGCGTTGAGGGCACGGTGCGCCACTCGGTGCTCTCGACCGACGCGGTCGTGGGCCCGCGCGCTGTCGTCGAGGACTCGGTGCTGTTCCCGGGTGCCGTCGTGAAGGAGGGAGCGCACGTTGTGCGCGCCATCCTGGGCGAGCACGCGGTGGTCGAGGCCGATGTCGAGCTCGGCAGCGTTGACGTTACGAAGGACACGGCAGTCATCGGCGACGAAGTCGTCGTTGGGAAGGGGGAGGAGTAGGCCATGGAGACCGCGGTCGGACTCATCACCACTAACTATTCCGTCAAGCACCCCAGCGCGCTCACGAAGTCGCGCCCGGCGGCATCCGTGCCGTTCCTGGGTCGCTACCGCTTCGTCGACTTCGCGCTCTCGAACATGGTGAACGCCGGCATCAACACCGTGGGCGTCATCATGCCGTTCAACTACCGCTCGATCGTCGACCACCTCTACACCGGCAAGGACTGGGGCCTCGACCGCAAGAAGGGCGGCATGTTCCTCATGCCGGGCTCCGCGTTTGGCACGAGCCGCAAGGGCCCGCGCTTCCTGCTGCGCGACCTCATCTCCAACCGCGTGTTCCTCGAGAGGGACACGGCCACCAACGTGGTGGTCTCGGCGGCCAACATCATCTACAACTACGACTACCGCGACCTCATCCGCGCGCACAACGAGTCTGGCGCAGACATCACGCTGCTCACCAAGACCTACCGCTGCGAGGCCGAGGACGTCTCGAGCGTCTACACCGAGGACGGCTGCGTGCGCGGCTTCACCTACGGCACCCGCTACGGCGACGAGGGCTTCCTCGACTGCTTCGTGATTCGCCGCGAGAAGCTCCTCGAGCTCATCGACCGCTACTCCAACGTCGACTACCTCGACCTGTTCGAGGCCCTCGAGCCCGACCTGCCGCAGATGGATATCCGCGCCCACCGCGTCGACATCTACACCGGCACGGTCTTCGACGCGCGCATGTACTACAAGCGCAGCCGCGAGATGCTCGATCCGGCCATCATCGACCAGCTGTTCCCGCCCGAGCGCACGATCAAGACCAAGGCGCACGACAACCCGCCCGCCAAGTACGAGGCCGGCTCGCACGTCACCAACAGCATCGTGAGCGGTGGCTGCCACATCATGGGCACCGTCGCCGACTCGATCCTTTCGCGCAACGTCGTCGTCGAGCCGGGCGCCACGGTGCGCGGCTGCGTCATCATGAACGACTGCGTCATCGGCCGCGGCGCGCGCATCGAGAACGCCATCATCGACCGCGACAACAACATCTCCGCCGGCACCGAGCTGCGCGGCACGCCCGACAACGTCCTGGTGAAGGAAAAGGGAGGCGATCGCTAGTGGCCGGCCGCACCCGCCGCAAGCTTCGCATCCTGTACTGCGCCTCCGAGGCCGCCCCGTTCGTGAAGACCGGCGGCCTCGGCGACGTGGCCGGCTCGCTGCCGCGTGAACTGCGTCGTTGCGGCGCCAAGGTGGCCGTGATGATGCCCAAGTACAAGAAGATCGACAAAAAGTGGCGCGACGCCATGCGCCACGTGGGCGACTTCTACATGAACCTCGGCTGGCGCACGGTGTGGTGCGGCATCGACCACCTCACCTACCACAGCATCGACTACTACTTCGTCGACAACGAGGACTACTTCGGCCGCGACTCGGTCTATGGCGACTTCGACGACGGCGAGCGATTCGCGTTCTTCTCCAAAGCCATCACCGAGTCCATCGGGCGCATTCCGGAGCTCAACGGCATCGACGTGCTGCACTGCAACGACTGGCAGACGGCCATGGCCTGCGTCTTTTTGCGCGAGTTCTACCGTGGCCTGCCCGGCTACGACAACGTGAAGACCGTCTTCTCGATCCACAACGTCAAGTTCCAGGGCCAGTACGGCGAGGACGTCATGAGCGACATCTGCGGCCTTGCCGACACCGCGGCCGCGGGGCAGCTCTACGTGGGTCCCAAGACGATCAACTTCATGAAGGGCGCCCTGCTCTATGCCGACACCATCACCACGGTGAGCCCCACCTACGCCGAGGAGCTCAAGCTGCCGTTCTACGGCGAGGGCCTCGAGGGCATCTTCCAGGAGCGCGCCTGGAAGCTCCACGGCATCCTCAATGGCATTGACCTGCAGGAATACGATCCGCACATGGACACGGGCATTGCCCAGAAGTTCTCGGCCGACGACCTGTCTGGCAAGGCCGCCTGCAAGGCCGCCCTGCAGCGGGAGCTGGGTCTCGAGGTCGACCCCACCCGCCCGCTCGCCGTCATGGTGAGCCGTCTCACCAAGCAGAAGGGCTGCGACCTGGTGCAGTACGCGCTGGGCCGCCTGCTCGACCGCTCGGTGCAGGTTGCGGTGCTAGGCACGGGCGACAAGCAGTACGAGGACTCGCTGCGCTACTTCGACTGGAAGTACAAGGGCCAGATGTGCGCTCGCATCGACTTCGACTCGGCACTGTCGCACCGCATGTACGCCGGTGCGGACCTCTTCCTCATGCCAAGCCAGTTCGAGCCCTGCGGCCTGTCCCAGATGATCGCCATGCGCTACGGCACGCTTCCCGTCGTGCGCGAGACGGGCGGCCTCAAGGACTCCGTGCAGCCCTACAACAAGTTCACGGGCGAGGGCACCGGCTTCTCGTTTGCCAACTTCAACGGTGATGAGTTCGCAGACTGCGTGCTCGATGCCTGTGAGGTATTCTGGACTGACAAGGGCGCCTGGGAAGGCCTCGTGAAAAACGCCATGGGCGCCGACTTTGGGTGGCGCCGTGCCGCGAATCAGTACCTGGACGTGTACCACGACCTTCACCCCGAGGTGATTCCCTACAACAAGAAACGAAGTCGCTAGGGTTCCCGCACTCGCGGTCGAGCCCCGGCCGCGAACGAGCGGGGATGAAGTTGCATGTGGGCCTATCACGATTCGCGTGACACCCTCTATAGGAATCCGTACGGCGCCGCCCCCGTGGGCGGCGCCGTCGTGCTTAAGCTCGACGTGGGTGGAGACCGCGACGCCTCGGCCACGCTGCGCACCTGGGTCGACGGCGTGGGCGAGACCTTCGTGCCCATGGTGGGCGAGCAGCTCGAGGACCGCGTGCGCTTCTCGGTCGAGTATGCCTGCGAGCAGCCCGCACTGGTCTGGTACTCGTTCGTGATCGAGCGTGGCGACGGCCGCGTGCTGCGTTATGGCGCGCGCGACGGCAAGACCGGCGGCGAGGGCGTGCTGTGCGAGTGGGAGCCGCCCTCCTTCCAGCTCACGGTCTACGAGCCGCGCGAGGTCAAGCCCGCCTGGTTCACCTCGGGCATCGTCTACCAGATTTTCCCCGATCGCTACCGTCGCGGCGCCGACTGGCGTGCTCGCGTGGAGCTGGCGGGCCACCTCCACGAGAACGACTCCGCTGACGGCGTGGTAGGCACGCGCCGTAATGTCGTTGAGCGCTGGGACACCGAGCCCGCCTACGCCAAGGACGAGGCCGGCCGCGTGACCACGTGGGACTTCTACGGCGGCACCCTCGAGGGTATCCGCGACGATCTGCCGCGCCTGGCCGACATGGGTATCTCGACGCTCTACCTCAACCCCATCTTCGAGGCGCGCAGCAGCCACCGTTACGACACGGCAGACTTCATGCAGGTAGATGCTATGCTTGGCGACGAGCAGGGCTTCCGTGACCTGTGCGCCCAGGCTGCTGAGCTGGGCATCTCCATCGTGCTCGACGGCGTCTTCAACCACGTGGGCGCAGACTCGCGCTACTTCAACCGCTACGAGACCTATGCCGAGCCGGGCGCCTGGCAGGCCCACACCCAGGGCGAGAAGAGTCCCTATGCGGACTGGTTTGGTTGGAAGGACGACGGCACCTACGACGCCTGGTGGGGCGTCGACGACCTGCCCGCCATCAATGAGTCCAATCCCGGCTACCAGCGGCTCATCTGCGGAAAAGACGGCGTGGTGCGCCACTGGCTTGCCGCCGGCGCGCGCGGCTGGCGCCTCGACGTGGCAGACGAGCTTCCCGACGAGTTCATCGAGCAGATCCGCGCGGCCGCCGCGGCCGAGCGCGCCGACGCCCTCGTGCTGGGCGAGGTCTGGGAGGATGCCTCCAACAAGGTGAGCTACGGAAAGCTCCGCCGCTACCTTCTGGGAAGCGAGCTCGACTCGGCCATGAACTATCCCTTCCGCGACGCGGTGCTCGGCTTTCTGCTGGGCACCACGAGCGCGCCCGACGCCGCCGAGAGCCTTGCCTCCATCGCCGAGAACTACCCGCTCGAGGCCCAGGCCGCCTCGCTCAACCTCCTGTCGAGCCATGACCGCCCGCGCCTCATGAGCGTGCTGGGCGGCGCCCTGGGCCACCCCGACTGGCAGCCCTGGCCCGACGACTTCCCGGGCCGCCTCACGGATGGCGAACGCGGCCTTGCCAAGGGCCGCTTCTGGCTCGCGACCCTCATGCAGATGACCTACCTGGGCGTTCCCAGCATCTACTACGGAGACGAGCTGGGCATGGAGGGCCTGTCCGACCCCTACAACCGCGGACCCTACCCCTGGGCGAGGGGCGACGCCGGCGCGAGCGGGGAGGCCGTGGGCGAGCTCGTCACCGGCGACGCCGACTGCCGCACGATGTATCGCAACGTCATCCAGCTGCGCCGCAGCCTGCCCGTGCTCACGGACGGCCTCGTGCGCCCCTTTGCCCCGTGTGACGACGTGCTGGGCTGGTGGCGCCTCCCGCAGGGCGGCGAGGGCATGAGCGCGTGCGTGCTCGCGAACCGCAGCCTCTCCGAGTGGCATGACGTCTCGGTCGAGGACCGCGGGGCCCGCGCGAGCGAGGTCATCGGCGGCGCCGAGCTGCGCCGCGAGGGTGGCCGCGTGGCGCTTACGCTGGCACCCCTTGGCAGCGCGGTCATCGTGTTCGACGACGGCGCGGGGCTGGCCCGCCCGCTCGAGACGGGCGCGGGCGTCGTGTGCCACGTGACGTCGGTCCCCAACGGCGGCAGGCCCGGCACGCTGGGTACTCCCGCGCGCGCCTTCGTCGACTGGCTCGAGGCGAACGGCCAGCGCTACTGGCAGATCCTGCCGGCCAACCCCACCGACGGCTTTGGCTCGCCCTATGCGGGCACCTCGGTCTTCGCCGGAAACGAACGCCTGCTGGCCGTGCAGGGCGAGGAGCTGCGCGCACGCATGGAAGCCTTCGAGCCCGACGCGGTGTACGAGGAGTTCATGCAGGCAAACGCCGAGTGGCTCGACCCCTATGTGTGCTACGCGGCCATCGCCGGGCTCACGGGCACCGACGCCTGGCAGACCTGGCCCGAGCGGTGGCGCCGCTACACGCCCGAGCTGCTCGACGACCCGCGCCTGGCAGACGGCATCCGCCTCCATCGCTTCGCCCAGTGGGAGTTTGAGTGGGAGTGGATGGACCTGCGCGCCTACGCCAACGCGCGCGGCGTCCAGATCATCGGCGACATCCCCATGTACGTGGCCGCCAACTCGTCAGACGTCTGGGCTACGCCCGAGCAGTTCTGCCTCAACGCCGACGGTAGCGCGAGCCTGCAGGCGGGCACCCCGCCCGATGCGTTTGCCAAGGATGGCCAGCTGTGGGGCAACCCCTGCTACCGCTGGGACGCCATGCGCGCCGACGGCTATGACTGGTGGATGCGCCGCCTGGCCCGCACGTTTGCGCTCTATGACGTCACGCGCCTCGACCACTTCCTGGGCTTCCAGAACTACTACGGCGTGCCCGCCGGCAAGGGTGCGCTCGAGGGCGCCTGGCACGAGGGCCCGGGCATCGAACTGTTCCGCCGCGCCCACGAGCTGCTGGGGCCGCTGCCGATCATCGCCGAGGACCTGGGCTCGGTTACGCCCGCGACCCGCGCGCTGCTCGCCCAGGTGGGCTGCCGCGGCATGGACGTGCTGCAGTTTGCCGATGGCGACGTGCGCGGCGGCTGGCAGCCCAAGGCCGGTAAGGTGGCCTACACCTCGACGCACGACACCCAGACGCTCGTGGGCTGGTGCGCCGAGCGCTTTGGCCTCGGCGAGCCCGCGGCCCGCGAGCTGGCCGACCGCCTCATGAGGCAGACCTACGCCTCGGCCGCCGACGTCGTGATGTGCACGCTGCAAGACGCGGCGCTGCTGGGAGACGACGCCCGCATGAACGTGCCGGGCGTGGCCGAGGGCAACTGGAGTTGGCAGGCGACCGACGAGCTGCTGCCCTCGGCCGGCGCCTACCTGCGCGAGCTGGGCGCCGCGCGGGGTTAGACCGCCAACTGCAGCGCCCCTGCCCGGTCGCCCGTGCCAAACGGTACAATCGCAGGCATGAGACCAGTGCGCGCCGACCCCACACCCACGGGGCCGGCCGCTTTGCATGCCGAGGGGTTGCCCATGCTCATCAACCGCGTATCGCGCCAGCTGCTCGCCGCGTCCGAGCTGCTTGGGGCCATGTCTGACCTGCGCTGTGGCAAGGACGTCGTCCTGTCCGTCTCGCAGAGCGCCCGCACGCTCGTGCTCGCGAGCGTCTGGGCGGCCGACCCGCGCCCCTGCCTGTTCGTGGTGTCGGGGGAGGAGGCGGCGGACCGCGCGGCCAAGGCGCTCGCCGCCTGGCTGGGCCAGGACCTCGTGCTGCGCTATCCCGAGCGCCGCGACCTGCCCTGGAAGACCGACGCCGCCGACGACGCCGTCATCGGCGCGCGCACCGAGGCCATCGGCCGCCTCGCCTGTGGCGACCCTTGCGTCGTGGTGGCCTCGGGCCGCTCGCTTTTGCGCCGCGTGCCGCCCGTGGGCTCGGGCTACTGGGCAAGCTCCACCTTCTCGGTGGGCGACGAGGTGCCCTTCGAGGACGTGGGCGTGTTGCTCGTGGGGCTGGGCTACGCCGACGTGGGCGAGCTCGACGGCCCCGGCACCTTCCACATTCACGGCGACGCCGTCGACGTGTTCCCCTCGCAGGACACGGTGCCCGTGCGCATCGAGTTCTTTGGCGACGAGATCGACCGCGTGAGGCGCATGGTCGGCGCCACCGGCCAGACCATCGGCGACCTCGAGAGCGTCACCGTGCGCCCCTGCCGCGAGCTCGCCCTCACCGACGAGACAATCGCCCGCGCGCGCAAGGCCCTGTGGACCGACGCCCAGGCGAGCACCGCCGTTGCCGCCGACCTCGAGCTCATCGAGGCGCGCAGCCCCGAGCCCTCGCTCGACCGCTACCTCGCCGCCCTCTACGGCAAGACGGCGAGCCCGCTCGAGCACATCGCGGCCGAGACACTCGTCTGCCTGGCCGAGCCCCGCTCCCTGTTCGACGACTGCACCCGCGCCTCCGACGAGGTCGAGCAGCTCGCGAGAAACGCGGGCGCTGAGACCGCCGGCCTCTACACACTGCCGCGTGAGCTCGACTTTGGCTCCCAGCAGCGTCTCTCGTTCGCGAGTATGCTGCGAGCCGGCACCTCCGTCACCGCCGAGCTGCCCATTCGCCAGCCGGGCATCGCCGGCTCCGACACGCGCCTTCTGGGCCGCGTGCGCCAGCTCATCAACGACAACTGCGCGGTGCTCTTCGCCGTGCCCGACCGCGCCACGCGCGAGCACCTCGAGCTCAACTTTGGCGACGAGCACATCATGTTTGGAGAGTCGCTGGCCCAGGCCGCCGAGAACGGCGTGCCGGCCCTCGACCCGTCTGCTAACGACCCCGCCGCGGCGCCGCCCCTGCCTCGCGGCCAGGTGACCTTCATCGACGCCGCCGTGCCCGCGGGCATTGTTGCCCCCACGGCCAAGCTTGCTGTGCTGTCGGTGGGCGACCTGTCGGTGCGCATGGCCCGCCACCGCGCCCGCCGCCGCGTCGACCCCACGAGCATCACGTTCCCCTTCAAGCCCGGCGACTACGTCGTCCACGCCACGCACGGCATCGCGCTGTTCGCTGACATCGTGCGCCAGGAGGTGGGCGGCAAGGAGCGCGACTACTTCCTGCTCGAGTACGCGGGCCAGGACAAGCTCTTCGTGCCGCTCGAGCAGGTCGACCGCATCACCCGCTACGTGGGCCCCGATGGCTCGAGCCCGCGCCTCACGCGCCTCAACACGGCTGACTGGTCGCGCGCAACAAACAAGGCGCGCAAGAACGCCAAGCGCCTCGCCTTTGACCTCGTCGACCTCTACACCCGCCGCGCGAGCGTCCAGGGCCACGCGTTTGCCCCCGACACGCCCGAGCAACAGGAGATGGAGGCCTCGTTTAGCTACGAGCTCACCCCAGACCAGAAGACCGCCGTGGCAGACATCAAGGCAGACATGGAGACGGCCCGTCCCATGGACCGCCTGCTGTGCGGCGACGTGGGCTTCGGCAAGACCGAGGTGGCCCTGCGTGCGGCCTTCAAGTGCGTGGCTGAGGGCCGCCAGGTCATGGTCCTGTGCCCCACCACGATCCTTGCCCAGCAGCACTACGAGACGTTCTTCAACCGCTTTGCCCCGTTCGACTTCGAGGTCGACGTCATGAGCCGCTTCCGCACCACCAAGCAGCAGAGGCTTGCCCTCGAGGGCTTCGCGAGCGGCAAGATCTCGGTGCTCGTGGGCACGCACCGCCTGCTCTCGAGCGACGTCAACCCCCACGACCTGGGCCTCGTCATCGTCGACGAGGAGCAGCGCTTTGGCGTGCAGCACAAGGAGCAGCTCAAGAACATGCGCGAGCAGGTCGACGTGCTCACCCTGTCTGCCACGCCCATCCCGCGCACCATGCAGATGGCGATGAGCGGCGTGCGCGACATGAGCATGATCATGACCCCGCCGCCGGGCCGCCTGCCGGTCAAGGTGACGGTGGGGGAGTACGACCCCGACGTCGTCTCGGCGGCGATCCGCGCCGAGCTCGCGCGCAAGGGCCAGGTCTACTACGTGTCGAACCGCGTCAAGACCATCGACGAGGCGGAAGCCCGCGTGCTCGAGGCCGCGCCCGAGGCCCGCGTGGGCGTGGCGCATGGCAAGATGAGCGCCAAGCAGGTCGAGGACATGATGATGAAGTTCCAGCGCGGCGAGATTGACGTGCTGGTGGCGACCACCATCATCGAGAGCGGCATCGACAACCCGCACACTAACACGCTCATCATTGAGGATTCGCAGCGCCTGGGCCTCGCGCAGCTCTACCAGCTCAAGGGTCGCGTGGGGCGTGGGCGCACGCAGGCCTATGCCTACTTCATGTTCCCCGGCGAGCGCCCGCTCACGCCCGAGGCCACCGAGCGCCTCACGGCGATCAACGAGTTCCAGGAGCTGGGCAGCGGCATGCGCGTGGCCATGCGCGACCTCGAGATCCGCGGCGCGGGCTCGCTCATGGGCGCCGAGCAGCACGGCAACCTCTCGAGCGTGGGCTTCGACCTGTTCACCCAGATGCTGGGCGAGGCCGTGGCCGAGGCCAAGGGCGAGAGCGGCGAGGAACTCGCGAGCAGCGAGGTCAACATCAACCTGCCGGCCGACTTCTACCTGGCCGAAGAGTACCTGCCCGAGGTCGATCGCCGCGTGCTCGTCTACCGCAAGCTCGCCTGCGCCGTGGAGCTCGCCGAGGTCGACGCGCTGCAGAGGGAGTGCGAGGAGAAGTTCGGTAGCCTGCCGCAGGCGGCCAAGAACCTCTTCGACCGCACGCGCATCCGCGTGCGCGCCCAGCGCCTGGGCGTGGCGAGCGTGTCGGTCGCAAGCGGCCGTCTCATGTTCCAGGGACTCAAGTGTAACCGCGACCTCACGCTCAGGCTCAAGGAGCAGCGCGCCCTCGTCTATCCCAAGACCGAGAAGGTCGCCTATCCCATAGCCCGCGGCAACGCCGACGTCGTCTCGCAGGCCCTCGCGGTCCTGGAGCTCGCCGGCGGCGACGACGAGCCCGAGGAGTAGCGCCTGCGCTTCTCTCATGCAATGTGTGGCAAACGCGCCTAAAACTCGCTCTTGGCGGCGATAATTAGGCGCGTTAAGCACGCACTGCGCGGCCGGCGCCCGCTTGGGCCGGGCCGCGGGAGAGGAGCACCCATGGCACTCGTCACCAACCCCCAGGCGATCGACTCCGCGGCTTCTGCCGCCGCCGCGTTCGAGGCCGTTGCCAACAAGCCGTTCCCCACGGACATCTTCGAGGCCCCGCAGCTGCGCTGGGCCGTCATCGGCTGCGGCGTCATCGCCAACCAGATGGCGCAGGCCCTGGCGCTTGCCGGCCGCCACTTCGTGGCCGTGCAGAACCGCACGCGCTCAAAGGCCGACGCCTACGCCCGGCGCTGGGGCGTCGAGCGCGTCTACGACACCCCCGAGGAGCTCTACGCCGATCCCG
Organism: uncultured Parolsenella sp.; assembly: GCF_958346945.1. Taxonomy (NCBI): domain Bacteria; kingdom Bacillati; phylum Actinomycetota; class Coriobacteriia; order Coriobacteriales; family Atopobiaceae; genus Parolsenella; species uncultured Parolsenella sp. Next base: position 236,104 of record NZ_CATVTL010000001.1, read on the forward strand.
AGGTCGATGTCGTCTACATCACCACGCCCCACAACACCCACATCCAGTTCCTGCGCGGTGCCCTGGGGGCAGGCAAGCACGTCCTGTGCGAGAAGTCCATCACGCTCAACTCCGAGGAGCTCGCCGAGGCCCAGGCCATCGCCGACAAGAACCACGTGCAGCTCATCGACGGCACCACGATCTTGCACATGCCGCTCTATCGCGGCCTCATCGCCCGCGCGATGGCCGGCGACTTTGGCAAGCTCAACCTCGCCACACTCAACTTTGGCAGCTACAAGGACTACGACCCCACCAACCACTTCTACAATCCCAAGCTCGCCGGCGGCGCCATGCTCGAGATTGGCGTCTATCCCGTTACGCTCGCCCGCCTGTTCTTGGTGAGCCAGCCCGTTGACGTCATCTCGATCTGCAACGCGTGCGAGACGGGCGTCGACGTCACGAGCGGCATCGTCATGCGCAACGCCGAGATGCAGATGGCCACGATCACGATGTCGCTGCACTCCAAGCAGCCCAAGCGTGCGATGCTCTCCTTCGAGGACTGCTACGTCGAGATCATGAACTACCCGCGCGCCGACCGCGCCACCATCACCTGGACGGCCGACAACCGCCGCGAGGAGATTCACGTGGGCGAAGAGGCCTACGCGCTGTGCTACGAGGTGGCAGACCTCGAGCGCGCCGTCGCGGGGGATGCGGTCGAGGACGCGATGATCGCCTATACCACCGACGCCATGGCCATCATGACGCAGCTGCGCCGCCAGTGGGGCGTGCGCTATCCCGAGGAAGAGGGCCTGGCGTAAGGGTCGCGTCAGGGTTATGGGAGGACACCGTCTCCGGCGCTACACTGGGCGCAAAACCAAGGAGAGGAAACGAGTATGACTGCAGCAAACATCGCGTCGTTCATCCGCGGCGCGCACCACCTCGTCTATCGCCCCGACGGCCTCGTGAGGCCGTCGCGCATGTCCGACAAGCAGATGGACGCCGCCAAGGAGGCCGGTCGCGCCCGCGCCGCGAGCTACACGGCCGGCGTCACGATTGACCTGGTCACCGATGGTGATGAGGTCTCGTTCGACTGCTCCGTCGTGCGGCCCCTGCACCTCGAGAGCGCCGCCGTGCGCGAGACGATCGAGCTCGCCCGCGGCCGCGGCGACGACCGCGAGCCCGAGGCGGGCCTCGTCGACGGCATCGACCTGTACGTCGACGGCGCCTATGTCCTCACGGCCCCCGTGGCAGACGGCCCCGTCACGCTGTGCTTCCCCAACGAGGGCCACGCGCCCGCCCACGTGGTCGTCTACCTTCCCTGCCTCATGTCCGTTGCGGTGGGCAACCTCTCGACCAACGGCAGCCTCGAGCGCGCGCCCGAGCGCGGTTACCTGCTCGCCCTGGGCGACTCGATTACCCAAGGCTACGTCGTGGGGCAGCCCGGCGGCACCTGGCCGGCGCGCGTCTCGCGCGTGCTCGGCCTCGACCTCGTGAACCAGGCCATTGCCGGCCATCACTTCGACGCGCACACCCTGCGCGGCATGAAGCTGCTGCGCGAGAACCCGCCCGCGGCCATCGTCGTGGCCTACGGCACCAACGACTGGTCGCACACCGCAAGCGGGGCCGAGCTCGTGGAGAATATGAGCCGCTACCTCGCCAAGCTCGCCGACCGCTTCCGCGACACGCCCATCTTCGTGCTGAGCCCCGTCTGGCGTGCCGACGTCGACGAGCCGCGCGCTTGCGGTCGCACGCTGGTCTGGGTCGCGAGCATCCTGTGTGACGAGTGCGCCCGCCTGGGCCTCACCTTCGTCGACGGCACGGACCTCGTGCCGGCCGACCCCTCGCTCTATGCCGACGGCCGCCTGCACCCGGGCCTCGAGGGCGCCCGCCACATGGCGGCCGGCGTGGTCGAGAAGCTCTCCGAGGCCGGGCTCGTCGAGCTCCTGGGCGGCGACCACGACGGCCCCCGCGCACGCGCCGATGCCCAGACGAGCCTGCGCGCCGACGCCCCCGGCCGCCAGCGCGAGCTCGAGCAGGCCGTCCGCACGATCTGGCGCCTCTGCCAGCCCGACGGCTGCCCCTGGGATCGCGTCCAGACGCACGAGAGCATCAAGAAGAACATGATCGAGGAGGCCTACGAGGCCGTCGACGCCATCGAGGCGCACGACCCCGCCCACCTGCGCGAGGAGCTGGGAGACGTCCTCATGCAGGTGCTGCTCCACGCCCAGATCGCCGCCAACGCCGGCGAGTTCACGTTTGCCGACATCTGCCGCGACCTCGACGACAAGCTCGTGAGGCGCCACCCGCACGTGTTTGGCTCGGGTGTCTCGGCCAGCGACGCCAACGAGGTGCTCGACATCTGGAGCAAGGTCAAGCTCGAGGAGCGCAAGGGCGCGGCGGATGCCGAGGGCGAGGCCCCCACGAGCCTGCTCGACGCCGTGCCGCGCGCCCTGCCGTCGCTCATGCAGGCCCAGAAGATCTCGAAGAAGGCTGCCGCCTGCGGCTTTGACTGGGAGACCACCGAAGACGTCTGGGCAAAGGTCGACGAGGAGCGCGCGGAGTTCTCGAACGAGGACCGCGGCAGCGAGGCTGCGGCCGAGGAGCTGGGCGACGTCCTGTTCAGCCTGGTCAACGTCGCCCGCAAGGAGGGCGTCGACGCCGAGACGGCGCTGCGCCTGAGCTGCGACAAGTTCCGCTCGCGCTGGTCTGCCATGGAGGGGGCGGCCCGCGAGCGGGGAGCCGTTCTCGAGAACCTCTCGCATGATGAGCTTGAGGAGCTTTGGGCCCAGGCCAAGCGCGAGGGCTAAACTGTTGCCTGTTTAACTGAAGCGAGTAGACGCGCCCGCCCGGCTTCCCGGACGGGCGCGACCTCGCAGGCATGTGTTCGACCGCAGCAGAAACGAAGCAGGAACATTCATGACCGATTTCTCCAGCCAGCCGCAGCGCCCGCGCTACGCGAGCCATGAGCGCCCGCGCGGCGCCGAGGGGTCCGCGCGCTACCGCGCCTCCGACAACGCGCGCGTTGCTCGCCCCACGCATGCGCGCGACCATGCCGTTCGGGGGCGCGACCAGGCGCGCGGCCGCGTTCGCGAGCGCGCCTCCGAGCAGGGCCGTGTCCATGCCTCGAGCCGCGTGGCCTCGCGTGGCCGCGAGCGGGGCGCCGCCAAGGCCTCTCCCGCGCAGGCGGTTGTGGGCTGGTGCTCCTCGCACCTCATGCTGTGCATCGTCGCGGGCATCATCGTGGTCGTGCTGGGCGCGCTCTACTCGCCCGCCAAGGCCCTCTACGGCGCGCGCCGTACCAACGCCGTGCTCGCCCAGCGCCTCGACGCCGCCACCTCGAGCGCCCAGACCCTCCAGAGCGAGGTCGACTCGCTGATGACCCGCGAGGGCATCGAGGACGAGGCACGCCGCCGCGGCTACGTCCAGGAGGGCGACACCGCCGTCGACATGGACGGCGTGACCGACTCGGGCAGCGCCACGACCGACGAGAGCGTCACCAACGACTCGTCCGCCACGACCGATGAGGAACCGACGCCCTGGTACACCTCGGTGCTTGACTTCATCTTTGGCTATGACCCCTCGACCCAGGGAGTTGGATAGATGGGACGCGTCGCCGTCATCGACATCGGAACCGTGACCTGCCGCCTGGGCGTGGCGAGCGTCGCGGCCGGCCACGTCGAAAGCTGCTCCAAGACCTCGACCATCTGCAACCTGGGGGAGGGCGTGGCCGAGACGGGCGCCCTGTCGGCCGCCGCGTGCGAGCGCGTCGTCTCCTGCGTGCGCGGCTACCTCGAGGCGGCCCGCGAGGCCGGCGTCGAGGTTGCCTGCTGCACGCTCACGAGCGCCGCTCGCGACGCCTCGAACTCCGAGGACCTGCTGGGCGCGCTTCGCGGGCTGGGGGTCGACCCGCAGGTCATCCCCGGCGAGGTCGAGGGCTCGCTCACGTTTCTGGGCGTGGCCCAGGACTTCGCGGGCCAGCGCATCGTCGTGGCCGACAACGGCGGTGGCTCCACCGAGGTCGCGGTGGGCACGCTGGGCGCGAATGGCGTTGAGCTCGAGGCGGTTCGTTCGCTCAATGTGGGCTGCCGCCGCTTGACCGACCTGTTCCTCTCGGGTGAGGAGCCGCTTGCCGCCGACGACCTTGAGCGAGCCCGCGCGTTTTGCCGCGAGCGCCTTGCGGGCGAGCTGCCCGGGGGCGCCCCCGCCGTGGCGCGGGCCGGCAGGCTCGTGTGCGTGGGCGGCACGGTGACCACCCTTGTGGCGATCGCCGCTGCGCTCGACCCCTACGATCCCAGCTTCGTGCACCTGCACGACCTCGAACTTTCCGAGGTGGACGAGCTCACCAGGCGCCTCGCCGGCGTGTCCCTCGAGCAGCGTCGCGGCGTGGTGGGCCTGCAGCCCAAGCGCGCCGGCGTGATTGTGGCCGGCTCGGTCTGCGTGGGCGAGCTCATGCGCGCCTGCGGCGTCGAGCGGCTCACGGTGAGCGAGAGCGACCTGCTCTTTGGCCTGTCGCTCGCGGCCGACGCTGCCGCCTGCGGCGAGCCGTCGCCCGTTGCGTGGGCCCCACGGCTCTTCTCGTTGCGCTAAGGTTGTTGCGCCCGGGGGCGTGGCGGAATTGGCAGACGCGGGGGTCTTAAAAACCTCTGCCGAAAGGCTTGTGGGTTCGAACCCCACCGTCCCTACCATCTACACGAAAAGGGCGGCCATCCCATGCGGGGTGGCCGCCCTTCCTGATGTGACAAGGGGGTCAGAGCCCTTTGTCATGCTTGCGTGCGTCCGCTAGGCGTAGCAGGGGACCTTGGCCTCGGTGCAGCTGGGCGCGTTCATGAGGGCAAGCAGCGTGCGCTCGGAGGCCGAGGCGTCGGCGCCCGTGAGGAACGGGACGCCATTGACGTAGGGGATGCCGAGGGTGCCCGAGATGAGCGTCACGGCAATGAGGAAGTCGTGGTCGCCGGCGAGCTCGGGGACGTCGGCCATCTTGCACTGGGTGACGTCGTAGCGGCCGGCATAGCCGTGTGCGTCAAGGAAGCGGCAGACGCGCTCACGAACTAGCGAAGATGTGCAGATGCCCGTACCGCAGGCCATGAGGATGTGCTTCATTGCCGTCCCTTTGAAAACGACAGGCGGTCTGGCTGTGGCTGCGGGCTACGCGATTCGTTTGAGGTGCGTGCGCTCAGACCAGGTTTGTTTTAACAAACGGGTAGTGTAGCCGCTTTTCTCGCTCATGGCTAGTTGTTATATTGCCGCGCCATCTGTTGGCTTGCCTGCGCATGCGCGCTTTACGTCATCGCACTCTTGTGCTGCTCATGCGCGTTTACTGCCATCGTCCCGCTCATTAAGCACCCGATTTTACGTGCCTCAAAACATCGAGCACCCGCTTTTACGTGCTAGATGGCTTGCTAGCACGTAAAAGCGGGTGCCCAGCTTGCCGACACGTAAATATGGGTGCGCGAGAAGGCAAAAAACGGCCCCGTTGCTGGGGCCGTCTCGAATTCAATGGTGCCCCCAGCGGGATGTCCACGTTCGGCTGCGCCGCCCGCGTGCGCCGCGCTGCCTGCGGCGGCTTGCGCGCGACCTCGGCAAACGCTTGGTGCGTTTGCTCGAGCTCGCCCCTCTCGGGTTCGAATCCCGCGTGCGAGGGGAGACGCCCATAAAAACGGCCCCATCGCTGGGGCCGTCTCGAATTCAATGGTGCCCCCAGCGGGATTCGAACCCGCGATATCCACCTTGAAAGGGTGGCGTCCTAGGCCGCTAGACGATGGGGACTGCGCATGTGAGTATATCAGAGCTTGGGCGCACTACCACTACCAGTCGAGGTCGTTGTCGCGGGCAAAGGCGCGTGCCTGCTCGGAGAAGCCGTCCTGGGAGCTGGCCCAGGCGAGGAAGTCGGGCGTATCCATGATGACGGGGTCGCACTCGTGCACCGCGAGCCGGGCCTCGGTGTAGCTGCCGGGGTCAAACGGCGGGCGCGCCGGCAGGTAGGGCTCCACGAACGTGGGCCGCAGCAGGGCGTGGGCGCCGCCGCGGCAGAGCCTCGCGTAGCCCTTGAGCGCGCGCTTTGCCGCGGGGATGCGGCCAAGCTTGAAGAGCAGCAGCGTGCGGGCGAGGTGCATCCAGGCGTTGCCCGCGCGGCCAAACTGGGCGTCGAGGTCATCGAGGCCCTTTTCGTCCTCGAGCCTCGCCAGGCAGATGGCCCAGGTGAAGCGCGCCCCGAGCATGTCGCTGGGGTTCTCCCCAATGATTTGCTCGCAGGTGGCGCAGGCGCCCCGGTAGCGGCCGGTCTCGGCCTGCGCGCGGGCGATGGTGGCAAGCAGGCGCAGGCGCGGGCGCTCGTCGACGCACTCCCACACGTCCTGGCCGGGCTTGGGCTTGGTCATGGCGAGGCCGGCGCTGCGGGCATCCTCCTCGTGCTGGGGCAGCACCTGCGCGCGGGCACCCTGCAGCTTCGCGAGCGAGGTGTCGGGCTCCCTCGAGCGAATCATCGCCATCATCGCAATGGCGTCGTCGGTGCCGGGATAGGTCTCGAAGGCGTGCTCGCAGCGGTTGTGGAGCCGGTCGAGCCTGCTGTCGACGGCCTTGGCGTAGGCCTCGTCGTCATCGATGAGCTCCTCGGAGGCCATGTCGTCCTCGTTGGCGGCAACAGCGCGCACCACCTCGGCAAACGCCCTGTCATCGCCGCGCGTGAGGTAGGTGTCGGGGTCTGCCACCACGGCCTGGCGCAGCTCTGCGTAGGCGTCGTCGGACAGACCGCCCAGCTCGAGGCTCTTGTGCTGGGCGAGGCGGTCGTAGAGCTCCGACCTCAGCTGCTGGCTGGTCCTCACTGCTGGTCCTCCTCTCCAAGGGTGGGGTCTGCGGCGAGCTCGCGCTCCTGCGCCTCGATGACCTCGGGCAGGTTGGCGAGCCATGAGCCCAGCGAGCCGCGCTCGTGGTCGTCGCAGCCCTCCTGCAGAAGCACCGTGGCCTCGGAGGTGGCGAGGATGAGCTCGTCCTCGCTCATGGGCGTCACGCAGATGCGCGCGTAGACGCCATCGGGGAGGTCGTCCTGGCGGCCGAGCGTGGTGCCGGCGTTGGGGTAGGCGTCAAGCAGGTGCCTGACCTCGCGGGCCGCCTCCTCGCGGCTCTCCTGCTTGTAGAGCAGGGCTATGCGCGCGAGCGAGTACCAGGCGGCGCCGTGCGTCGTCTCGGCGCTGGCGAGCAGCTGGCCGTAGCTCTCCTCGTCCTCGAGCTTGGCGTAGGCGAGGGCGAGCGTGTACGAGACGTCGGCCGGGTCGCCGGGCTCGATCGCGAGGGCCTCCCGCGCCTCGTCGATCGCCATGCGGTAGCGGCCGCAGATGAGCGAGGTCGAGGATGCGGCGGCCATCCAGCGCAGGTAGGGGCGCATCGCGAGGGCGGCGCTTGCCTGGGCGAGCTCGGCAAAGGAGCCCCTGGCGCCGGCGAGTGCGGCGTCGCGGGCGCGCTCGCACTGGGCGCGCACCTGCGGGGCGGCCTGGACAAGGTAGTCGTGGTAGGCGGTTGGCGTGCGCGAGTCGGCGGCGGCGATCATGCGGCGCGCGTCGAGGCAGTCGGGGTCGAGCTCGAGCGCCTCGGTGAGCAGCTTGCGCGCCTCGCGAATCGTCTGCGGGGCGCTCACGGCCGTGGCGAACGGCAGCTCGTAGTCGATGAGCTGGGCCGCCTGGGCAACGAGGCCAAACGCGCGGTCGTCGTCGGTCTGTGGCAGCGAGTCGCGCTTCTGGACGAAGCGCCTGCTGAATTCCTCGGCCTTGCGCGCCATGCCAAACGGGTCGCCGGGGTCGAGCGTGGCGGCGTAGCGCAGGCTCAGCCGCTGGAAGTCCTCCTGGTGTGGATCGAGCGCCATGCGCCCTCCCTTCTTCGCTACTCCTATGGTAACAAGGGCACGACCATGCGTCGCAGCGGGCGGGCGGCGCATGCCACCGCCCTCGCGATGCCCCCGTTGACCTCGCTCGATGGCATGTGGCGCTCCCCATGGTCCCCAACCTCGCACTTCGCATAGATTCCGAGAATTGTTGAATACTGTTTCGCGTCCGTTTCGATATCGGGCAACATTTGCCCTGTTCCTTGACGTCGCTCACCGATGTGTCATGGTTTCGAACCATCCACTGGAGACGGCGCGTGGGGATGCGTGCCCAAGTGAATCGAGAGAGTAACGCCATGAACAAGCAGCTATCCATTATTGAGGTCGTCATTATCTAATACGGGTGGCTGATTCGCCGCCCGTTGCTAACGGGCGGCCTAAAGAGGGGCCGTCGGGCGAGGAACCCAACGGCCCCTCTTTTTTTGCGCACTGGCTTTTCTCTCGCTATGGAAGGAGCGCTTGTGAACGGAATCGTCGTAATGGTTGCAGCCGCCGTGCTGCTCTTTGGTGGCTATATGCTGTATGGCCGTTGGCTCGCCAACAAGTGGGGTGTCGACGCCGACGCCATCACCCCCGCCCGCCGCATGGAGGATGGCAACTCGTTCTCCCCGGCCTCCTGCTTCACCGTGTTCTCGCACCAGTTCAGCTCGATCTGCGGCGCCGGTCCCGTCACGGGCACCATCGTGGCCATGGCCTTCGGCTGGCTCCCGGTTGCCCTGTGGGTCCTCGTCGGAGGCATCTTCTTTGGTGCCGTCCATGACTTCGGCGCCCTCTACGCCTCGATGAAGAACAACGGCAAGTCGCTTGCCCAGCTCGTCGAGAAGTACATCGGCCGCACCGGCCGCCGCCTGTTCCTGCTGTTCAGCTGGCTGTTCTGCATCATCGTCATCGCAGCCTTCACCTCGATGGTCTGCGGCACCTTCAAGTACACCGCCGCTGCCGAGGGTGGCATCGACTTCACCAAGTCCTACGCCGCCGGCTGCGCTGGCACGATCTCGATCCTGTTCACCTTCGTCGCCATGGCCTTTGGTTGGGCTTGCAAGAAGTTCGACCTCGAGGGTGCCAAGGAGTTCGTCCTGGGTGTCGTCCTCATGGTCGCCATGTTCGCCGTGGGCATGCAGTTCCCGCTGTACCTCGACCTCAACCAGTGGATCGCCGTCGTCATGGTCTACCTGGTCTTCGCCGGCGCCATGCCCATCGACGTCCTCAAGACCCCGCGCGATTACCTCACGTCCATCATGATGATCGTCATGATCGTCTGCGCCGTGCTCGGCATCGTCGTCCTGGGCGTCAAGGGCCAGGCCACCATCACCGCCCCGGTATTCACTGGCTTCACCACCAAGTCTGGCATGATGTTCCCGGTCATGTTCGTCTCCGTCGCCTGCGGCGCCCTCTCCGGCTTCCACAGCCTCGTGTCCTCGAACACCTCGTCCAAGCAGGTCTCCAACGAGAAGGACGCCCTGCCCGTTGGCTACGGCGCCATGATCGTCGAGTCCTTCGTGGGCATCCTTGCCATCGTCATCGCCGGCATCATGTTCTCTGACATGAACACCGCCGGCACCGGCGCCCTCAACGTCGTCGACGCCGCCGGCAACCCCGTTGCCTCCACCCCGTTCCAGATCTTTGCCGCCGGCATCTCCCGCGGCATGCAGGCCTTCGGCGTCGATGGCACCGTCGCCACCGTCTTCATGACGATGAACGTCTCCGCCCTGGCCCTGACCTCGCTCGACGCCGTGGCCCGCATCGCCCGCACGTCCTTCTCCGAGTTCTTCGCCCAGACCAACGACGCCCTGGCCATCGACTCCAAGCAGGGTGCCATGAAGGTCCTCGGCAACCCCTGGTTCGCCACGGTCGTTACCCTGGTCCCGGGCCTCGCCCTCACCTTCGGCGGCTATCTCAACATCTGGCCGCTCTTCGGTGCCTCCAACCAGCTGCTCGGTGGCATGACCATGATCACGCTCGCCGTCTTCTGCAAGTGCACCGGCCGTAAGGGCGCCATGCTCTACGTGCCCGTCGTGTTCCTGCTCTGCTGCACCTTCACCTCGCTCGCCCAGTCCATCATGGGCTGTGTGACCGCCCTCCAGGCTGGTGGCATGACCGTCATCGCCACCTCTGGCCTGCAGCTCTTCTTCGCAATTCTGCTCGTCATCCTCGGCCTCATCGTCGCTGTGAACTGCCTCAAGGAGCTCTTCACCAAGGAGGCCGGCTCCCTGCCCGACGAGGAGCCCGAGTGGACCGAGCTCGGCCGCGAGCACGTCGCCGCTGTCGCCGGCAAGGCTGCCGCCGCCGGCAAGGCCGAGGCCAACGAGGCCTAAGGCCACCCAAGCTCGTCTCATCGCCGGCTCTCTACGACTCGAAGCCGACTGATGGTAGGGCCCGCATCCCCAGGGGTGCGGGCCTTTTTTCATGACCTCGCGCGGTGGCCCAAAACCTGCGGGCGGCGGCGCGTATACTTTGATAAATGACTATTCTGCAAGGAGGGGGCGCCATGGAGCCAGAAACTAACGAGACCACCTCGGGAGACGTGGCGACGCCAGAGGCCGCCGAGCAGCGCGAACCCACGATCGAGGAGCGCCTCAACGAGGCCATCGCCATCACGGCCCCCGGCACCGCCGTGCGCCGCGCGCTCGACATGATCATCGCCGGCCACCTCGGGGCCCTCATCTGCGTGGGAGACACCGACACGGTGCTCTCCGCCGGCAACGACGGCTTCCCGCTCAACATCTCGTTCACGGCCAACCGCCTGTTCGAGCTCTCCAAGATGGACGGCGCCATCGTGGTCGACCGCGACCTCACGCAGATCCTGCGTGCCAACTTCCACCTCAACCCAGACCCGAGCCTGCCCACGAGCGAGACGGGCATGCGCCACCGCACCGCCGCGCGCATGAGCCTGCTCACCAAGGCCCTCGTCATCTCGGTCTCCGAGCGCCGCCAGGTCGTGAACCTCTACGTGGGCGGCAAGTCGCACCAGCTGCGCGGCGTCGCCGAGCTCATGACTAGCGCCTCCCAGCTCATCACCACGCTGCAGACCACGCGCCAGGCGCTCGACCACGCGCTGCTGCGCCTCACGACGCTCGAGCTCGACAACTACGTCACGCTCGCAGACGTCACGACGATCCTCAACTACTTCGAGACGCTCATGACCGCCGCCGACGAGATCGACCGCTGCGTCGACCAGCTGGGCAGCGAGGGACGCACCGTCGAGATGCAGCGCGAGCAGCTCGTGGGCGACATGGAGTCCGAGTACCTGCTCATGATCCGCGACTACGCTCGCGACTCCTCCGAGGAGAACGCCGAGGCCATTCGCGAGAAGCTTCATGCCGCGGACCCCTCGCAGTGGCGCTCACCCAAGCGCGTTGCCAAGGTGCTGGGCTACGAGGACCTGCGCGAGGACAGCGTCATGGTGCCGCTGGGCCTGCGCACCCTCAGCCGCGTCTCGGTCGTCCGCGAGGGCATGGCCGACAAGATCGTCGACGAGTACGGCAACCTGCGCGAGCTCATGGACGACATCGAGCAGAACCCGTCGCGCCTCGACGACCTAGGCGTCAAGAACCCCTCCATCCTTGCCGACAGCCTGTACCGCATGTGGGGCAAGAAGGAGTAGCGCATGGCAATTCTCGCGAGCGACAAGGCGGGTGCGCCGTCTGGGCCAGACACGGTGGCCGTCATCGCGGCCGGTGGCCTTGGCCTGCGCTTTGGCGACCCCGCGGGCAAGCAATACGTTGAGCTGTGCGGCCTGCCCGTGCTCGACTGGTCCGTCGCGGCCTTTGCCGAGGCGCCCTCTGTTGCGCAGATCGTCGTCGTGTGCCCGGCCGGTCGCGTCGCCGAGACGGCCGAGGTCGTCTCGCAGGTCGAGTTCGACACGCCGGTGACCTTCGTGGAGGGCGGGCAGACGCGCCAGCAGTCCTGCCTCGCCGGCATCCGCGCGGCTCGGGAGTGCGCGCTCATCGCCATCCATGACGGGGCGCGCCCCCTCATCGAGCCGGCCACCATCGAGGTCGCCATCGAGCGCGTCCGCTCCGACGAGACCCTCGCCGGCGCCATCTGCGCGCATCCCAGCGCCGACACCCTCAAGGTCGTAGGCGCGGACGGCATCGTCGAGTCCACGCCAGACCGCTCGCGCTTCTGGGCCGTGCAGACCCCGCAGGTCTTCCGCGCCCACGACGTGCTCGCGGCGCATCTCGCCGCGCTCGAGGAGGGCTTCGTTGGCACCGACGACGCCAGTCTCGTCGAGCGCGCGGGCGGTCGCGTCGCGTGCGTGGCAAGCCCCAGCGACAACATGAAGGTCACGGTGCCCGAGGACAGGCTGCCCATCGAGGCCATACTTGCCGTGCGCATCGAGGCCGGGGACGTACCGGCTTGCTGCCTGCGAGGAGGCGCCTCATGCTAAGGATCGGACACGGCTACGACGTCCACAAGCTCGTCGAGGACCGCGACCTCATTCTCTGCGGCGTAAGGATTCCCCACACGCTGGGACTTCTCGGCCACTCAGATGCAGACGTCGCCACCCACGCCGTGGCAGACGCCATTCTTGGCGCCACGCGCCTGGGTGACCTCGGCAAGCTCTTTCCCGACACGGACCCCGCCTATGCGGGCGCCAACTCGCTGGGCCTGCTCGCCCAGGTGATGCGCCTCGCGCGCGAGCGCGGCTACGAGCTGCTCGACTGCGACTGTACCATCGCCGCCCAGGCGCCCAAGCTCGCCCCGCACCGCGAGCAGATGCGCGAGAACCTCGCGCGGGCCCTCGGCGTCGACGTCGCGAGCGTTGGCGTCAAGGCCACGACCACTGAGCGGCTCGGCTTCGTTGGTCGCGAGGAGGGCATGGAGGCCTGGGCGGTTGCGCTCATGGAATATGACGGATAGCGGCCTGGCCCAACTCTGAGCTAATCTGTTGGCGTTTTGGACGCGGCGCCCTGCTTGGGCGCCGGCCGCGCGGCACACTCGTAAGGACCCTTATGTTCGATCGCATTCGTGAGGACATCGAGACATTCCGGGCGCACGACCCGGCGGCGACCTCGAACGTCTCCATCCTTCTCAACTCGCCCGGCATGCGGGCCATCTGGGCCTACCGCCGCCAGCACTGGCTGTGGACCCACGGCCACCCTCTGCTCGCCCGCACCCTGTCGACGATGAGCCGCCGCCGCTTTGGCGTCGAGATCCACCCCGGCGCGCAGATTGGCAGGCGCTTCGTCATCGACCATGGCATGGGCATCGTCGTGGGCGAGACCACCATCATCGGCGATGACTGCCAGCTTTACCAGGGCGTTACGCTGGGCGGCACGGGCAAGCAGAGCGGCAAGCGCCACCCCACGTTGGGCAACAACGTCGTGGTGGGCGTGGGCGCGTCGGTGCTGGGCAACATCACCCTGGGCGACAACGTCAAGGTGGGCGGCGGCGCCGTGGTGGTGCGCGACGTCCCGGCAGACTGCACCGTCGTGGGCGTGCCCGGACACGTCACCACGCGTGGCGGCGTGCGCGTGCGCTCCGCCGCGGGCGAGCGCCTCACCTGCCTTTCCATGAGCGACGCGACTACAATCGACAAGGTCATCCACGAGCGCGAGGACGTCGAGCACCGCGAGTACCTGCCCGACCCCGTCGACCGCACGATCGATGACCTCGCGGCCAAGGTCGCACGTCTCGAGAAGCGAATCGCCGAGCTGCAGTCCCAGCTCGAGAACAAGGAGTAGCCATGCTCGTCTATAACACCCAGCTTCACAAGAAGGTCGAGCTCGAGTCCATCGAGCCGGGCAAGATCCGCATGTACGTCTGCGGCCCCACGGTCTACGACCAGATCCACGTGGGCAACGGCCGCACCTTCCTGGCCTTCGACGTCATCCGCCGCTACCTGCAGTACAAGGGCTACCAAGTGACGTTTGCCCAGAACCTCACCGACGTGGACGACAAGATCATCAACCGCGCCAATGAGCAGGGTCGCACGCCCGAGGAGGTCGCCGCCGAGTTCTCCGACGCCTTCATCGAGCAGATGCACCGCCTGGGCGTCCTCGACCCCGACATCCGCCCGCGCGCCACGCGCGAGATACCCGCGATGATCGAGATGATCCAGGGCCTCATCGACCAGGGCCATGCCTACGCCCCCGGCAATGGCGACGTCTACTTCTCCGTGCGCAGCGATCCCAGCTACGGCACCGTCTCGGGTCGCAACATCGACGACCTCAAGGTGGGCGCCCGCATCGAGGCCAATGACGAGAAGCGCGACCCGCTCGACTTTGCCCTCTGGAAGGCCGCCAAGCCCGGCGAGCCCATGTGGGACTCGCCCTGGGGCAAGGGCCGCCCGGGCTGGCACACCGAGTGCTCCGCGATGGTGCACCGCTACCTAGGCACGCCCATCGACATTCACGGCGGCGGCCAGGACCTGCAGTTCCCGCACCACGAGAACGAGTACGCGCAGGCCGTCTGCTGCTGGCACGAGCCGCTCGCCAACGTGTGGATGCACACGGGCATGCTGCTCATCGACGGCGAGAAGATGAGCAAGAGCCTGGGCAACTTCTACACGCTCAAGGAGATGCTCGACAAGTACCCGGCCGACGCCGTGCGCCTGCTGATGCTGCAGACCCACTACCGCTCGCCGCTTGACTTCTCCTTCGAGCGCCTCGACGGCGCCAAGGGCACGCTCGAGCGCGTCCGCGGCACCATCGCCAACCTGCGCTGGGCCGCAGAGAGCGCCGCGGCCGCCACCCACGAGCTCAATGACGAGGATCGCGCCTTTGGTGCCGCCGTCGACGAGGCCTCGGCCGAGTTCGTGGCCCAGATGGACGACGACTTCAACACCGCCGGCGCCCTCGCGGCGCTCTTTGGCCTCGTGACGAAAGCAAACACCTACCTCGACCAGACTGGCGCCAACGCCGCCGGTGCCGTCGCGCTGCGCGCCTCCGACGTCCTCGTCGAGCTGCTGGGCGTCCTGGGCGTCGAGTCCGTGCGCCCCAGCGCCGCCGAGCTGCCCCACGAGCTGGTCGACCTCGCCCGCGAGCAGGCCGGCTACGAGGGCGATGACGCCGAGCAGGCCGCCGAGGCCCTCGTCACCGCCCGCGCCGAGGCTCGCGCCGCCAAGAACTGGGGCGTGGCCGATGCCATCCGCGACGGCATCGCCGCCCTGGGACTCGTGGTCGAGGACACGGCCGCAGGCACCCGCATCAAGCCCGCCAAGGAGGACTAGCCATGGCCCGACGCAACGACTCCCGCCCGAGCGGTCGAAGGGATGCCCGCGGCGCCGCCAGCCGAGGCCGCCAGGGTGGCCAGCAGCGTGGCGGCTCCCAGCAGCGTGGCGGCAAGCCGCGCCAGCAGGCCTCGGGCGCTCGTACGGGCGCCCACACTGGCGTGCCCGCTCGCGCGCGCGGCCCCCAGGGCCAGCGCGCCGGCTCCAAGGGCGACCTCATCGAGGGTCGCCGCGCCGCCGCCGAGGCCCTCGAGCTTGGCCTTCCCATCACGCGCGCCCTCATCCAGAAGGACTCCGGAGCGGTGGACCCCACGCTCACCGACCTCGCCCGTCGTCTCGCGGCCAACGGCGTCGAGGTCGAGCGCGTCGCCCGCCCCGTTCTCGACTCGCTCTCCTCGCATGGCGCCCACCAGGGCATCATGCTCAAGGTCCGTCCCTACCGCTATGCCTCGCTTCACGACATCATCGAGGCCGCCGGCAGCGGAAACGCCCTGGTCATCGTGCTCGACCACGTGACCGACGAGGGCAACTTCGGCGCCATCGTGCGCACGGCCGAGGTCGTAGGCGCGGCGGGCGTCGTCGTGGCCAAGTCGCGCGCCGCCCGCGTGGGCGTGGGTGCCTACAAGACCAGCGCCGGCGCGGTCATGCACCTGCCCATCGCGCAGGTGCCCAACCTCGCGAGCGCTCTGGACGAGCTCAAGGAGCACGGCTTCTGGGCGGGCGGCGCCACCGAGCACGCCCGTGACCTCGTGTGGGACGCCCCTGTCGCGGGTCGCCTCGCGCTCGTGATGGGCTCCGAGGGCTCGGGCATCTCGAGGCTCGTGCGCCAGCACTGCGACTTCGAGTTCAAGCTGCCCCAGCGCGGCCAGGTCGAGTCGCTCAACGTGGCGCAAGCCACCACGGCCATTGCCTACGAGTGGCTGCGCCGCGACATGGCGGCCGGCGAGGGCGCCCAGGCGGTGTCCAAGCCCGCGGGCGACGGTTACGACACCCCACTCGACCTGCCCGACACCTCCGACTTCGACTTCCCGGAGACCGACCTTGGCTAAGCGCTCAGACCACGAGCTGCTGGTCGTGGATGGCTACAACGTCATATTCGGCACGCCTCGCTACAAGTCCCTCATGGACGAGCCGGGCGAGCGCGACCTCGACCACGACCCGTTCGAGCGTGCCCGCGAACTGCTCGTGGCAGACGTCGCGGCGTTCGCCCAGGGCCGCTACGAGCCGGTCATCGTGTTTGACGCGGCGGGCAACGTCAACCCCGAGCACCCCGAGCTGCGTCGCGCGGGCGTGCGCATGATCTTCTCGCCCACGGGGGTCACGGCAGACACCGTGATAGAGCGCTTGGTGGGGGAGTGCCGCAGGCAGATGCGCGAGGTCACGGTCGTGACGAGTGACAATACGATCAGGGCCACGGTGGGAGGCATCCCCGTGACGCGCATCTCGAGCGCCATGCTCGCCCACGAGATCGACGTCCTCGACTCCGAGCGCGAGGTCGACATCGCCGAGCGGCGCCACGGCAAGCTCACGGTGGAGGACCGCCTCGACGCCAAGACCCTCGCCAAGCTCAACGCCCTGCTGGGCAGATAGCGCGCTGTGGCGAAACGTGGCCATATCGGCTACGATGCTAGAACGCCCACGGGCGCACATAACGCCAACGTAGCTCAATGGTAGAGCCCCTGTCTTGTAAACAGGCCGTTGTAGGTTCGATTCCTATCGTTGGCTCCACGAACTCGCGGACCCCGGATCATCCGGGGTCCTTTCTTATATAGAGGGCACGTATCCGTCAGTACGCTGACCCCTGACCCCGCGGCAATCGAGGGTGATTGCCCCAAACGTCATGGGCGCATGGCCTCAACCGCCATGAGGGGCCCTGCGGAGGCGCTATCCCCATGGGGTGCGCATCCTGGTCCCTGTGGAATAGAAGGCGCACCACCCGGGCCATGCGGGAATCCCGCGGGCGCGCGTAACCCACGTGCGCGCAGGACTTCCGGAAGATTTTTGCCGCTCGCCCAAAAATTCCTACCAAACTTTTTTTGAAAATCTTTGGGAAAAGCCGCGATTCGCTTACAAATATGCAGGTAATGTGGTGAAAACGAATGGATACGCCCGGTTAGGGGGATTGAGTTGACACGATGCCCCAAATCTCGGTAATATCCTTTCCGCTGCGCGAGGGAACGACCTCTCGGAGCGGCTTGAAAACGGTATGGGGATGTGGCACAGCGGCAACTGCGGCGGACTGTAAATCCGCTCCCTCTGGGTTCCTTGGTTCGAGTCCAAGCATCCCCACCATGCCCGTGTAGCTCAGTAGGTAGAGCACTTCGTTGGTAACGAAGAGGTCACCGGTTCAAATCCGGTCGCGGGCTCCATTCAAGCACGGCGGTGTAGCTCAGTTGGTTAGAGCACGCGGTTCATACCCGCGGCGTCACTGGTTCGAATCCAGTCACCGCTACCAGAGCCCTCGCGGCGTCGCGCAAGCGGCGCCGCTGGACATATTAATAGGCAAAAGGGCCGTCAAGGCCTAAAGCTAGCATCCATGAGGAGGATGGCAAATGGCCAAGGAGAAGTTTGAGCGCACTAAGCCGCACGTGAACATCGGTACGATTGGTCACGTCGACCACGGCAAGACCACGCTGACGGCCGCTATCACCAAGGTCCTCTCTGAGACCGAGGGCTGCAAGGCCGACTTCACCGCCTTCGAGAACATCGACAAGGCCCCCGAGGAGCGCGAGCGCGGCATTACCATTTCCGTCGCTCACGTCGAGTACGAGACGGCTTCCCGTCACTACGCTCACGTCGACTGCCCGGGCCACGCTGACTACGTCAAGAACATGATTTCGGGCGCTGCTCAGATGGACGGTGCCATCCTGGTCATCGCCGCCACCGACGGCCCCATGGCCCAGACCCGCGAGCACATCCTGCTCGCCCGTCAGGTTGGCGTGCCCTACATCGTCGTCTTCCTGAACAAGTGCGACATGGTCGACGATGACGAGCTCATCGACCTCGTCGAGATGGAGACCCGTGACCTCCTCTCCGAGTACGACTTCCCCGGCGACGACATCCCCGTCATCCGTGGTTCCGCTCTCGGCGCCCTCAACGGCGAGGAGAAGTGGATGAACTCCGTCCGCGAGCTCATGAAGGCCGTCGACGAGTACATCCCGACGCCCGCCCGTGACAACGAGAAGCCGTTCCTGATGGCCATCGAGGACGTCATGACGATTTCCGGCCGTGGCACCGTTGCCACCGGTCGTGTCGAGCGCGGCGAGCTCAAGCTCAACTCGCCCGTCGAGATCGTGGGCATCAAGCCGACCCAGAACTCCGTCGTCACCGGCATCGAGATGTTCCGCAAGACCATGGACTTCTGCGAGTCCGGCGACAACGTGGGCCTGCTTCTCCGCGGCATCAAGCGCGAGGACATCGAGCGCGGCCAGGTCATCTGCGCCCCCGGCACGGTTACCCCGCACTCCAAGTTCACCGCTGAGGTCTACGTCCTGACCAAGGAGGAGGGCGGCCGTCACACCCCGTTCTTCACCAACTACCGTCCGCAGTTCTACTTCCGCACCACGGATGTCACCGGCTCCATCGTCCTCCCCGAGGGCGTCGAGATGGCCATGCCGGGCGACCACGTGACGATCGAGGCTGACCTGATCCACGGTATCGCCATGGAGGAGGGCGACCGCTTCGCCATCCGTGAGGGCGGTCACACCGTCGGCGACGGCCGTATCGCCACCATCATTGAGTAGATTTAGTTCTTCTCTGTGACTTTCTGGCCCGGCTCCTTGTGAGCCGGGCCTTTTTCTTGGAGCTTTTGTTGAGACGCATCGATATTCGAGAATTCCCGTTCCAACCTGTTGACGCGTGCTTAGGACGCTGGTAATATTCTCGACCGCGCCATGGCTGAGGAAGTCTTGGCCATGACCCATCAGGAGGAATGAAATGCGTACGATGGTTACCCTCGCCTGCACCGAGTGCAAGCGCCGCAATTACACCACCAAGAAGAACAAGCAGAACAACCCTGAGCGCATGGAGCTCAAGAAGTACTGCCCGTGGTGCCGCAAGCACACTCTTCACAAGGAAACCCGTTAACTCGGGTATCCCCCTTACAGGCCAGTAGCTCCAATGGTAGAGCGGCGGTCTCCAAAACCGTTTGTTGTGGGTTCGAGTCCTACCTGGCCTGCCAAATTCTCACCGGCCTTCCCTTGCGGAAGGCCGGTTTCCATGTAGTAAGAGGCCTCGCCCGAAGGGAATAGCATGGCCAACAAGGATCGCCAGAAGAGGAGCGCCCGCAAGGCGCGTGCTGCCGAGCGCAAGGAGCTCGAGGAGAAGCACGCCGTCTCTGGCCAAGCTCCCAAGAAGGAGGCCCCTGCGCAGGCCAAGGCCGAGAAGAAGGCCGCCAAGAAGAACGGCTTCTTCTCCCGTGTGCGTGGCTGGTTCGCCGACGTCAAGGCCGAGATGCACCGCGTCACGTGGCCTTCCAAGGCTGAGCTCAAGAACTACTCCATTGCCGTCATCGTGATGCTGGTCGTATTTGGCGTTGCCGTCTGGCTCGTCGACACCGGCGTCGTCGCCATTCTTGTTGGTTACTCGGGACTGAGGTAATAACATGGCCAAGCGTTGGTATGTGGTCCACACCTACTCGGGCTACGAGAACAAGGTCAAGAATGACCTCGAGCACCGCATCGAGACCTATGGCCTCGAGAACGTGGTCGTCGACATCAAGATCCCGACCGAGGAGGTCACGGAGATCAAGGATGGCGGCAAGCGCGAGACCAAGGAGTCCAAGGTCTTCCCGGGCTACGTTCTCGTCCGCATGGAGATGGACGACAACTCCTGGTCCGTCGTACGCAACACCCCCGGCTTGACCGGTTTCGTGGGCATCGACGGCAAGCCTGCCCCGCTGTCCCGCGAGGAGTTCAACAAGATCATGCGCCGCTCCAACCCGCGTGGCGCCACCGCTGCGGCCACGCCGCACCGCACGGCTACCAACCTGGAGCCGGGCATGTCGGTCCGCGTCATCAACGGCCCGCTGGCAGACTTCGACGGCCAGATCTCTGAGGTCAACGCCGAGGCCGGCAAGGTAAAGGTCATGCTCATGATCTTTGGCCGCGAGACGTCTGTCGAGCTCACTCTCGACCAGGTCTCCGTCATCGCCTAAGCAAGGCAACAATCGCCTGCCCCTCTTTCGGTGAGGAATGCTTCTGCGGGGCGGGAAAGATATAGCACTACCACCTACACGCTTTGTAAATTCAGCAATGAGAGGAACGACAATGGCTGAGAAGAAGGTTGTCAACTTCATTAAGCTTCAGATCCCGGCTGGCGCTGCCAACCCCGCGCCCCCGATCGGCCCGGCCCTCGGTGCCGCCCAGGTCAACATCATGCAGTTCTGCCAGGCGTTCAACGCCGCCACGCAGGACAAGAAGGGCGACATCATCCCCGTCGAGATCTCCGTCTACGAGGACCGCTCCTTCACGTTCGTCTGCAAGACCTCGCCCGCCGCTGAGCTCATCAAGAAGGAGCTCGGCCTCAAGGGTGGCTCCGGCGTTCCCCAGCGCGACAAGGTCGGCCAGCTCACCCAGGAGCAGCTCACCAAGATCGCCGAGATTAAGATGCCGGACCTCAACGCCAACGACATCGAGGGCGCCAAGAAGATCATCGCCGGCACCGCTCGCTCCATGGGCGTCACCATCGCCGAGTAGCACCCGCTGCCCCCAGACGGTAACCCGCCGGCGCAAGCCGGCTAAGCTCGACGCCCTAAGGCGTCGCTAGATGTGGGAGGGCGCAAGCCCCGTGACCACAGGAGGAAAGAACATGCCTAAGCACGGTAAGAAGTACAACGCCGCCGCCGCCAAGATCGAGGCCGGCAAGCTCTACGCCCCGAAGGAGGCCGCGGCTCTCGTCAAGGAGATCGCCTTCGCCGGCTTCGACGAGACCATCGAGGCCACGTTCCGCCTCGGCGTCGACACCCGCAAGGCCGACCAGAACATCCGCGGCTCCATTGCCCTGCCCCACGGCACCGGCAAGACCGTCCGCGTCGCCGTCTTTGCCGAGGGCGAGCAGGCTCGTGCCGCCGAGGAGGCCGGCGCCGACATCGTGGGCTCCGACGACCTCGTCGCCCAGATCCAGGCCGGCAACATCGACTTCGACGCTGCCATCGCCACCCCGCCGATGATGGCCAAGGTCGGTCGTCTCGGCAAGATCCTCGGCCCCCGTGGCCTCATGCCGAACCCCAAGCTTGGCACCGTCACCATGGACGTCGCCAAGATGGTCGGCGAGCTCAAGGCCGGTCGTGTCGAGTATCGCGCCGACCGTTACGGCATCTGCCACGTGCCGGTGGGCCGCGTCTCCTTCCCGCTCGAGCAGATCGTCGAGAACTACGGCGTTCTCCTCAACGAGATCATTCGCGTCAAGCCTGCCACGGCCAAGGGCAAGTACATCAAGTCCGTTGCCCTCGCTTCCACGATGGGCCCCGGCGTCAAGGTCGACAGCTCCATCACCCGCAACCTCCTCGACTAGTCGATAAGAGTTTGCACAAAGCGTGAAGTGTTCCGCCCGTCTCGGTTGTCTCTTGACTTTCGGGGCGGGCGGAATATCATTTTTACTGTTATGCACATAGTACGTCCGCTGCCAGAGACAGCCGGTGCCTGCAAAGGCCTAAGGGGCATAGCCCGCCTGCCGAGGTGGTCCAACGAGTGAAATTGTTGAGACCCCGTCTGGCCAAGCGCCTGGCGGGGTCTTTGTTCTTCCTCGAGCGAAGTCCCGCCTACTGGCGAGACGTGCACAGGTTCGCTCGAGGGGAGGTGTACATATGCCAGCTCAGTCCAAGATCGATATGCTCGAGAAGGTCTCCGCTTCCCTGGAGGCTTCCGCGGGTGTGTTCGTGATCGATTACCGTGGCCTTACGGTGAAGGAGACCCAGGAGCTTCGTCGCGGTCTGCGCGAGGCGGGCGCTCACATGAAGGTCTACAAGAACAACATCGTGCGCATCGCGCTCGAGAAGGCCGAGATGCCTGCCATCGACGATTGCCTCGAGGGCACCGTCGCCTGCGTCTTCTACGAGAGCGATCCCGCCGCTGCTGCCAAGGTCATCAAGGAGATCTCCAAGAAGCTCAACAAGATTGAGTTCCGTGGTGGTATCGTCGACGGCTCCGTGGTCTCCGCCGAGGAGATCATCGCCATCGCCGAGCTCCCCTCCAAGGAGCAGCTCCTCGGCCAGATCGCCGGTCTCATCAGTGGCTTCGCCCGCGACATCGCGGTGTGCGTCAATGGTGTTTCCTCTGGTCTCGCCCGTTCGATCCAGCAGGTTTCCGAGCAGAAGGCCGCCTAGTAGCGACCCTCGCGCGGCAAACCCGCGAACCCGGCGCACCAAGCGCCAGACTAGACAAACTTCACGCATGCGCGTGAGCTACGAAAGGACTTAGTAAAATGGCTAAGCTCACCACCGATGAGATCATCGATGCTCTTAAGGAAATGACCCTTCTCGAGGCTTCCGAGCTCGTCAAGGCCATCGAGGACACCTTCGGTGTCTCCGCTGCCGCTCCTGCCGCCGTCGTCGCCGCTCCTGCCGCTGGCGCCGAGGCCGCTGAGGAGAAGACCAACTTCGACGTCGTGCTCGAGGGCTTCGGCGACAACAAGATCGCCGTCATCAAGGTTGTCCGCGAGCTCACCAGCCTTGGCCTGAAGGAGGCCAAGGAGGTCGTCGAGTCCGCCCCCAAGGCCGTCCTCGAGGGCGCCAAGAAGGAGGACGCTGAGGCCGCCAAGGAGAAGCTCGAGGCCGCCGGCGCTGCCGTCTCCCTCAAGTAACTCTTCGCACCTCTTGGTGTTCTGCCGCAAGGCAGCTTGAGTTATTGAATAGGTCCCGTGTCGCCTTGCGATGCGGGGCCTTTTTTCATGTCTCGGATGGAAGGACGGGGGAGTGTGGGCGTTGGCCCGTCGGCCGCGCTCGGTGGGTGGCGCTTGGGCATGTCCGTGACTGTCCCTGAGGCCTGGCGAGCGCCGAGAGGCGTCCGAGTGGGCGCTTCTCCCGACCAGGCGGAACCGTCCGCCGAGAGCCTCCCGGGGACATACCCGCAGCTTGCACATACTGTCTCCATAAAAGGAATGCCACCTGCCGGAGCAAAACCCCAGCAAATGGCATAAGCGCGAAAAGATAAATGAATAGAATGGGAATGTCAAGACTGTTCATTGACGCGCGAGACAACCTTCGGTAGATTACTAGTTTGCGACAACTGCCGCCATATGCCATGTTGAAGGAGGAAATGCCTGGTGCGTACCGCTAAGTCTACTACCACCTCCGCAGTCAAGCACGATCGCGTGAGCTTCTCCAAGATCGCCCCCGCGATGGAGCTCCCCAACCTGATTACCATCCAGAAGGAGTCTTTCGAGCACTTCATGACCGATGGTCTGGCCGAGGCCTTCGCCGAGGCTTCGCCCATCGAGAACAGTGCCGGAACCATGGAGATCACCTTTGGTGACCACCAGTTCGGTGACCCCGCCCACTCAATCGCCGAGTGCCGCGCCAAGGACATCTCCTATCAGGCGCCGCTGCTGGTCGACGTCCGCTTCGTGAACAAGGAGACGGGCGAGATCAAGGAGCAGCTCGTCTTCATGGGCGACTTCCCGCTCATGACCGACCGCGGCACGTTCATCATCAACGGCACCGAGCGCGTCGTCGTCTCGCAGCTCGTCCGCTCGCCGGGCGTGTACTTCGCTGCCGAGATGGACAACGGCGTCCAGTGCCACCGCGTGCAGTTCATCCCCGCCCGCGGCGCCTGGCTCGAGTTCGAGGTCGACAAGCGCGGCCAGCTCGTCGTCTCCATCGACCGCAAGCGTCGTCAGAGCGCCACGATGTTCCTGCGCGCCCTCGGCATCGCCGAGAGCGATGACGAGATTCTGACGCTGCTCGGCGACTCCGAGATTGTCCGCTCCACGCTCGAGCGCGACGTCGCCCAGACGCGCGAGGACGCCCTCATTGAGATCTACAAGCGCCAGCGCCCCGGCGAGCCGCCCACGGTCGACTCCGCCCGCAGCCTGCTCGACGGCCTGTACTTCAACCCGCAGCGCTATGACCTCGCCAAGGTCGGCCGCTACAAGATCAACAAGAAGCTCGGCATCGACGTCGACTCCGCCGAGTCCGTCCTCACCGCCGAGGACATCGTCACGGCCCTGCGCTACCTGCTCGCCCTCCACGCCGGCGACAGCACCAAGAAGGTCGACGACATCGACCACTTTGGCAACCGTCGCGTGCGCACGGTCGGCGAGCTCGTCGCCAACCAGTTCCGCATCGGCATGAGCCGCATGGAGCGCGTCGTGCGCGAGCGCATGGCCGCCCAGGACGTCGACGACATCACGCCGCAGAGCCTCATCAACATCCGCCCGATCGTGGCGGCCATCAAGGAGTTCTTCGGCTCCTCGCAGCTGTCCCAGTTCATGGACCAGTCCAACCCGCTGGCCGGCCTCACGCACAAGCGTCGCCTGTCCGCGCTCGGCCCGGGCGGCCTCGCCGGCCACAAGTCTGGTTCCAGCCGCCGCACGAACGTCCCCACGGCCGTCCGTGACGTCCACAACTCGCACTACGCCCGTATGTGCCCCATCGAGACGCCCGAGGGCCCCAACATCGGCCTGATTGGCTCCCTGGCCCTCTACGCCCACGTCAACAGCTTCGGCTTCATCGAGGCCCCGTACCGCAAGGTCGTTGACGGCAAGGCCACCGACCAGATCGACTGGATGACGGCCGACGAGGAAGAGGACCACGTGATCGCCCCGGCGAACACGCCCATCGACCCCAAGGATGGCTCGTTCATCGAGATCGACTCCAACGGCGAGATCACGCATCCCAAGCGCATCGTCGCCCGCACGCGCGACTTCGACGGCTCCTTCGGCGCCCCTGCCGAGTGCCTCGTCTCCGAGGTCGACTACATGGACGTCTCGCCGCGTCAGCTGCTCTCCGTGGCCGCCACGCTCATTCCGTTCCTCGAGCACGACGACGCTAAGCGTACGCTCATGGGTGCAAACATGCAGCGTCAGGCCGTGCCCCTGATTCACGCCCACGCCCCGCTCGTTGGCACCGGCATGGAGGCGCGTGCCGCCCTCGACTCCGGCGAGATCATCTACTCGCACCACGACGGCGTGGTCGTCGAGGCCGATGCTGCCCACGTCACGGTCGACGGTGCCAAGGGCCCCGAGCGTTACGACCTGCCCAAGTACCAGCGCTCCAACCAGAGCACCTGCATCAACCACCGCCCGATCGTCCACGTGGGCGACAAGGTCGTCGCCGGCCAGCCCCTGGCCGACGGCCCCTCGATCGACAACTCCGAGCTCGCCCTCGGCGCCAACCTCACCGTGGCCTACATGCCGTGGGAGGGCTACAACTACGAGGACGGCATCATCGTCTCCGAGCGCGTCGTGCAGCAGGACCTGCTCACCTCGGTGAACATCTCCCGTCACGAGATCGATGCCCGCGACACCAAGCTCGGCCCCGAGGAGATCACCCGCGAGATCCCCAACCTGGGCGAGGACATGCTTGCCAACCTCGACGAGGAGGGCATCATCCGCATCGGCGCCGAGGTCGGCCCCGGCGACATCCTGGTTGGCAAGGTCACGCCCAAGGGCGAGACGGCCCTTACCAGCGAGGAGCGCCTCCTGCGCGCCATCTTCGGCGCCAAGGCCCACGACGTCCGCGACACGTCGCTCAAGATGCCCCACGGCTCCTACGGCCGCGTCGTCGACGTGGTGCGCTTCAGCCGCGAGGCCGGCGACGACCTCCCGCCCGGAGTCAACGACCTCGTCCGCGTCTTCGTTGCCCAGCGCCGCAAGATTCAGCAGGGCGACAAGATCGCCGGCCGTCACGGCAACAAGGGTGTCGTGTGCCGCGTCCTGCCCGTCGAGGACATGCCCTACATGGCCGACGGCACGCCCGTCGACGTCCTGCTCGACCCGCTGGGCGTTCCGTCCCGTATGAACGTTGGCCAGCTGCTCGAGTGCCACCTCGGCTGGGCCGCCGCCAACGGCTGGGACATGGACGACGCCGACTCCAAGAAGTACGTCCCCGGCCCCATCCCCGTGGCCACGCCCGTCTTTGACGGCGCCACGGCCGACGAGGTCGCCGAGGCCATCCGCCGCACCAACATCAACCTCGTCAACCGCGCCCGCGAGCGCTTCGGCGAGCACATGGACGAGCAGTTCGTGCCGCAGCTCAACAGCTTTGGCAAGACTACGCTCTACGACGGCCGCACCGGCGAGCCCTTCCGTGACAAGATCACGGTGGGCACGAGCTACATCCTGAAGCTCGGCCACATGGTCGACGACAAGATTCACGCCCGTTCGACCGGCCCCTACAGCCTCGTTACCCAGCAGCCGCTGGGCGGCAAGGCCCAGTTCGGCGGCCAGCGCTTCGGTGAGATGGAGGTTTGGGCCCTGTACGCGTACGGCGCCGCCAACGTGCTGCAGGAGATCCTCACCGTCAAGTCCGACGACACGATCGGCCGCGTGAAGACCTACGAGTCCATCGTCAAGGGCGAGAACGTGCCCGACTCCGGCATCCCCGAGTCGTTCAAGGTTCTCGTCAAGGAGATTCGCTCGCTCGCCCTCGACATCGAGCCGATCTCCTACAAGAAGCGCTCCGCGAAGGCCGCCGAGCAGACCGAGGAGGTCGCGGCCAACCCCGTCGACGTCTTCGCCGACGCCTCCGCCGACCTCATCGGCGCCCCGATCGACTCCGAGCCCGCCTCCGGCGAGGAGCCCGAGCTCGTTGCCGAGACCACGAACGAGAAGGAGTAGCGAACCGTGGCAGATTTCGATACCACTGACTTCGACGCCATCAAGATCTCCCTCGCCTCTGCCGACGACATCCGCAGCTGGTCGCACGGCGAGGTCAAGAAGCCCGAGACGATCAACTACCGCACGCTCAAGCCCGAGAAGGACGGCCTGTTCTGCGAGAAGATCTTTGGCCCGGTCAAGGATTGGGAGTGCGCCTGCGGCAAGTACAAGGGCATCCGCTTCAAGAACATCGTCTGCGAGCGCTGCGGCGTTGAGGTCACGAGCGCCAAGGTGCGCCGCGAGCGCATGGGCCACATCGAGCTCGCCGCTCCCGTGAGCCACATCTGGTACTTCAAGAGCCCTTCGAGCTTCCCGCTGTCCCGCATGCTTGACATGAAGTCCAAGGACCTCGAGAAGGTCCTGTACTTCGCCAGCTACGTCATCACGAGCGTCGACACCGAGGCCCGCGAGGCCGACGCTGCCGACCTCAAGGAGGAGCTGGCCGCCGACCTCGAGCAGCTCGACGCCGAGCGCGATGAGCAGATCGAGCGCATGCGCGCCGACCAGGCTGCCGGCGTCGTCGACGAGTTCGACGGCTCCGAGGTCATGAGCGACGACGAGCTCGCCGCTGCCATCGTTGACCTGCGCGAGGAGTACGAGGAGGAGAAGCAGCTCCGCACCGAGGCGTACGAGAAGTTCATGACGCTCGAGGAGCGTGAGCTCATCTCCGACGAGAGCCTCTTCCGCGAGATGAAGCGCTACTACTCCATCTACTTCAAGGGCGGCATGGGCGCCGAGGCCGTCCGCGAGCTGCTGCGCGCCATCGACCTGGAGAAGACGGCCGCCGAGCTGCGCGCCATCATCGCCGACGACAAGGGCCAGAAACAGCGTCGCGAGAAGGCCGTCAAGCGTCTCGAGATCGTCGACGCCTTCCTCGAGGGCCACAACGACCCGGCCAACATGATCCTCGACGTGATTCCCGTGATCCCGCCCGACCTGCGCCCCATGGTGCAGCTCGACGGTGGCCGCTTCGCCGCCTCCGACCTCAACGACCTCTACCGTCGCGTGGTCAACCGCAACAACCGACTCAAGCGCCTCCTCGACCTTGACGCTCCGGCGATCATCGTCAACAACGAGAAGCGCATGCTGCAGGAGTCCGTCGACGCCCTGTTCGACAACGGCCGTCGTGGTCGTCCCGTCACCGGTCGTGGCGGTCGCCCGCTCAAGTCCCTGGCCGAGGCCCTCAAGGGCAAGCAGGGCCGCTTCCGTCAGAACCTGCTCGGCAAGCGCGTCGACTACTCCGGCCGTTCCGTCATCGTCACCGACCCGCACCTCAAGCTCCACCAGTGCGGCCTGCCCAAGGCAATGGCCCTCGAGCTGTTCAAGCCGTTCGTGATGCGCCGCCTCGTCGAGCTCGGCAAGGTCGAGAACATCAAGGGCGCCAAGCGCGCCATCGACCGCAGCCAGCCCGCCGTGTGGGACGTCCTCGATGAAGTCATTGACGGTCGTCTCGTGCTGCTCAACCGCGCACCTACGCTGCACCGTCTGTCGATCCAGGCCTTCGAGCCGGTCCTCGTCGAGGGCAAGGCCATCCACCTGCACCCGCTGGTGTGCGCCCCCTTCAACGCAGACTTCGACGGCGACCAGATGTCGGTCCACGTGCCGCTGTCCACGAAGGCCCAGACCGAGGCCCGTGTGCTCATGCTCTCGTCCAACAACCTGCGCTCGCCCGCCTCGGGCAAGGTGCTCACCGTGCCGTCCCAGGACATGGTCTTCGGCGTCTACTTCCTGACGACCGAGAAGGGCGACATGCCCGGCGAGGGCCACGTCTTCGCGAGCTTCGATGACGCCATGAGCGCCTACGACTCCCGCATCGACGTCGACATCCAGGCCAAGGTCATGGTCCGCGTGAGCGCCGACGAGGCCAACGTCGAGCAGGACGGCCGCAAGATCTTCCGCGTCCGCACCGCCTGGGGCAAGGAGGAGGACTACGACGTCACCGACAAGCCCGTGCGCTTCGAGACGACGATCGGCCGCATCATCTTCAACCGCCAGTGCCTGCCCGCCGACTACCCCTTCATCAACTACAAGATGGTGAAGAGCGACATGGGCAAGCTCGTCAACGACTGCTGCGACCGCTACCCGCTTGCGCAGGTCGAGCCGATCCTGGATGCCATCAAGTACGCCGGCTTCCACTTCGCCACCCGCGCCGGCCTGACCGTGTCCGTCTGGGACGCCGTCATCCCCGAGTGCAAGCCGAAGATGATCGAGCAGGCCCAGGCCAACGTCAACGAGATTAACGAGTACTACGAGGACGGCTTCCTGTCCGAGCAGGAGCGCCACGTCGAGGTCGTCAACGCCTGGACCGAGTGCACCGAGGCGCTGGGCAAGGCGATGCTCGAGGGCTTCGACGACGACAACCCCATCTACATGATGGCCGACTCCGGCGCCCGTGGCTCCAAGACGCAGCTCCGTCAGCTCGCCGGCATGCGAGGCCTCATGGCCGACATGTCCGGTGACACGATTGACCTGCCCATTAAGGCCAACTTCCGTGAGGGCCTGCTGCCGCTCGAATACTTCATCTCGACGTACGGCGCCCGTAAGGGCCTGGTCGACACCGCGTCCCACACCTCCGACTCCGGCTACCTGACCCGTCGTCTCGTCGACGTGGCCCAGGACGTCATCGTCCGCGAGGAGGACTGTGGCACCACCGAGGGCGTCACCTACAACCTCATCAAGCCGGGCACGACCGAGCTCAACGCCGACCTCGTGGGCCGCTGCGCGCTCAACGACGTGCTCGATCCCGAGACGGGCGAGGTCCTCATCGCCAAGGACGGCTACATCGAGTCCGTCGCCGACATGCAGCGCCTCGTCGACCACGGCCTGAAGAAGGTCGAGCTCCGCGCGCTTCTCACCTGCCGCTCCAAGAACGGCGTCTGCCAGAAGTGCTACGGCTGGGACCTCTCCACGCGTCGTCCGGTCAACGTCGGCACCGCGGTGGGCATCATCGCCGCCCAGTCCATCGGCGAGCCGGGCACCCAGCTCACGATGCGCACGATTCACTCCGGCGGCGTCGCTGGCGCTGACGACATCACGCAGGGCCTGCCCACGGTTGGCCGCATGTTCGACGTCGTCGGCAACGTCAACGAGAAGATTCTGGGCCGCGAGGCAGACCTTGCCCCGCTGTCCGGCAAGCTCTCGATTCAGCCCGAGCAGACCGAGTACCTCGTGCGCATCCTCGACCCCGAGGACAACTCGCGCATTCTCGACGAGAAGCGCATCCCCGCGAGCGCCCGCTTCATGCCGGGCATCGAGGACGGCTGCGACGTTCGCGCCGGCGACCAGATCACGAAGGGCTTCGTCAACTTCCGCAACCTGCGCCGCCTCA
Organism: uncultured Parolsenella sp.; assembly: GCF_958346945.1. Taxonomy (NCBI): domain Bacteria; kingdom Bacillati; phylum Actinomycetota; class Coriobacteriia; order Coriobacteriales; family Atopobiaceae; genus Parolsenella; species uncultured Parolsenella sp. The sequence continues at coordinate 266,272 of NZ_CATVTL010000001.1, forward strand.
CCGACATCGAGTCGACGATGCACACGTTCGTCGAGAGCGTCAAGGACGTCTACACGTCCCAGGGCGTCGAGCTGAACGACAAGCACATCGAGGTCATCGCGCGCCAGATGCTGCGCCGCGTCCAGATCACCAACCCCGGTGACTCCAAGTACCTCATGGGCCAGTACATCGACCGCTACGAGTTCGCCGACACCGTCAACGAGATCACCCTCGCCGGTGGCGTTGCCCCCGAGGCCGAGCCGGCCATCCTGGGCACGCTCAAGGTCGCCAGCTCCATCGACTCCTGGCTGTCGAGCGCGTCGTTCATCCGCACGGCGGGCGTCCTCACCGAGGCTGCCATCTCCGGCGAGGTCGACAACCTCATGGACCTGAAGTCCAACGTCATCGTGGGCAAGAAGATCCCCGCCGGCACCGGCCTGTCCGCCTACGGCGACGTCGAGCTCACCTACCACGGCCAGAAGATCTCCGGCCCGACCGATCCGGCCGACAAGGTCCTGCCCGAGTGGGCCCCCGACACCCTCAAGGAAGTCGAGGAGAAGCTCCCGCAGCAGCTCGACTGGGTGGGCGATGACTTCGGCTACGGCAGCGTGTACTCCAAGAACGGCCGCACGCTCTCGTCCGAGGACGCCAAGCTCTACCTGTTCGACGACCTTGGTGTGTCGCAGCGCTGGACCAACAAGTTCGGCGAGGTTGGCATCGAGACCGTGGGCGACCTCATCGGCAAGACCGAGGATGACCTGCTGCACATCGACGGCATCGGCGCCAAGGCCATCGAGGAGCTTCGCGAGGGTCTCGAGGCCCGTGGCCTGCTCTACATCCTCGAGCCCGACGACAACGCCGTCGCCGACGAGGAGGACCTGTCGCAGCTGCTGAACATGGTCTTCTCGCCCGACGCCGACTCCGACGTGATGCTTGGCTCCTCTGCGACGCCCTCGCACCACTACGCCGACGACGAGCTCATCGGCGCCTCGTCGAAGGACGAGCCCAAGGGCGACGTCATCAACGAGGGCCTCGAGTCGCTCGACGCCCTGCTCTCGCAGGTCGTTCGTCACGATGGCTCCATGGATTCCGACGATTAGGGCCCGGTTGTAACCGTTCGCAAAATAGTTTGATATAGAGGTCGCAGCTCTACGCTGCGGCCTCTGTTTTCATATAAGATTGAACTATTGATACGGCAGCTGCGTAGCTTTGAAGGGGGGGGCTATGCCTGTAATGAAGGGTGATTCGAGGAATTCGTATCCGTTCGAGACCAAGAGGGATGCGGTCAAGGCACACCTCGAGGGTGGCATGACTTCATCCGAGGCCATGAGGACGTACGACATCAAGAGCAAGAGCGCGTTCTTCCGCTGGTGCGCCACATACCGCAATGAGGGTGAGGACTCCCTCAAACCACGCAAGAGGGGCCGTCCGCCCAAGAATCAGTAGACGCCTCGCTCGAGAATCTCAAAGAAGACAAAAGGGAGACACCCCGGCGGTGCCTCCTTTTTTATGGGCGGTCTGATCTCGCGCATCGAGGGCTTGTCCTTCGGAAGCGGCAAAAGGCGCCAGGTGGATGCGTGCGCCCGTCCTCGCAGCGCGTAAGTAATCGCGTTGCTGACGTCGTCTGCCTAAAATCGAGTTCTCCAAGTCGGAAATAGGCACTTTGGGCCAGTAACACGGCCGTCCATAGCGATGGGGGAGAGGTGCCCAGCGATTCTCATATGCCCGGAATGTGTAGATGGATACGCCCGGCACCGTGGCTTTTTGACAGATACTTTTACCACGAGTAATCTACCAACTTGCGCCAATTCGGGGTGACGTATGTCGCGCCGCCCTCAAATAGGCAAACGCACAGGTCTAGTTAGGTATGAAGGAGAGAGACTTTGCCTACTATTAACCAGCTGGTTCGTCAGGGCCGCACCACGATCAAGAGCAAGTCGAAGAACGCCGCCCTTAAGCACAACCCCCAGAAGCGTGGCGTCTGCACCCGCGTCTTCACCACGACCCCCAAGAAGCCGAACTCGGCTCTTCGTAAGGTCGCTCGTGTGCGTCTCGTGAACGGCATCGAGGTTACCGCCTACATCCCGGGTGAGGGCCACAACCTCCAGGAGCACTCCATCGTCCTGGTCCGCGGCGGCCGTGTCCGTGACCTCCCTGGTGTGCGTTACAAGATCATCCGTGGCGCCTATGACTGCGCTGCCGTCCAGGACCGCAAGCAGGCCCGCTCGCGCTACGGCGCCAAGCGCGGCTAGGTCGCACCCCGTTCGTAATTCCCGCCCCTAGCAGGGCAAGTTTTGAAGGAGTTCCACTATGCCGCGTCGTGCATCTGCTAATCACCGCCGTGAGGTCACGCCGGACGCCGTTTACAACAACCGTCTCGTGACCCAGCTCATCAACAAGGTCCTCCTCGACGGCAAGAAGTCCGTCGCCGAGCGCATCGTCTACGGTGCATTCGACCTCGTCAAGGAGAAGACCGAGTCCGATCCCCTGGCCGTTTTCAAGAAGGCCATGGACAACGTCCGCCCGACCCTCGAGTGCAAGCCCAAGCGCGTTGGTGGCGCCACCTACCAGGTCCCGATGGAGGTCAACTCCCGTCGTGCCACCACGCTGGCCATCCGCTGGATCGTCACCTTCTCCCGCTCCCGCAAGGAGAAGACCATGGCCGAGCGTCTCGCCAACGAGATCATCGACGCCTCCAACGGCATCGGCGCCTCTGTCAAGAAGCGTGAGGACATGTACAAGATGGCCGAGGCCAACCGCGCCTTCTCGCACTACCGCTGGTAAGCGCTAAGGTTAGGGGAAAACACTCATGGCAAAGAGCAAGTACACGCTCAAGGACATGCGCAACATCGGCATCATGGCCCACATTGATGCCGGTAAGACCACGACCACCGAGCGAATCCTTTACTACACCGGCAAGACCCACAAGATCGGTGAGGTCCACGATGGCGCCGCCACCATGGACTGGATGGTTCAGGAGCAGGAGCGTGGCGTGACCATTCAGTCCGCCGCCACCACCTGCTTCTGGAAGAACTCCGTCATCCAGATCATCGACACCCCGGGCCACGTTGACTTCACGGCCGAGGTCGAGCGCTCCCTGCGCGTCCTCGACGGTGCCGTCGCCGTCTTCGACGCCGTCGCCGGCGTCCAGCCGCAGTCCGAGACCGTGTGGCGTCAGGCCCACAACTACAACGTCCCGCGCATCGCCTTCATCAACAAGTACGACCGCATCGGCGCCGACTTCTTCCACGCCATCGACACGATGAAGGAGCGCCTGCACGCCAACGCCATAGCCGCCCAGATCCCGATGGGTGCCGAGGACCAGTTCTGGGGCCTCGTCGACCTGGTCACCATGACCGCCTGGGACTTCAAGGAAGACGACAAGGGCATGATCTACCCCGAGGCCATGGACGAGATTCCGGCCGAGTTCGCCGACCTCGCCCAGACCAAGCGTGAGGAGCTCCTCGACGCCGCCGCCAACTATGACGACGACCTCATGGAGAAGATTCTCATGGAGGAGGAGATTCCGGTCGAGCAGCTCAAGGCCGCCCTGCGCAAGGGCGTCATCGCCAACGAGCTCAACCTCGTCTTCGTGGGCTCCGCTTACAAGAACAAGGGCATCCAGGAGCTCCTCGACGCCGTCGTCGACTACCTCCCCAGCCCGCTCGACGTCCCCGCGGTCGAGGGCACCAACCCCAAGTCCAAGGAGACCGAGACCCGCGAGGCCGACAACAAGGCCCCGTTCAGCGCCCTGGCCTTCAAGATCCAGACCGATCCGTTCGTCGGTAAGCTGACCTACTTCCGCGTCTACTCCGGCACCGCCGAGGCTGGCTCCTACGTGTACAACGCCACGAAGGGCACTCGCGAGCGTCTGGGCCGCATCCTCGAGATGAACGCCCACGACCGTACGGACCGTGAGTCCTGCTCCACCGGCGACATCGTCGCCGCCGTGGGCCTGAAGAGCACCACCACGGGCGACACCCTGTGCGACGAGGCTCACCAGATCATCCTCGAGTCCATCGAGTTCGCCGACCCGGTCATCGACGTCGCCGTCGAGCCCAAGACCAAGGCCGAGCAGGACAAGATGAGCGTTGGCCTGGCCAAGCTCGCCGAGGAGGACCCGACCTTCCAGGTCCACACCGACCAGGAGACCGGCCAGACGATCATCGCCGGCATGGGCGAGCTGCACCTCGAGATCATCGTCGACCGCCTGAAGCGCGAGTTCAACGTTGACTGCAACGTGGGCAAGCCGCAGGTCGCCTACCGCGAGACCGCTGGTCACGCGGTCGAGAAGGCCGAGGGCAAGTTCGTCCGCCAGTCCGGCGGCCGTGGTCAGTACGGTCACGCGGTCATCAACATCGAGCCGCAGGAGTCCGGCAAGGGCTACGAGTTCGTCAACGCCATCGTGGGCGGCGTCGTCCCCAAGGAGTACATCCCCTCGATCGACAAGGGCATCCAGGAGGCGCTCGAGAGCGGCGTCATCGCCGGCTACCCGGTCGTCGACATCAAGGTGACCCTGATCGATGGTTCGTACCACGAGGTCGACTCCTCCGAGGCCGCGTTCAAGATTGCCGGCTCCATGGCCATCAAGGACGCCCTCAAGAAGTCTGACCCCGTCCTGCTCGAGCCGATCGAGGACGTCGAGGTCGAGACCCCGCAGCAGTACCTCGGCGACGTCATGGGCAACCTGAACTCCCGCCGTGGCGCCATCCAGGGCATGGAGGACCGCAACGGCACCACGTCCATCAAGGCCAAGGTGCCCCTGGGCGAGATGTTCGGCTACGCCACCGACCTGCGCTCCCAGACGCAGGGTCGCGCGAGCTACACCATGCAGTTCGCCGAGTACGAGCCTGTCCCCAAGTCCGTTGCCGAGCAGATTGTCAGCAAGGCTGGCGGCAACGCCTAAGCTACGGCCCTTTAGATAATGCGACCAGGGGCGTGCACGACACGCACGCCCCTGCCGATGGAGGTACCAAGTGTCTACTCAGAAGATCAGGATTCGTCTCAAGGGCTTTGACCACGAGGTCGTTGACCAGTCTGCCAAGCTCATCGTCGATACCGCCCAGAAGACGGGCGCCAAGGTGTCTGGCCCCATCCCTCTGCCCACCGAGCGCAACCTCTACACGGTCATCCGCTCGCCGCACAAGGACAAGGACTCCCGCGAGCAGTTCGAGATGCGCACCCACAAGCGTCTCATCGACATCCTTGAGCCCACGTCCAGCACCGTCGACTCGCTGATGCGTCTCGACCTGCCGGCCGGCGTTGACATCGAGATCAAGCTCTAAGGTCTCTTTAGCTCACAGGCAAGCCCCCGAAGCCAAGCTACTTCGGGGGCTTTCTTTGTCTGGTGACATGTTGTGCGGTTGCTTCGCGTGGCTTGCGATCTTGTGGATGTGGCTCCCGGGCCTCGTTCGTGTAGCCGCAGGTGGAGAGCGCGGCGTGCGTGCTCGAAGACGGACAAGGAACCCGATAAGGGCTTGCGTGCCATCCATCGAGGCGATTCCTCGCCAACCCCTACTGCTCGTACCCGCGGATTTTGACGCCCAGGTAGCCCATCAGGTCGATCGCCTGCGTCTCGTCGATGATGGCGCCGCGAATCTCGCGCAGGTTTGCGGAAAGGCCAATGCCCGCTATGCGGCACTCCGAAAGGTCGACGCCGCCCAGGGGCGCCCCGTGGAAGGCCGCCCGCGTGAGGTCCACGTCAGCGAGCTCGAGCTTGAGAAGCCTGGCGCGGGCAAAGGACGCCTCCGAGAGGTTCGTGGACCTTACGCGCAGGCCTATGACGCTGCACTCGGAGAGATTCGCGAAGCTCATCTGCGAGTCCGCGACCGAGACGCCGGTGAGGCGGCCCTTCTCGAACGAGATGCCAGGAGCGGAGCAGGAGGCGAAGTCGACGCGGTTGAGCCAGGAGCGGCTCATCTCGCAGGCGATGAAGCGGCAACTCTTGAATTCGACGTCGGCAAAGGTGGAGTCCGAGAAATCGACGTGGTCAAAGGTGCAGCCCTCGAAGCGCGCGTTCTCGTATGCGCAGCTCTGGGCATCGAAGGTGCCGCTGTACGAATCGAGGGGCTCGACGTAGAGGTCCTTGATGAGCGTTCCCTTGATGCTTGCGTTACCGTCTGCCCAGAGCTGCCTCACCTCCTCCTCGCCAACGTTTGGGCCTATGCCTGGCGTCACGCGGGCAAACCCCTGCCTCTTCATGCGGGCTCCTCTCTGTCGTGGGCATCAAGGATAGCGCTCGAGAGCGCGGGGGCCTGCCCGCCCATTGGCCATAAGCCTCTTAGGCGCGCGGTGTGGCCATGAGCACGCGAACCTCGCTGGCATCCTCGGGGCACTCGATGCGGAAGTCGCCCGCATCGGCTGGGACAAAGACCGTCTCGGCGTAGTGCACCTCGAGCGGCTCCCAGGCTCTCGTGGGGCTCACGATGCGTGCCTGCTGGCCCTCCACGAGGTTGAAGACGCACAGTTCGCCTGCGGTCGTGCCCTCGTAGGACGTGCGAACGTCGATGGCACGGGTTTCGACGGGCTCGAGCTCGTGCAGGCCCGTGTGCGTGACGGTGCAGGCCTCGTCCTCGCTGACGGGCTCAAAGGCGTTCACGAGGTTCTCGCGTACCCATGAGGTGGTGCAATCCCAGTTCATGACGCGCCTGCCATCCTCGATGTGGATGGGGCGCGGCAGCCCGTCCATGCCCAGGCGCCCCCAGTCCCACAGCTTGAACGTGAAGATGAGGGGTGAGGCGCTCACCTCAAGGACCATCGTGCCGGCGCTTGAGCAGTGGGGCGTTCCCGCCGGGATGAGGAAGTGGTCGTGCTTCTTAGCCGGCCAGCGGTTGACGTAGCGCTCGGTGTCGAAGGGTGCCCCACCCGCCTGTGCCTCGCGCAGGTCGGCGACCATCGCGGTGGGATCGATGCCCTCCTTGAGTCCCAGGTAGACGGCACCGTCATCCTCGGTGTCGAGGATGTAGTACGACTCGTTTTGCGTGTAGGTCATGCCAAAGTGCTCGTGTATGTACTCGGTGGTGGGGTGTACCTGCAGCGACAGGTTCTGGCCGCCCATCGTGTCGAGGAAGTCAAAGCGGATGGGGCACTCGGCTCCCCAGCGGGCGTAGGTGCGCCTACCCAGGAACTCGCGCGGCATGAGCTTGGTGAGGTTCATCGCCGGCGTCTCGAGGCGCACGTCGCCAAAGCGCAGGTAGAGGCTGTTCTCCTCGGGAACGCCGTCGAAGCCCCAGGCAAAGTTGGGCGGCTCGGGCGAGAGGTGGCAGACCTCGCGCATCCACTGGCCGCCCCAGACGCCCGGTTCGAAGGAGGGCACGAGGCGGAAGGGTGCGCGAGCGGTCTGTGCCAGGCCCGCGAGCAGGCCCTCGACCTCGACCATGGCAGGATTGTCCCTGTCGTTCGTGTCGAGGTAGAGGTCGCAGTCGGGCATGACGTCGAACTTGTGGCGGTCTGCCACGCGCCACTCGACGAAGAAACCGCACTTCACCTTGCGCAGCTGGTCCTCGTCCGGGTTGTCGAGCAGGTAGTTGGGAGCGCCCTCGCGGTAGCGCTGCTGCGCCTCCCAGCGGGCGAGGTCGGCGTAGATGGCAAGGTCGGTGTCCGCCACGAGCGTGGCGCCCACGCCATAGACGAGCACGAGCCCCTCGGCTTTCTCCACCTGGCGGCGAGCATCCTCAACCTTCTGGGCGTCGAGGAACTCGCTCAGCTGCATGAAGCACATGCGTCCGCGCACGCGGTCATCGGTGAGGAAGGGCGAGAGAATGCCGTTCAGGCGCTCCTGGGGCAGCAGCAGGCCGCGCATGTCCACCACAAGCTCGGGCGCCAGGCGCTGGCTCACAAGGCCGAGCAGGGCGTCGTCGACGCCGGGGTAGCAGTCGATGGCGATGACGTGCGCCTTTGCGTGAGCGGCGCGGGCGCAGATCGCCCCCAGGACGCTCTCCCAGCCGCCCCAGGACGCATGCTCGCCCGTCACCTCGATTTCGGGGGCCTTGTCGTAGTGACTCTCGAAGTTCAGATAGGGCATGTCTCTCCAATCATTAAAAATGTAAGAACAACATAGCAATATGTTCGCACATAAAAAGAAGGGCCGCAGGGGAGCTACCACCACCGATGACCTCGCGCGAAGAGAGGTAGAGAGATTGTGAAGGGCCTCTGAGCTGTGTATACTAGACAGGCTGCGTTTTTAGGGGCATGCTGTGTCGTCTCCAAACCACGGAGTCGGGCGTATCCCTCGAACGGGCTCGAGAAGCCCAGTGCTTCCGCCGGCAACGCGAGGGGCACGTGGCTCACAGCCAACGCCCTGATAGCGCAGCAGTCTGTAGGACGTGGTCCTCTGGGGCCGTGCGCAAGGGGCGTGCGGGTGACCCAAGACCACCGAAGGTAAGGAACGTGTATGGTCAGCACCATCCTCGGCCGCAAGATCGGGATGACCCAGGTGTTTGACGAGGACGACAACGTCGTCCCCGTTACGGTCATCCAGGCCGGCCCCTGCGTCGTCTCGCAGGTCAAGACCGTTGCCACCGACGGCTACGACGCCGTTCAGATTGGCTTCGGCAGCATCAAGAAGAACCGTGTGAACAAGCCGATGGCGGGTCACTTCGCCAAGGCCGGCGTCGAGCCCATGCGCTACCTGCGCGAGGTCCGCGTCGCCAACGGCGAGGATCACAAGGTGGGCGACGTCGTCACCGTTGCCGACTTCGCTGAGGTCAAGAACGTCGACGTCACCGGCACCTCCAAGGGCAAGGGCTTCCAGGGCACCATCAAGCGCTGGAACTTCGCCTGCGGTCCCATGACGCACGGCTCGCGCAACCAGCGCAAGCCCGGTTCCATCGGCCAGTGCGCCTACCCCTCCCGCGTGCGCAAGGGCCTGCACATGGCCGGCCACATGGGCGACGAGCGCGTCACGGTCAAGAACCTCAAGCTCGTCCGCGTTGACGCTGAGCAGAACCTCATGCTCGTCAAGGGTGCCGTCCCCGGTGGCAAGAACGGCCTCGTCTCGATCCGCATGGCCTAAGGGCCCAGAGCAACCAAACCTTTAGGCTACCAAGGAGAACATGATGTCCAAGATCGAAATCAAGAACGCGGAGGGCAAGGCGGTTGACACCGTCGAGTTCGACTCCAGCGTGTTCGGCATCGAGCCGAACATCCCCGTCATCCACCAGGTCGTGACCGTTCAGCTCGGCAACCTGCGTCAGGGCACCCACGACACCAAGGGCCGCTCTGAGGTCTCCGGTGGCGGCGCCAAGCCTTGGCGCCAGAAGGGCACCGGCCGTGCCCGCCAGGGCTCCATCCGCGCCACCCAGTGGGTCGGCGGCGGCGTGCCCTTTGGCCCCACCCCCCGCACCCACAACCGTCGCCTGAACAACAAGGAGATCAAGCTCGCCATGCGCGGCGTCCTCTCCGGCAAGCTTCGCGACAACGAGCTCGTCGTCGTCGACAACTACGGCTTCGACAAGCCCAGCGCCAAGCAGGCCGTCGCCCTGCTCAAGGCTCTCGAGCTCGAGGGCAAGCGCGTCACCGTCGTCGTCTCCGATGATGACATCTACACCTACCTGTCCTTCCGCAACGTCGAGACCGTCCGCGTCATCGGCGTTGGCGAGGCCACCACGCACTTCCTCATCGACAACGCTGCTCTCGTCATGTCCAGCGAGGTCGCCAAGACCCTCGAGGAGGTGCTCGCTTAAATGAACTCCGTCTACAACGTCATCATTCGCCCGATCGTCTCCGAGCGTTCGTTCGATCTCATGAGCCAGAACAAGTACACCTTCGAGGTGGCCAAGAACGCCCCCAAGGAGGAGATCGCCGCCGCCGTCGAGAAGCTCTTCGGCGTCCACGTGCTCAAGGTCAACACCATTTCGGTGAAGCCCAAGAAGAAGCGCGTCCGCTATGTCGCTGGCATGACCCGCTCCTGGAAGAAGGCCATCGTTACCCTCGCCGAGGGCGATACCATCGAGGTCTTCGGTCAGCAGGCTGCCGAGTAGCGAGGCACACCCGCCCCTGGCCCTGAGCCTGGGGCGTGTCCGCGCCGCGTGGAAGGATACGCGCGGCACCGTGGTAATCCGGCGTCATCTCGCCGAGGCCACGAGCTGGAATAGCCAGCAGGCCCGCAAGGGCCAGGGCCTCATCCCTTGAGCGGGATGGCTAACGGAAATATTTGAAAGGGAAAGCAACATGGGAGTTAAGCACCTCAAGCCCACCAGCGCAGGCAGGCGCTTCCAGACGGTCTCGGACTTCGCCGAGATCACGACGGACAAGCCTGAGAAGTCGCTGCTTGCGCCGCTGCCCAAGAAGGCCGGCCGCAACAACAACGGCCGCGTGACGACCCGCCACCAGGGCGGCGGTCACAAGCGTCGTTACCGCATCATCGACTTCAAGCGTCGCAAGGATGGCGTGCCCGCCAAGGTCGCCACGATCGAGTACGACCCGAACCGCTCCGCCCGCATCGCGCTGCTCCACTACGTCGACGGCGCCAAGGCCTACATCCTGTGCCCCAAGGGCCTCCAGGTTGGCGACATGGTCATGAGCGGCCCCGAGGCCGACATCAAGCCCGGCAACTGCCTGCCGCTGTCCGAGATCCCCGTTGGTACGCTCGTCCACGCCGTGGAGTTCCAGCCCGGCCGTGGCGCCGCCATCGCCCGCTCCGCCGGCAACTCCTGCCAGCTGATGGGCAAGGAGGGTGGCTACGCCATCCTTCGCATGCCGTCCTCCGAGATGCGCCGCGTGCTCATCACCTGCCGCGCCACCATCGGCGAGGTTGGCAACGCCGAGCACGCCAACATCAAGATCGGCAAGGCCGGTCGTAACCGCTGGGCCGGCGTCCGTCCGACCGTCCGTGGTACGGTCATGAACCCGGTCGACCACCCGCACGGCGGCGGCGAGGGCAAGAACCACACCTCTGGTCGTCCCTCCGTGTCCCCGTGGGGCAAGCCTGCCAAGGGCAAGAAGACGCGTGACCCGAAGAAGTCCACGAACCGTCTGATCATCCGTCGTCGCAAGACGAAGTAACGCGAGAAGTAGGAGAAAGCACCTATGAGCAGAAGTCTCAAGAAGGGCCCGTTCGTGGAGACTCGCCTCCTTTCGCGTGTCGCTGCGATGAACGAGGCTGGTAAGAAGGAGGTCATCAAGACCTGGTCGCGCTCCTCGACCATCTTCCCCGAGATGGTTGGTCACACGATCGCCGTCCACGATGGCCGCAAGCACGTCCCCGTGTACATCACCGAGTCCATGGTTGGTCACAAGCTGGGCGAGTTCGCCCCGAGCCGCACCTTCCGTGGCCACAAGCAGGCTTAAGGAGGTACTGACTAATGGCTAAGAACACCAACCCGAACTGGGTCTCCGCGACCGCCAAGTACGTCCGCGTCGCTCCGCGCAAGGCTCGCCTTGTCGTTGACCAGGTCCGTAACCAGCCCGTCGCACGTGCCTTCGAGCTGCTCCAGTTCTGCGAGCGCGCCGTCGCCGTGGACGTCGAGAAGGTCCTGAAGTCCGCCGTGGCCAACGCCTACCAGAACAAGGGCATGCGTCCCGAGTCCCTCGAGGTCGTCGCCGCCTACGTCGACGAGGGCCCGACGCTCAAGCGCATCCGCCCGCGCGCCAAGGGCTCCGCGAGCCGCATCAACAAGCGCACGAGCCACATCACCATCACCGTCGCTCCCCGAAAGGAGGCGTAAAGCCACATGGGTCAGAAGGTTTCCCCCACTGGTTTCCGCCTCGGAGTCACCGAGAACTGGCGCTCCCGTTGGTACGCCGACAAGGACTACGCCACCACGCTCGGCAATGACCTCGAGATTCGCAAGTACCTCAACAAGCGTCTGGCCAAGGCTGCGCTCTCCCGCGTGGAGATCGACCGCGCCGGCGACAAGGTGAAGGTCACCATCTACACCGGCCGCCCCGGCATCGTCATCGGCAAGAAGGGCGCCGAGATCGACGGTCTCCGCTCCGAGCTCGAGAAGATCGCCAAGGTCGGCAAGGGCCAGGTCAACGTTGACGTCATCGAGGTTAAGCGCCCCGAGCTCGACGCCTCCCTCGTTGCCCAGAGCGTCGCTGACCAGCTCGAGCAGCGCATCGCCTTCCGTCGCGCCATGCGCAAGGCTGTGCAGTCTGCCCGCAAGGCCGGCGCCAAGGGCATCCGCATCCAGTGCTCCGGCCGTCTCGGCGGCGCCGAGCTGGGCCGTCGCGAGTGGTACCGCGAGGGTCGCGTGCCCCTGCACACCCTTCGTGCCTGCATCGACTTTGGTGAGGCTACCGCTCGCACCACCATGGGTGCCTGTGGCGTGAAGGTTTGGATCTACGTCGGCGAGAAGCTCCCCGGCCAGCCCAAGCCGCAGCCGGCCCTCGAGGGCTCCTCGCGTCCCCGTCGTCGCAATGAGAGGAGGGGCAACTAATGCTGGCTCCTAAGCGTATTCTTCACCGCAAGGTGCAGCGTGGCTCCATGAAGGGCCACGCCAAGGGCAACACCCAGCTGCACTTCGGTGAGTACGGCATCGTCGCCCTTGAGGCTCACTGGATCACCAACCGCCAGATCGAGGCCGCCCGTATCGCCATGACCCGTTACATGAAGCGTGGCGGTAAGGTCTGGATCACGATCTTCCCGGACAAGCCCATCTCCAAGAAGCCCGCCGAGACCCGCATGGGTAAGGGTAAGGGCAACCCCGAGGAGTGGGTGGCCGTGGTCAAGCCCGGCCGCATCATGTTCGAGATCGGTGGCGTCTCCGAGGAGATCGCCAGGGAGGCTCTCCGTCTTGCCCAGCACAAGCTGCCCATCAAGACGAAGATTGTCACCCTTGCCGACCAGCAGGCTGGGAAGGACGAGTAACCCATGAAGATGAACGAGATCCGCGAGTTCTCCGACGAGGAGCTCGCCAAGAAGCTTGAGGACGGCCGCGCCGAGCTCTTCAACCTGCGTTTCCAGATGGCCACCAGCCAGCTGGACAACACGGCCCGCGTGACCAACGTCAAGCGCGACATCGCTCGCATCCAGACCGAGATGCGCGCCCGCCAGATCGCCGCTGAGGCGAAGTAGAAGAGTCTAGGGAGAAGAACATGAGCGATACCGAGGCTCGTAACTCGCGTAAGGTGCGCGTGGGCGTCGTTACCTCCATCTCCGGTGCCAAGTCCATCACCGTGAAGATCGACAACCGCAAGCGCCACCCCAAGTACGGCAAGATGATTACCGTTACCAAGAAGCTCCACGCCCACGACGAGAACGAGGTCGCGCACGTTGGCGACACCGTCAAGGTCATGGAGACGCGTCCCCTGTCCAAGACGAAGCGCTGGCGCCTCGTCGAGGTCGTTGAGGCCGCCAAGTAACTGCCAAGGCCATCTATCGGCCCATGTGCGCTGCTCGTGAGGGTGCACCTCTGGGCCGGATGAGCTTCTGAAAGGGATTTGCAATGATTCAGATGCAGACCATGCTCACCGTCGCCGATAACTCCGGCGCCAAGAAGGTGAGGTGCATTAAGGTTCTGGGTGGCTCGAAGCGCCGTTACGCCGGCATCGCCGACGTCGTCATCGCCGCCGTCCAGGAGGCCACGCCGGGCGGTTCCGTCAAGAAGGGTGACGTCGTTCGCTGCGTCATCGTTCGCACCGTCAAGGAGACCCGCCGCAAGGACGGCTCCTACATCAAGTTTGACGAGAACGCTTGCGTCCTCATCGACAAGGACGGTAACCCGACCGGCACCCGTATCTTTGGCCCCGTCGCCCGTGAGCTGCGCGATCACAAGTACATGAAGATCGTCTCGCTCGCGCCTGAGACGCTTTAGGAGGAGTCGCCACTATGGCTAAGATGAAGATCAAGACCGGCGACACCGTCCAGGTGCTCTCTGGCAAGGACAAGGGCAAGCGCGGCGTCGTCGTGCGCGCCCTTCCCCGCGAGGGCAAGGTTGTCGTCGAGGGCGTTGCCGTCGCCAAGAAGGCCGTCCGTCCCACGCAGGACAACCAGCAGGGTGGCTTCGTGAACAAGGAGATGCCCATCGACGTCTCCAACGTTGCCCTGATCGACCCCAAGACCGACACACCCACGCGCGTTGGCTACCGCTTCGAGGAGGACGGCACCAAGGTGCGCGTCGCCAAGAAGAGCGGCGAGGTCATCCCCGACCCCTACAAGAAGTAGGTTCGAGGTAACGCATCCCAGATGCAACGAGGAGCCCGCAGGCTTGGCCTGTGGGCTCCTTTCTTGTATGTGGGGCCGGTAGGCGTGAGCGAGGACCTCCCTCTGGCTGCCTCAACCACCGCTGCCACGACGATATTGCCCGCTCGTCGGTATGAGGGATGGGAGCGGCCCCATGAGGGGCACCCTTGACCCAAGGAAGGGTTAGCCCATCCGCGGCGCGCGCCGCGGGTAAGAAGAAGGGAGCTCTCATGGGAAAGATGGCTGAGGAGACGGTCGAGATCGGGCCGGACACGCTTGACGGCTACCTGCGCGCCAACACGCGCGTCTTCGCCGAGATGGGGGAGAAGACCTACTACGTCACCCACACCGATGGCTACTGGCGCGTCCAGGACTGCGGGCTGCTCAACGACAAGGGCCACTTCACGGACTGCTCCGACCTGGTGCCCACGGTCGACGAGGTGCTCAACCTGCCGTGCATCGACGGCAAGAGCCTGCTCGAAGTCGCGGCGGACGCCTCGTTCCACGCGAGCGTCGACGAGTAGGACCGACGACGGGACTGCTATGATGGGCGTCGCCTGGGGCGGCGCCCTTTTTTGTGGGGGTCGCGTGAACGCGGGACCGCGCGCGACCAAAACGGGAATTTCCACTGGTAAAAGCCCTTGCAAAGGCATATCCTTATGAGCTGCACTGTGAAGGCTCCTGCCGATTAGCCGTCGAGCAGGAGGTACGAGGGTAACCGAGGTCTAAAAGCCCCGAGCCAACCCCGTGCTGAGAAACCCCATAAGGAGTGAAAATGGCTGAAGAGAAGTACGTCCCGCGCTTCAAGACCAAGTACAACGACGAGGTCCGTGCCAAGCTCATCGAGCAGTTCGGCTACACCAACCCCATGTGCGTCCCGAAGATCGAGAAGATCGTTGTGAACATGGGCGTCGGCGAGGCCGCTACCGATTCCAAGGCTATCGACGGTGCCATTTCCGACCTGCGCGCCATCACCGGCCAGCAGCCGTCCATTCGTCGTGCCCGCAAGTCCATCGCTACCTTCCACCTTCGTGAGGGTCAGCCCATCGGCGCCAAGGTCACCCTGCGCGGCGACCGCATGTGGGACTTCCTGGATCGCCTGATCTGCGTTGCCATCCCCCGCATCCGCGACTTCCGCGGCATTTCCGCCAAGAGCTTCGACGGCCGTGGCAACTTCTCCATGGGCGTCACCGAGCAGCTCATCTTCCCTGAGATCGACTTCGACAAGATCGATCGCACCCGTGGCATGGACATCACCATCGTCACCACCGCCAACACCAACGAGGAGGGCAAGGCCCTGCTCGACGGCTTTGGTTTCCCGTTCGCCAAGTAGCATTGGTAATCCCGCCGCCGGCCTTGTGTCGGCGGCGTGCCGCGCAAGCGGCGGAAATAGCCGCACAAAAGTGCGGCCGTCATCCGTAAGGAGGATTTGTGGCTAAGACATCGATGATCGTCAAGGCTCAGCGAGAGCCGAAGTTTTCGACGCGCACCCAGAACCGTTGCCAGCGCTGCGGCCGTCCGCACAGCGTCTATCGCAAGTTCGGCCTGTGCCGTGTCTGCTTCCGTGAGCTCGCTAGCAAGGGCGAGCTTCCCGGCGTCCGCAAGGCGAGCTGGTAGGTCCTAGACCTTCAGCTCCTGGGCAAAAGGAAGACTCCCGTCCAGGCGACCTGGCTACGGGCCAGGCTGAACCGGACGCAGAGGTTCATCCCTACCGAAGGAGAATCCCAATGAACGTTACCGATCCCATTGCAGACATGCTCACGCGCATCCGCAACGGCAACACCGCCGGCAAGGATGTCGTCAGCATGCCGTCGAGCAAGGTGCTCGTCGAGATCGCCCGTGTTATCACGGAGGAGGGCTACATCGAGGGCTACGCCGTCGAGGACACCAAGCCCCAGAAGACCCTGACGGTCACCCTGAAGTATGGTGCGCGCCGTGCCCGCGTCATCCGCGGCATCAAGCGCATCTCCAAGCCGGGCCTGCGCATCTACAGCAAGGCCGAGGACCTTCCCCGCGTCCTCGGTGGCCTCGGCACCGCCGTTATTTCCACCTCCAAGGGCATGATGTGCGACCGCGACGCTCGTAAGCTCGGCGTCGGCGGCGAGGTCATCGCCTACATCTGGTAACTCACGGCAGGATAGGAAAGGAGACTCACCATGTCCCGTATTGGCAAGAAGCCTGTCCAGATTCCCGCCGGAGTCACTGTGACAGTTGAGGGCAACCACGTCCACGTCAAGGGCCCGAAGGGCGAGCTCGATCGTCACTTCTCCGAGCTCGTGACCATCAAGGAGGAGGGCGAGGAGATCCTCGTCACCGTCAACGACGAGTCCCGCGAGGCCAACGCCCAGCACGGCCTGACCCGCACCCTCATCCACAACATGGTCCTCGGCGTCTCCGAGGGCTTCATGAAGCAGCTCGAGCTCACGGGCGTCGGCTACCGTGTCGCGCTCAAGGGCAAGGATCTTGACCTCTCGCTCGGCTACTCTCACCCGGTCATCTACAAGGCCCCCGAGAACATCACCTTCGAGGTCCCCGACAACACGCACATCAACGTGAAGGGCATCTCCAAGGAGCAGGTCGGCCAGGTTGCCGCCGAGATTCGCATGAAGCGTCCTCCCGAGCCCTACAAGGGCAAGGGCATCCACTACATGGGTGAGCACATCCGCAGGAAGCTCGGCAAGGCTGCCAAGTAAGGCCTGTCCAGTAAGTCATAGAAGACCGTCACCCTGCTAGGTGACGGCGTGACTAAGGAGATTTTCATGAACAAGTTCAAGGCTAAGAGGGCTGGCCTCAAGCGCCGCGAGCGTCGCGTCCGCTCCAAGATTTGCGGCACCGCCGAGCGTCCCCGCCTCTCCGTGCACCGCACGAACACCAACATCTACGCCCAGGTCATCGACGACGTCGATGCCAGGACCATCTGCACCGCCTCGACGCTGGACCCCGAGTTCCGCGCCACGGGCAAGCTGGGCTCCAACAAGGAGGCCGCCGAGCTCGTGGGCAAGATGGTTGGCGAGCGCGCCCTCAAGGCTGGCGTCACCACGGTGACGTTCGACCGCGGCGGCCGCATCTACCATGGCCGTGTCCAGGCTCTCGCTGATGGCGCCCGCTCCGCGGGTCTGAAGTTCTAGGAGGTATCTGTAATGGCTCGTAACCCGAAGCAGCAGCGCGACGCCTCCGAGCTCCAGGAGCGCGTCGTCTTCATCCACCGCGTTTCCAAGACCGTCAAGGGCGGCCGTCGTATGTCTCTCGTCGCCCTCGTTGTCGTCGGCGACGGCAAGGGCAACGTTGGTCTTGGCACCGGCAAGTCCTCTGAGGTGCCCCTGGCCATCCAGAAGGCTTCCGACAACGCCAAGAAGAACATGTTCAAGGTGCCCCTGACCGAGACCGGCTCGGTGCCCCATGACGTCATGGGCGAGTTTGGCGCTGCCCGCGTCCTCGTGAAGCCCGCCATCGACGGTACCGGCGTCATCGCCGGCGGCCCCGTTCGTCCGCTCTTCGAGCTGGCTGGCATCAAGAACGTCCTGTCCAAGTCCATGGGCTCCAGCAACGGCCTCAACATCATCAAGGCCGCCGCTGAGGCTCTGAAGCAGCTCTCGAGCCCCGAGGAGACCGCCGAGCGTCGCGGCCTCACCGTCGCCGAGATGTTCGTCGGGAAGGAGAACTAGTCATGGCGAAGACCCTCACCGTCAAGCTCGTCAAGAGCGCCGTCTGCGGTGTCAAGGCTGACCAGACCCGCACCTGCCGCGCTCTCGGCCTCCGCAAGATCAACGACACGCACGTGCTTCCCGATAACGAGAGCGTCCGCGGGATGATCTTCAAGGTCAAGCACCTCGTCACCGTTGAAGAGAACTAGGAGTCACACCTATGCAGCTCAACGATCTGCGCCCCGCTGAGGGCGCCAAGAAGGCCCGCAAGCGCATTGGTCGCGGCAACGCTTCCGGCCACGGCACCACTGCTGGCCGCGGCACCAAGGGCCAGCTCTCCCGCTCCGGTGGCGGCAAGGGCGCTGGCTTCGAGGGTGGTCAGCAGCCGCTGGCCATGCGTCTCCCGAAGCTCCCCGGCTTCAAGCACCACGGCCGCGTCGAGTACACGCCGGTCAATGTCTCCCGCCTCGAGGACAAGTTCAACGACGGCGACGTCGTGGACACCGAGAGCCTCATCGCCGCTGGCATCATCAAGCGCGACTATGAGCTCGTGAAGGTCCTTGCCGACGGCGAGATCACCAAGAAGCTCACCGTCAAGGTCGACAAGGTCACCCCTGCCGCCCAGGCCAAGATCGAGGCCGCCGGCGGAAAGGTTGAGCTCCCGTGCTAAATGGCATCCTCAATGCCTTTCGCGTCAAGGAGCTTCGCAACAAGATCCTGCTGACGGTCGGTATCCTCGTCCTCTACAGGATTGGGGCATACGTGCCCGTGCCGGGCATCCCCTTCTCGGGGATGCTCTCGGCATATCAGTCGAGCTCCAGCGCGAACAGTGCTATCGCGGTTCTGAACCTGTTCAGCGGTGGCGCACTCTCTCGCGTGTCGGTGTTCTGCCTGGGCATCATGCCCTACATCACGGCCCAGATCATCATGCAGATGCTCCAGGCCGTGGTGCCGAGCCTCGGCACGCTTGCCCGCGAGGGCGAGAGCGGCCAGCGCAAGATCACGCAGTACACGCGCTACGTCACCGTGGGCCTCGCCCTGCTCAATGCCATCGGCTACCTCTTCCTCTTCAAGAGCTCCAGCTTTGGCATCGACTTTTCGCAGACGGGCATCCCCGAGTGGCTGATGAACGTGGTCGTCGTGGTCTCGATGCTTGCCGGCGCCATCCTCATCATGTGGATGGGCGAGGTCATCACCCAGCGTGGTATTGGCAACGGCATGAGCCTCATCATTTTTGCCAACATCATCTCGGGCCTGCCCACCTCGATCATCCAGTCGCTGCGCACCTCTGACAACGGAATCCTGCTCACGATCCTCACCGTCGTGGTGATCGTCGCGGTTGTCCCGTTCATCGTCTACATCGAGCGTGGCCAGCGTCGCATCGCGGTGCAGTACGCCAAGCGCGTCGTGGGTCGCAGGATCATGGGCGGCCAGTCCACGTACCTTCCCGTCAAGGTCAACACGGCTGGCGTCATCCCCATCATCTTCGCGAGCGCAATCCTGTACCTGCCGGCTCAGATTGCGGTGTTCTTCCCCGGTGTTGGCTGGATCAGCACCTTCGCGAACGCCGTGAGCTCCGGTTGGCTTAACTGGATTCTCTCCGTGCTTCTCATCGTCGGCTTTGCGTACTTCTACACCTCCATGGTGTTCAACCCCGATGAGACGGCCGACACGCTGCGCAAGCAGGGCGGCTTCATCCCTGGCGTTCGTCCGGGCTCAGCCACCTCGGCCTACATCAAGAACGTGTTGAACCACATCACGCTTCCTGGTGCCATCTTCATCGCGATCGTGGCCGTCGTTCCGTCGATCATCTTCACCTTCACTGGCAACTCGCTGGTGCAGGCCTTTGGCGGCACGTCGATCCTGATCATGGTTGGCGTGGCCCTCGACACGATCTGCCAGATCGAGAGCCAGCTCAAGACCACCAACTACGAGAACCTGCTTATCAAGTAGGTCTCGGACAAAGAGTCTTTGCGGGGTCGTCGCCTTCGGGCGGCGGCCCCGTTTGTTTTGCGGTAGGCTGGAGGGACGGAATTCTCTGATGCGCATCGGCGCAGAAAGAAGGCACGCATGAACATCGTTCTGCTCGGCGCCCCCGGTGCCGGTAAGGGTACTCAGGCCCAGAAGCTCGTCGAGGAGTATGGCGTTGCCCACATCTCCACCGGCGATCTGCTCCGCGCTGCCGTCAAGGCCGGCACCAAGCTGGGCATCAAGGCCAAGTCCTACATGGACAACGGCCAGCTCGTTCCCGACAAGCTCGTCGTCGACCTCGTGACCGAGCGTCTCGACGCCGATGACGCCAAGAAGGGCTTCATCCTCGACGGCTTCCCGCGCAACACCGCTCAGGCCGTGACGCTCGACTCCGCTCTTGCCGAGATGGGCCGCAACCTCGACGCCGCTCTGCTCGTCGACGTTGCCGCCGACGTCATCGTCAAGCGCCTGTCCTCGCGTCGCACCTGCAAGGAGTGCGGCTACACCGCTCCCGCCGGCGTCGACACCTGCCCCTCCTGCGGCGGCGAGATGTACCAGCGCGACGACGACAAGCCCGAGACGATCCAGAAGCGCCTCGACGTCTACGAGACGCAGACCTCTCCGCTCGTCGAGTACTACCGTGGCAAGGGCCTGCTCAAGTCCGTCGACGGCGACCGTCCGGTCGACGAGGTCTATGCGGACGTCAAGGAGCTCCTCGGTCTATGCTAAAGATCAAGACCACGGCAGAGATTGAGGCCATGAAGCCGGCCGGAGCCCTCTCCAAGCTGGCACTTCGTCGCGTTGGCGCGATGATTCGCCCGGGCGTCGACACCCTCGAGCTCGACCGCGTTGCCGAGAGCATCATCCGCATGCACGGCGGCACGCCCGCCTTCAAGGGCTACGGCGGATTCCCTGCCAGCATCTGCTGCTCGGTGAACGACCAGATCGTCCACGGCATCCCGTCTGCGGCCACCGTGCTGCAGGAGGGCGACATCGTCTCCATCGACACGGGCGCCATCGTGAACGGCTGGGTGGGCGACAACGCCTGGACCTTCTACTGCGGCAATCCCAGCGTGGCCGACAAGGGCCTGTGCGAGGTTACCCGCGACTGCCTCAAGGCCGGCATCGCGGCCGCCGTCCCCGGCAACCGCCTGGGTGATGTGGGCCATGCCGTCCAGAGCCTTGCCGAGGCCAATGGCTACGGTGTGGTACGCGACTACGTGGGGCACGGCGTGGGTCGCGCCATGCACGAGGAGCCCAACGTCCCCAACTACGGCAAGGCCGGCAGGGGGGTCAAGCTTCAGGTGGGCATGGTCATCGCCATCGAGCCCATGATCTGCCTCGGCGGCTACGAAAGCCACGTGCTCCCCAACCGCTGGACCGTCGTCACCAACGACGGGCTCGCTGCGGCCCACTACGAGAACACGATTGC
The DNA here is from genome assembly GCF_958346945.1 of uncultured Parolsenella sp. NCBI lineage: Bacteria > Bacillati > Actinomycetota > Coriobacteriia > Coriobacteriales > Atopobiaceae > Parolsenella > uncultured Parolsenella sp. Next base: position 287,423 of record NZ_CATVTL010000001.1, read on the forward strand.
CATCACCGAGGATGGCCCCGTGATCCTCACGGCAGACGCCGACGGCCCCTGGTGCGACATGATGGGTGGTACGGGCAGCGACGTGGGCGAGCACTAGCCACGCCTGGCTACAGAAGTTGTGGAGAACCCGCGCTGCATGGACGTAGCGCGGGTTTTTCGTTATGATGTTCAGTCGCTGTGTCATGTATCGAGGAGAAGGTAGCACGCAGTGAGCAAACAGGATGCAATCCAGCTTGAGGGCAAGGTGCTCGAGCCGCTGCCCAACGCGATGTTTAACGTTGAGCTCGAGAATGGCCACACCATTCTCTGCACCATCTCGGGAAAGATCAGGATGAACTACATCCGCATTCTTCCCGGCGACAAGGTTGACGTGGAGATCTCCCCGTATGACCTGCAGCGTGGCCGCATCACCTACCGCTACAAGTAGGGGTTCGGCAGGACCACCCGGTCCAAACCGCCGCGCAAGCGGCACACAGCCTTGGATATTCTCGCCAGCGGCTGGGCGTTCATATAGGAAAGCAAGACACACCGAGAGGAAGAACGATGAAAGTACGTCCTTCGGTCAAGAAGATGTGCGACAAGTGCAAGATCATCCGTCGCCACGGTAAGGTGTACGTGATCTGCGAGAACCCGCGCCACAAGCAGCGTCAGGGCTAGGAGAGGAGCACAAGTTGGCCCGTATTAACGGCGTCGACCTCCCGCGCGAGAAGCGCGTTGAGATCGGACTTACCTACATCTACGGCATCGGCCGTACCGCCGCTTCTAAGATCTGCGCCGAGACTGGCGTTGACCCCAGCACCAAGGTGCGTGACCTCACCGAGGATGAGGTCTCGAAGATGCGCGATTACATTGACGCTAACTACACCGTCGAGGGCGACCTCCGTCGTGAGACGCGTCAGAACATTGCCCGCCTGATGGAGATCGGCTGCTACCGCGGCCTCCGTCACCGCAAGGGCCTCCCCGTCCGCGGCCAGCGCACGCACACTAACGCTCGCACCCGCAAGGGCAAGAAGCGTCAGGTCGGCGGCAAGAAGAAGAAGTAGGGGAGACTGACTAATGGCTACTGCTAAGAAGGGCGCCCAGGCTCGCGGGCGCATCAAGCGTGCCGACCGTAAGAACATCTCTGTCGGTCAGGCTCACATCAAGAGCACCTTCAACAACACGATCATCTCGATCACCGACCCCCAGGGCAACGTGATCTCCTGGCGCTCCGCCGGCATGGTCGGCTTCAAGGGCTCCCGCAAGTCCACCCCGTTCGCCGCTCAGATGGCTGCCGAGGCTTGCGCCAAGGAGGCCATGGAGCACGGCGTCCACAAGGTCTCCGTCTTCGTCAAGGGCCCCGGCTCTGGCCGCGAGACCGCCATCCGCTCCCTCCAGGCTGCCGGCCTCGAGGTTTCGAGCATCCAGGACAAGACCCCCATCGCGCACAACGGTTGCCGTCCGTGCAAGCGTCGCCGCGTGTAGGTAAGGAAGGAATCTAACTATGGCAGTGGATAGGACTCCTGTCCTTAAGAGGTGCCGCGCGCTCGACATTGACCCGATCGTGATGGGCATCAACAAGAAGTCGAACCGCCAGCCCAAGCGCCAGCGCCGCAACGAGAGCGAGTACGGCCGTCAGCTCCGCGAGAAGCAGAAGGCCAAGTTCATCTACGGCGTGCTTGAGAAGCAGTTCCACATGTACTACGAGAAGGCTCTGAAGATCGAGGGCATTACCGGTGACAACCTGCTCACCATCCTCGAGAGCCGCCTCGACAACGTGGTCTTCCGCCTTGGCTTCGCCCGCACCCGCAAGGAGGCCCGTCAGACCGTCCGTCACGGCCACATCACCGTGAACGGCAAGCGCGTCGACATCCCCTCCTACCGCGTGAAGGCCGCCGACGTCGTGGCTGTCGCCCCCAAGTTCAAGGACCTGCTTCCCATCAAGGAGGCCCTGATCTCCTCTGAGCACATGGCCGTGCCTGCTTGGCTCGAGGTCGACATCGAGAAGCTGACGGGTACCGTCCTGCAGCTCCCGACGCGTGACCAGATCGACCTTGATCTCGACGCCCAGCTCATCGTCGAGCTCTACTCCAAGTAGTAGAGACCGGTTGGAGGTTTCTATGTCCGATTTCATCCGTCCCAACGTGACGGTAGAAGAGGTCAGCGACAACGTTGCCCGCGTCGTTGCCGAGCCGCTTGAGCACGGCTATGGCGATACCCTGGGCAACTCGCTCCGCCGCGTGCTGCTCTCCTCGCTCGAGGGCGCCGCTGTGGAGGCCATCCAGATCGACGGCGTACAGCACGAGTTCACGACGGTCGAGGGCGTCTATGAGGACGTCACCGACATCGTGCTGAACGTCAAGGGCCTTGCTTTCAAGAGCCTTGGCGTTGGCGACGAGGCCACGGCCACCATCTCCATCGATGGCCCGGCCACGGTGACTGGCGGGGACTTTGACATCCCCTCCGAGTTCAACCTCGTTAACCCCGAGCACGTGATCTGCACGCTCTCTGAGGGCGCCCACCTTACGATGTCGATGCGCATCGGCACCGGTCGTGGCTACGTCTCTGGCGAGGACAACGAGCATGACGACGACCCCATCGGTCTGATTCACGTCGACTCGCTCTTCTCGCCCGTGCGCCGCTGCGCCAAGGCCGTCGAGCCTTGTCGCGTGGGCCAGCACACCGACTACGACAAGCTCGTTCTCGAGATCGAGACGAACGGTGGTGTGTCTCCCCGCGAGGCCGTCGTCGAGGCCGCGAACATCATCAACCAGCACATGGCTGCGTTCATGTCCCTGGCCGATGAGGGTGAGCAGGCCGAGGAGCCGTCGATCTTCGCCGCTGGCCAGACCGATGACAACACCGAGCTTGACAAGCAGATCGAGGACCTGGACCTGTCCGTGCGCTCCTACAACTGCCTGAAGCGCGCTGGCATCCACTCCGTCCGTCAGCTCGTCGAGTTCTCCGAGAACGACCTGCTCAACATCCGCAACTTCGGCGTCAAGTCCATCGAGGAAGTCAAGGACAAGCTTGAGTCGATGGGCCTGAGCTTCAAGGCTTAAGCGCCGCTACATCGCATAGGAGTAACTGACTATGAGGCACTACAAGAAGAGCGGGATGAAGCTTGGCACCGACGCCGCCCACACCAAGGCTATGAAGAAGAGCCTTTGTCAGGCGCTGTTCGCCAACGACCGCATCAAGACGACCCTGCCGCGTGCGAAGGCCATCCGCACCGACGTGGACCGCATCATCACCTGGGCCAAGCGCGGCGACCTTCACGCTCGTCGTCTCGCCATCGCCAAGCTCGGTGACAAGGAGCTCGTCCGCGAGGTCTTCGAGAAGGCTGCTCAGGGCATGTGGGCCGACCGCAACAGCGGCTACACCCGCATCATGAAGCTCGGCCCCCGCAAGGGTGACAACGCCGAGGTCGCCATCATCGAGATCATCACCGAGCCGGTTGCTGCCAAGGCCCCCAAGGCCGAGGCCACCAAGGTGACCAAGGTGGAGGAGGCTCCCGCCGAGGAGCAGTCTACCGAGGAGACCGCCGAGTAGGCGAGGCTCTCGCAACGAGGCAACTCGTAAGGTACTGTAGGAGGGTCCGGACGCTTCGTTCGGACCCTCTTTTGCATTGAGCCCTGCTTCTTGCTCCGCCACGTGGACTGGAATGGTTGGTCTTTGGGTACGCTGGCGGGCTGCGGGCTGTCTACCCGTCGCACCCGTGCGGCTGAGCCTGGCTCGGCCAAGAAGCATGCGTCTTGCCGAGTCTACGGAAGGCATTCCGCAGACCTGATGTTTGGAGCAACCATGTTCGACCCCGCGATCGTCCAGCCGCCTCACCGCCCCTCGCTCGAGGAGCGCGCTCTCGAGGAGGGCACGCTCGACGGCACGCTTGTGCTCAAGCTTGGCTATCGCGGAGCGGGCTTCGCGGGCTTTGCCGCACAGCCCACCCGGCGCACGGTGGCGGGCGAGGTCACGCGCGCGCTCGAGACCCTGCTCCGGCGCGAGGTGGACCTTACCTGCGCGGGCCGCACCGACGCGGGCGTCCATGCCATCGCCCAGTACGTGAGCGTCCCCGTCACGGTCGAGGAGCTCGCGCTGCCCGACCGCAGGCTCATGCACGGGCTGGGCGCCCTGCTGCCCGACGACATCGCCCCCCAGGCCCTCTATCAGGCTCCCGCGGGCTTCTCGGCACGCTTTGACGCAACTTCGAGGAGCTACCGGTACCGCATCGTAGACGGGCCCGCCCGCCCCGTGCTTGCCTGGGACCACGCGTGGTGGCTCAAGAGCACCCTTGACGAGGTGGCCATGTACGAGGCGGCTCAGGCGCTGGTGGGGGAGCATGACTTCAAGAGCTTCTGCAAGGCCACGAGCGCCGAGGGCAAGCCCACGCATCGATATGTTTCGCGCGTCGACGTTACGCGCGAGGTCGAGTGCGGCGAGAGCGTCGTGTGTATCGACGTCGTGGGCAATGCGTTTCTTCATTCGATGGTGCGCACCATCACGGGCACGCTCGTCGAGGTGGGCCGCGGTCATCGCGACGCCCCCTGGGTGGCTGAAGCCCTGGCCGCGTGTGACCGCAAGGCGGCGGGCCCCTGCGCTCCGGCGAAGGGACTCACCTTCGTGGGGGTAGACTATCCCCAGAATTTGCTCACGCCCTGGGAGTAGGGGCGCCGTGCGAGGGGAGCCATCATGTACGAGAGGCCCGACGTTCCCAAGGACAACCCCAATCGCAACAAGGTCGCAGCGGTGGTGCTGTTCGTCGTTGCCGTGGCTCTTGCCCTGCTTGTCTCGACGCTATGGAGGCTCGCCAACTCGTCGAGCGCGCTGGGAAGCCATGAGGTGAGCGACGCGCTTGCGTCCGCGACGGTGCAGGAGGGCGGCGCGCGGGCCCTAGCAGACGCCGCGGGCGCCACGGTCACGGGCGACGAGGTCGAGACGGTCCTGTTCGTGATCGTGCCCGACTCCTCCTCGACAGACCTCTCGGGCCTCTACGTGGCCTCGATCGACTCCACCCAGGGGGCGGCCAAGCTCACGTCGCTTGCTCCCGAGGCGCAGCTTGCGCTCGACTCCGGCATCGCCTCGTTGCATGAGGTCTATGCCTCGCAGGGGCTCGGAGGCCTTGCGGGCGGCATCGCCTCTACCTGCGCCGTGCCCATGGACCACGCGGTGACGATGACGCAGGTGGGCTGGGACGCCTTTCTGCAGACGGCCGCGGGCGGCAGCTCGGCGCTCGCAAGCCATGCCACCGAGCTTCTGGGCGGCATCGTCTCGAGCGACCTCGACGCCACGGGCCTGCTCGACATCGCCAAGCGCGCCGTCTCGCTGGGGCTCTCCGCCTCGGACGTGGCGAGCGTGGGCGCCACCGAAGACGGCCAGCTCGACGCCGTCGCGCTGGCGAGAACCGTGGGTGTCATCGCCTAATCTTTGATGTGTGCGCCTTGCGCAACAAATGCGCAGATTAACTGGACATACCCCAAGGGGATGTGGCTGGAAGTGCGTCGATGGTAGTCTTCCGTGTGGGCAGAAGCGCCCACGAACCACGCGTGAAAGAAGACTTGATGGCACACAGCGAGAAGAGGGTCCCCAAGGTTTCGGTCATCATCCCGGCCTATAACGTGGACCGCTTCATTGGGCGAGCCATCGAGAGCCTCCAAAACCAGACGATGCGCAACTTCGAGCTGCTCATCGTCGACGATGGCTCCACTGACCGCACCGGCGAGGTCGCCGACCGCATGGCCGAGCGCGACATTCGTATCGACGTCATCCACACCAAGAACCAGGGGGCCGCCGCTGCGCGCAACACCGCGCTCGACCGCGCCCGCGGCGAGTTCGTGCACTTCGTCGACGGCGACGACTGGGTGGAGCCCACGATGCTCGCCGACCTCGTTAAGATCGCCGAGGCGGATGACCTCGATCTCGTGATCGCGGGCTTCTACATAGAGACCTACTACGGCAGCGGCGACCAGCACACCTCCGAGCTCAAGAGCCAGCCCTCGTGCACCTTTGGCTCCAAGGAAGAGTTCCGCGCCTGCGCCTGGCGCCTCTTCGACACGAATCTGCTCTACACGCCGTGGAACAAGCTCTTCCGCCGCTCGTACCTCGAGCACATCCACGCGCGCTTCAAGCCCACGTTCTGGGACGACTTCCCCTTCGTGCTCGACGTCATCCGCGACATCGAGCGCGTGGCCGTGACCGAGCGCGCCTACTACCACTTCATTCGCCTGCGCGCCGAGAGCGAGACCGCCCGCTGGCGCTCGAACATGTACGAGAAGCGCGAGGAGGAGCACGGCTGGATGCTCGACCTCTACGAGCACTGGGGGCTCGCCGGCGACCCGGCGAGCACCGAGATGGTGCAGCGCCGCTACGTCGAGCGCCTGGTGGGCTGCATCGAGAACGTGTGCAACCCCAGCTGCACCCTCTCTGAGGCCGAGAAGCTCGAGCAGATCGACGCGATGATCAGCAGCGAGCGCGCCCAGCTGGCCGTCTCCATCGCCCAGCCGCACTCGAAGATGATGGGCCTCATGCTCATCCCCGTGAGGCGCCGCGACGCGCGCATGGCGCTTGCCGAGGGCCGCTTCATCTCGTTCGTGAAGCGCCACAACACCAGGCTCTTTGCCACGCTCAAGGCAAATCGCTAGGAAGGGCCGCCTCCGGGCGGCTTTTTCATAGGCACCGGTCGTATTAATATGCAAAATATTGCATGAATATGATATCGATATACAGATTCGCGCAAATCGATACGGCCGCGCTCCTCCACAATGGCTATAATCGAAAAGCATTGCGTCCCGAGCGGGCGCAAGGGACGCCTGAGCGCTCGGCCACGTGGCCGGGTTTCGATAGTGAGGAGCGCTGCATGTCGTACAAGGTTGGAGTTGTGGGAGCGGCGGGGTACGCGGGAGCCGAGCTCGTGAGGCTACTGCTGGGCCACCCCGAGTTCGAGCTGTCGGTCATCACGTCGAATGCCGACGCGGGCACGCCGCTCGCCGCCGAGTACCCCGCCTTCGCTGGCGCAACCGACCTCGTGTTCACCACGCACGACGACCCCGCGGTGCGCGCGTGCGATCTGGTCTTCCTGGCCGTGCCCCACACGGCCGCGCTTGCCCAGGTGCCGTCGCTGCTCGAGGCGGGCATCACGGTCGTTGACCTCTCGGCAGACTACCGTCTGGCCGACAAGGACGTCTACGAGCAGTGGTACAACGCCAGGCACACCTCGCCCGAGTTGCTCTCCACGCGCGCCTTTGGCCTGCCCGAGCTCTTTGGCGACGACCTCGCGCGCGCCCACGAGCTGCACGAGGCCGGCAAGCCCGCCCTCGTCGCCTGCGCCGGCTGCTATCCCACAGCCACCTCGCTTGCGAGCGCCCCGGCCGTGCGCGCCGGCTGGACCCACGGCCTCGTCATCGTCGACGCCAAGAGCGGCGTCACGGGCGCGGGCAAGGGCTGCAACGCCAAGACCCACTTCTGCAACGCCGACGAGGACGTCATGGCCTACAACGTGGGTAAGCACCGCCACACGCCCGAGATCGAGCAGATCTTGGGCAAGCCCGGCGAGGTCGTCTTTACCCCACACCTCGTGCCGCAGAAGCGCGGCCTGCTCTCGACCGTCTACCTGCAGCTCACCGACGAGGCCGCCGGCATGAGCCTTGACGACATGCTGGCCTGCTACCACGCGCTCTACGATGGCCACCCCTTTGTCCAGGTGCTGCCGGCTGGCACCCAGCCGCGTACCGCGAGCGTCGTGGGCACCAACGTGGCCCAGGTGGGCCTGGCCATCAACGCCCGCACCAATACGCTCATCTGCACCGGCGCCATCGACAACCTGTGCAAGGGTGCCGCCGGCCAGGGCGTGCAGTGCGCCAATATTGTCTTTGGCCTCGACGAGAAGGCCGGCCTGTCGAACATCGGCATGGCTGTCTAGCTCGCATCCATTCGTCCTGTCCGTCTTAGCTACCGGAGGAGCGCCATGCAAGAGACTCCCATGCCTAGCCTCAGGGTCATCGAGGACGGAGGCGTTGCGAGCCCCGCGGGCATCTACGCGGGCGGCATCCACGCCGGGTTCCGCGCCGACCCCAACCGTCTCGACCTGGCCCTGGTCGAGGTCGACGAGGGCGCCGTCGCCGCAGGCGCCTTCACCACCAACAAGTTCTGCGCCGCTCCCGTGACCGTCTCGCGCGGCCACCTGGGCGAGGACGGCTGCGCCGCCGTGCGTGCCGTCTGCATCAACTCGGGCAACGCCAACGCCGCCACGGGCGAGGAGGGCCTGGAGTGCGCCGAGGCCACCTGCGAGCTCGTCGCCAGGGAGGTGGGCTGCGCGCCCGAGCAGGTGCTCGTTGCCTCCACGGGCGTCATTGGCCAGCTGCTTGACCTTTCGCCCTTCAAGACCGGCGTGCCGGCCCTGCACGAGAAGATTGCCGCGGCTGCCGCTGCGAGCGAGGACGAGGACGACGAGGCCCGCCTGGCTGGCGGCCACGACGCCGCGCACGCCATCATGACCACCGACACCCACCCCAAGGAGTACGCGGTTTCCTACGAGGCCACGGGCGCCCTTGCGGGCCAGACCATCATCGTGGGCGGCATGTGCAAGGGCTCGGGCATGATCATGCCCAACATGGCCACGATGATCTCGATTATCTCGACCGACGCGCTCGTCGAGCCCGAGCTGCTCCACGAGGTCCTGGTGAGTGTTGTCAAGAAGACCTTCAACAAGGTGACGGTCGACTCCGACACCTCGACCAACGACACCTGTATCGCCATCGCCACGGGCAAGGCCGCTCTGGACGGCTGCTCCATCGAGGCCGGCACCCCCGAGGCCGATGAGTTCGCCGCCGCCGTGAACGCCGTGTGCCAGCACCTCGCCCGCGAGATCGCGGCCGACGGCGAGGGCGCGAGCAAGCTCGTGACCGTGACCGTGGCCGGCGCCGCGACCGACGAGGACGCCGACACCGCCGCGCGCGCCATCGCCAACTCGCCGCTGGTCAAGACAGCCATCTACGGCCACGACTGCAACTGGGGTCGCATTGCGATGGCCCTGGGCAAGTGCGGCGTTGCCTTTGACCAGCGCGACGTCGACATCGACATCATGGGCATGCCCGTGTGCCGCGACGGCCTCACGGTTGCCTTCGACGAGGACGAGGCCCTGCGCCGCTTCGAGGAGCCCGAGATCACCATCTGGGCAGACCTGGGCGCCGGCACCTGCGAGACGACCGTCTGGACCTGCGACCTCACGCACGAGTACGTCACGATCAACGGAGACTACCGCACGTAGGGCGCACCCCGCCCGGGCCGCCTGCGCGGCCGCCAAGAACCCAGCTCCCGCAAGGAGGGACGCATGAAGTACGCAATCGACACGAGCAAGCGCGCGAAGGACACCGACGAGCGCACCGGCCAGGTGCTGTTCGAGGCGCTGCCGTGGATCAAGAACATCACGGGCAAGACCGTCGTCATCAAGTACGGTGGCGCGGCCATGGTCGACGAGAAGCTGCGCGCCGACGTCATGAGCGACATCGTGCTGCTCAAGATCCTGGGCGTGAACGTCGTGATCGTCCACGGAGGCGGCAAGGCCATCAACCGCGCCTTCGACGCCCTCAACTTCCCCGTCGAGTTCAAGGACGGCCAGCGCGTCACGACGCCCGCCGCCATGGACGTGGTGCGCCAGGTGCTCGTGGGCGAGGTCAACCAGGACCTCGTGGCCTCGATCAACCGTCACGGCAACCTTGCCGTGGGCGTCTCGGGCGCAGACGCGGGCACCATCCTGTGCTCGACGCTCAACCCCGACCTCGGCCGCGTGGGCAAGATCGAGCACGTCGACACCACCTATCTCGAGACCCTCATCAAGAGCGAGTACATCCCCGTGGTGGCCACGGTGGGCGTGGGCGAGGACGGCGGCTACTACAACATCAATGCCGACGTCGCCGCCGGCTACGTCGCTGCCGCCATCGGAGCCCAGAAGATCGTCTACCTGACCGACGTCGACGGCGTCTACATGGACTTCTCCGACAAGAACTCGCTCATCTCCAACATGAGCCTGCGCGAGATGGAGGAGATGCTCGCGAGCGGCACCGTTGACAAGGGCATGATTCCCAAGCTCGAGAGCTGCTGCTACGCGCTGCACGCCGGCGTCTTCCGCAGCCACGTCATCAACGGCAAGACCCCGCACTCCCTGCTCATCGAGCTGCTCACCGACAAGGGCATTGGCACTACGATGCACTCCTCCGAGGAAGCCCTCGAGTACGACGCCCACCCGCTGGGCACGCTCGCGAGCCGTCTGGCCGTGAACAACTAGCAGGTAGATGCCGCGTGTGGGCAGCGCCCGCGCGCAAGACGAAAGGACCACATATGTCCCTGGAAGAGGCTAAGAAGCTAGACGACGCCTACGTGATGCACACGTTTGGCCGCTACCCCGTCGAGTTCGTGGGTGGCCACGGCATGCGCGCCGTCGACTCCGAGGGCCGCGAGTACCTCGACTTCCTTGGCGGCATCGCCGTGAGCTGCCTGGGCTACGCCCACCCCGTGCTCGAGGCGGCCGTGACCGAGCAGGCCTCCAGGCTGCTGCACATCTCGAACTACTTCCACATCGAGCACCGCGGCGAGGTGGCGAGGCGTCTCTCGCAGCTCGCCAACGCCGGCGACGGCGACCCGGCCGCCGCGAGCCCCGACGCGCCTCAGCAGTGGCGCGCCTTCTTTGGCAACTCGGGTGCCGAGGCCAACGAGTGCGCCATCAAGCTCGCCCGCCTGTGGGCCAAGCGCGGCGGCAACGGCGGCTTTGACATCATCTGCCTCAACAAGAGCTTTCACGGCCGCACGATGGAGACCATCGCGGCCACGATGCAGGGTTGGGCCCAGGACCCGTTCCAGCCGCTGCCCGGCGGCTTCATCGCTATCGACGCCAACGACGTCGAGGCCCTGCGCGAGGTGTTTGCCCAGCGCGGCTCCAACATCTGCGCCGTGCTCCTCGAGCCTATCCAGGGCGAGAGCGGCGTGCACCCCATGACGCAGGAGTTCATGGAGGAGGTGCGCCGCCTCACGAGCGAGAACGGTGCTCTCATGATGTGCGACGAGGTCCAGACGGGCCTGTTCCGCACGGGTCACGCGCTTGCCTTCCAGGGCTACGGCGTGACGCCCGACGTCTTCACGCTGGCCAAGGCCATCGCCGGCGGCCTGCCGATGGGCGCCTGCGTCGCCAGGGCCGAGATCTCCGAGGCCTTCCACCCCGGCGACCACGGCTCCACCTTTGGTGGCGGCCCGCTTGTCTGCGCCGCGGCCGACGCCGTGCTGGGCGAGCTCACGACTGGCACAGCTCCCGAGGGTAAGCCGGGCGAGGGCTACCTGCCGCACGTGTGCGAGGTGGGCGCCTACCTGGCCGACAAGCTCGCCGAGCTGCCTGGCGTGGCCGAGGCGCGCGGTGCCGGCCTCATGCTTGGCGCCGAGCTGGCCGAGGGTCTGCCCGACGCGCACGACCTCGTGGCCCGCGCGCTCGAGCGCGGCGCGATTATCAACGCCACCGGTCCCACGACGCTGCGCTTCCTGCCACCGCTGGTGTGCACGAAGGCCGACGTCGACGAGCTCGTCTCGATCCTGGGCGACATCCTGGCCTAGACGGCTTCCTGCGCGCCTGCGTGGGTGTCCCGCGTGCCCAGCGCGACAGACTGGCTCCCCTGGAGGGCACAGGTAGTCGCGTTGGACGCGCAAAAACGAAATGGACGGCCCCGCAAGCGCGAATGCTTGCGGGGCCGCTTTGCGTTACAGGCTGTTGGTAAAGGCATGGAAGGCCTGCTCGCCCGCCTCGTTCCACTTGAAGACGCCGGCGTCCTCAAGCACGTGCGAGAAGACCTGGCCCACTTCGTCTTGCAGCACGGCGTCGGCCTTGCCCGCGGCGACGTCTGCCCCGCGGCGTGCGGCGACCTCGCGCGCCCATGCGGCGTGGGAGGCCGTGAGGGGGTTGGCATCCAGGGCGTCGAGCTGGCCCGCCTCGAGCAGGCGGCTCACCTCGGCAAGCTCGCGCGAGAGGCGAGGCGGCAGGATCGCGAGGCCCATGACCTCGATGAGGCCGATGTTCTCGCGCTTGATGTGGTGGTACTGCGCATGGGGGTGAAAGACCCCCAGCGGGTGCTCCTCGCTCGTGACGTTGCAGCGAAGGGCGAGGTAGACCTCGTAGATGGCGCCCCCGGGCTGGCCGGCCTCGCCCACCCTGCGCACGACGGGCGTTACGGTGTTGTGGGGCGTGCCGTCCGTGCCGGCCGCGATGACGCCCGCGGCCTCGCTGCTCCAGCCGCGCCAGAGGTCGATGACGTGGACGGCCGCGTCGAGCGCCTGCTCGCGGCTGCGGGTGCGCAGGCGAATGACGCTGAGCGGCCAGTGCAGCACCTCGGCCGAGACGTCGGGGAAGGCATCCATGGCAAACGTCCAGGCGGTCGCGGCCCGCATCATCGCGAACTCGTGGGCGCCTCCCTGGAAGTGGTCGTGCGAAAGGATCGAGCCGCCCACGATGGGCAGGTCCGCGTTGGAGCCAAAGAAGTAGTGGGGGAGCAGGTCGACAAGCTCGAGCAGGTTCGAGACGGTGGCGCGGTCGATGTGCATGGGGCGGTGGGCCGCGCTCATGGCGATGCAGTGCTCGCCAAAGTAGGCATAGGGGCTGTACTGCAGGCCCCAGCGCTCTCCGCCCAGCTCGAGCGGCACGATGCGCAGATTCTGGCGCGCCGGGTGGGCGCCGCGCGGCGAGTCGTCGCCGCGACCGGCATAGCCCTCGTTCTCGATGCAGAGCTGGCAGGCAGGGTACCTCTCGCTGTCTTGCGGGGCGGCGCCGGCACGGGCGATGGCACGCGGGTCCTTCTCGGGCTTGGAGAGGTTGATCGTGATCTCGAGGTCTCCCCAGGTGGTGGGGGTCTTCCACTTGATGTTGCGCGCGATGGCCGACTGCCTCACGTAGCCGTTGGCGCAGCACAGGGCGTAGAACCAGTCCGTCGCGGCCTTGGGGCCACGGGCGCTTTCGAGGGCGTGGAACTGGCACGCGACCTCGCTGGGGCGGGGCGTGAGGGCGCCCATGACCTGGCAGGCGAGGGCGTCGCAGGCGCTGGGCGAGCGCTCGATGACGCCGTTCATCAGGGCGTGGTGCACGAGCGTGTTGAGCAGGTCGTCGAGCGTAAGCCCATCTGCGTCCTGCTCGGCCGGCTGGTCCTCGTCTGCGGGCTGGGTCCAGGGCCTGGGCGCGGCCGGACCCTCGGCGTCCACGGCGGCGAGGACGGCGTTGTAGGCCCAGATGCGGTCGGCCGCCTCGATGAGGCGGTGGCGCGTGGCGTACTCGACGAGCTCCTGGGCGGTGGTGGCCAGCACCTGTTCGTTGCCTACAGCCATGCCGCGCTCGCCCCCTCGCCGCTCACGACGTAGCGACGGCACGACCTCTCGCCCAGCCAGGCGTCCATCTGGGCACAGAAGGCGTCGAGCTGCTCGAGCGGCACGAAGGCCTGGATGGTGCCGCCAAAGCCGCCGCCGTGGATGCGCACCGCGCCGTCGCCCTCGAGCAGGTGCTCGGCCGCGCCCAGGGCAAACATCGCGGGCTGCTCGTGGCCAAGATCGGCCGCGACGTTTTGCAGGTACATCGCCGAGCTGGCGCCGCTCTCGCGCGTGAGCTCGAGGAGCGCCGCGACGTCGCCGATGTTGAGGGCTCGCCAGCGCCTCTCGACCAGCTTGTCCTCGTGCCAGTAGTGGATGCAGCGAAGGACGGCGCGGTCGCCAAACTCCTGGCGAAGGGCGGGCAGCGCCGCGTCGAAGTCCGCGCGGCTCACCTCGCAGAGGCGCTCGTGGCCCAGCCGGACCGCGATGGCCTGCATCTCGCCGGGGATGGCGGCGTAGTCGGCGGTCGAGGCGGCGTGGTCTGCGCCCACCTTTACGAGGACGAGCGCGTAGCCAAAGTCCTCGAAGGCGAGGTCGAGCTTCTTGGTGTCGGGCTCGTGGGCGTTCGCGAAGTCCATGAGGGCGAGGCCGCCCAGGCAGACGGCGGCCTGGTCCATGAGGCCGCAGGGCTTGCCGTAGTAGGCGTTCTCGGTGCGCTGGCACATCTGGGCGAGGGCCACGGGCTCGGCTGCCTGAGCGCCCCAGAGCGCCTCCATGGTGCGCCCGAGCAGCGCCTCGACGGCCGCCGAGCTCGACAGGCCGCCGCCCGAGGGGATGTCGCAGCACATCGCGAGGTCAAAGCCGCGCGGACTGATGCCGGTCGCGGCTGCGATCTCGTGGGCCATGCCGCGCACGAGACTTGCGGTGGTGCCGCGCTCGTCCTCGCGCGCGTCGGTGCTCACGAGGTCGAGCTCGAAGGCGGGGTAGCCCTCAGAGGCCACGCGCACGAGCGTGTCGGTGCGCGGGCGGGCGACGGCGTGCGCGGCGACGTCGAGCGCGCAGGCGATGACGCGGCCGCCCTCGTGGTCGGTGTGGTTGCCGGCGATCTCTGAGCGGCCGGGTGCGTAGGCGGCGACGGCGGGCGCGTCGCTTGGCCCAAAGGCTGCCGAGAAGAGCTGCTCGAGGTGGGCGAGGGTTGTGGGCACGATGACGTTGGACATGGCTGGTCCTTTCTTGCGCTTTGGCCGCTTGCGGCCGTGAGCTGGTGTTCATTGCGGGGCGTGGCGTTGCCGCGTGTGGTCGCTGACGATCGCAAGTGGCTGTGGTCGCTGTGCCGCGCCGCCCCTCGCTAGCTGGCCGAGATGCGGTAGACGATGGTCTGCTCGTAGGGGTGGCCGGGCTCGCAGGTGGGTTGCTCCCACGCGGGGTGGTGGATGGCGTCGGGCCAGAACTCGGGCTCGAAGGCAAAGCCGCTCTGGCCGCGGTAGGAGGCGCCGTCCTTGGCGTGGTCGTCGCCCAGCCAGTTGCCGGCGTAGAGGTGCGCCCCGGGCGTGGTGATGGCGACGTCGAGGGTGCGGCCGCTCGCGGGGTCCTCGGCGTGGAGGGTGGGTCGCGGCCTGCCGTTGGGCTCGTAGCCGTCGACGCACAGGCAGTGGTCGTAGCCGTGGGCTATCGCGAGCTGCGGGTCATCTGCGTCGATGTCTTGGCCGAGCGGCTTGGGCACGCGGAAGTCGAACGGCGTGCCTGCTACCTCGCGCACCTCGCCGGCGGAGACCGAGTCCTCGCGAAGCGGCAGGTAGCGGCTGGCGTTTATCTGGATGAGCTGGCCGCGCGCGCTGCCGCTCGCGTGCCCCGCGAGGTTCCAGTACGTGTGGTTGGTCATGTTCACGTAGGTGGGCACGTCCGTCTCGCACCGGTAGCGCACGGTGAGCGCGGCGCCGCCCTCTTGCGCGGGCACGAGGGCGTAGGTGGCCGTGAAGGTGCGCGCGCCCGGAAGGCCCAGCTCGCCGTCGTTGAGCGTGGTCGAGAAGGTCACGGCGTTGGCCTCGTTGTCCATACGGGCGGCCCAGACGCGCTTGTGTAGGCCCGCGGTGAGGCTCGTGTGCAGGTTGTTGCGCTGCTCGGGGCCGTCGTTTTGGGGCAACTGGTAGGTGTTGCCTTCCAGGGGCACCTCGCCCGCGTCCGTGCGGTTTGCCACGGGGCCGATGGTGGCGCCAAAGCAGGCGGGGTTGTCGAGGTAGCCGTCGAGGCTGCCAAAGCCCAGGACGACGTCTGCGACCCTGCCCGCGCGGTCGGGCGCGGTGAGCCCCAGAAGCGTTGCGCCAAAGTCGCTGACGCGGGCCGTGACGCCCGCGCACGCGAGCTCGTAGGCGCGGACGGGCGTGCCGTCTGGGGTGGTGCCAAATGCGAGCGTGCGAACCATGCTGCCCCTCTCGACGGATGCGCCAGCGCGCAGGTGCCGGCGCCGTTGTTCTCACTTGATATATTAAATTTTAACGAGAAGGAAGGGACATACAACGCCCGCGCGGCGAGCGTGCGTGCCGGGCGGGCGAGCGCGAGCTCTTCTCGGCCAAAGAAAGCGCCCACCTCGCGTGTGCGAGACGGGCGCAGGCGTGCGTTATGCGGCTTGCAACGCGTGGTGGCCTAGAAGTCGGCGTTGCCCACGGTGCGCGGGTGCGGCAGGACGTCGCGGATGTTGCCCACGCCGGTCAGATACATGACCAAGCGCTCGAAGCCCAGACCGTAGCCGGCGTGCTTGCAGGAACCGTAGCGGCGCAGGTCAAGGTAGTACTTGTACTGCTCGGGATTCATGCCCAGGTCCTTGATGCGGGCCTCGAGCAGATCCAGGCGCTCCTCGCGCTGGGAGCCGCCGATAATCTCGCCGATACCGGGCACCAGGCAGTCGGCGGCGGCGACGGTCTTGCCGTCCTCGTTCATGCGCATGTAGAACGCCTTGATCTCGGCCGGGTAGTCGGTCACGAAGGTCGGGCGCTTAAAGTGCTCCTCCGTCAGGAAGCGCTCGTGCTCGGTCTGCAGGTCGATGCCCCAGCTGACGGGGTAATCAAACTGGTGGCCAGCAGCGACTGCCTGCTCCAGGATTTCGACGGCCTCGGTATAGGTAACGCGGGCAAAGTCGGAGTTGGCGACATGGTCCAGGCGCTCGAGCAGACCCTTGTCCACAAACTTGTTGAGCATGTTGAGCTCGTCGGGGCAGGTGGCCATAACGTCCTTAAGGACGTACTTGAGCATGGCCTCGGCGTTATCCATGTAGTCGTTAAGGTCGGCAAAGGCCATCTCGGGCTCGATCATCCAAAACTCGGCGGCGTGGCGCGTGGTGTTGGAGTTCTCGGCGCGGAAGGTGGGGCCAAAGGTGTACACGTCGCCAAAGGCCATGGCAAAGTTCTCGGCATTGAGCTGGCCGGACACGGTGAGGCTTGCATGCTTGCCAAAGAAGTCCTGACTCCAGTCGACCTCGCCGGACTCGGTGAGGGGCGGATTTTTGGGGTCGAGCGTGGTCACGCGGAACATCTCGCCGGCGCCCTCGCAGTCACTCGTGGTGATGATGGGGGTGTTGACGTAGACAAAGCCCTGCTCCTGGAAGAAGCGGTGGATGGCGGCAGCCGCGACAGAACGGATGCGGAAGACGGCGCGGAACAGGTTGGTGCGCGGGCGCAGGTGCTGTTGGGTGCGCAGGAACTCGACCGTGGCGCGCTTCTTCTGCAGCGGATAGTCGGCCGCGCAGGTGCCCTCGACGGTGATGGTTTGGGCGGTGAGCTCGAAGGGCTGCTGGGCCTCGGGCGTGAGCTTGAGCGTGCCGGTGCAGATGAGTGCGTTGTAGCCCGACAGATGCGAGATCTCGTCGTAGTTGGCGAGCGTCTCGCGGTTCATGACAACCTGCAGGTCCTTGAAGCAGCTACCGTCGTTGAGCGTGACGAAGCCAAAGTTCTTCATGTCGCGGACGGACTTGGTCCAGCCGGCGACGGTGACGGTGGTGCCGCCGAGCTGCTCGGCGGTGCGGTACAGCTCGACGATCTTGGTGCGGTCCATGTCTTCTCCCTTTTGTGACGGGCGGCGGTGCCGCCCGATACCCGCGAACGGGTGTGAATTCCGAAGAGAATGATACCAGCGAGGGGCCGATGAGGCTGCTCTCGCTGGCATCTGGCCGCGCGCAGGATATAATGCGCCGCGGATTTTAAGCTTTACGAGGGAGAATGCATGGCTACAGGACTCGAGGGAAACATCAGGCTCGTGGCGACCGACCTCGACGGGACGCTGCTCATTGGCGGGCGCAACCTGCCCAGGCCCGAGGCGTTTGCCGTGATCGAGCGCGTCTGCGACGCCGGCGCGCTGTTCATGGCCGCGAGCGGCAGGCAGTACGCGAGCCTGCGCCACCTCTTCGAGCCGGTGGCCGATCGCATTGGCTACCTGTGCGAGAACGGCGGCGAGGTCGTCTGGCAGGGCGAGACGCTCGTGCGCCACACGATGCCGCGCGAGCTCGCGCTCGACATCTGCCACCTCATCGACGAGACGCCGGGCGCGGCCTACGTGCTGTCGGGCGAGCGCCACGCCTATGCGAGCGAGAAGACGCCCGAGCTCATCGAGCACATGCGTACCGCGAAGGGCTACGACATCAGCGCCGTGAGCCGCCCCGAGGACGTGCGCGAGGCGCTCATCAAGGTGTCGTTCACGGTGGACCCCGAGCGCAACGAGCAGGTGCGCGAGATGTTCGCCGACTGCTTTGGCCGCGACTGCGAGGTCGTAACCTCGGGCGCCGAGTGGATCGACGTGATCATGCGCGGCGTCAACAAGGGCTCGGCCATCCGCGAGCTGGGCGAGGTGCTGGGCATCGACCTGGCCGACATGGCCGCTTTTGGCGATGCCGAGAACGACCGTCAGATGCTCGAGGCGGTAGGCCACCCCTACCTCATGGACCCGTGTTTCGACACGATGCTCGACCTGGCGCCGCGCTGCCGTCGAGCCAAGACGGTCGAGGAGGAGCTCGAGCGCCTGCTGGCCAAGTTCGAGAAGCGCGCGTAGGGGCTTGTAGCCATAAATCTGCGAATGGCCCTGCCACATGTGAGAACGCCGGGAGTCCGCGATGCGGGCTCCCGGCGTTTTTGGCTAAGACGGGCCAGACGGCTAGTGCGAGGCGCGCTCGAAGAAGGCGAGGGCGTTTCCGTAGCAGAGCTTGGCCGTGATGGTGGCACCAAAGCGCTGCTCGAGGAGCTGCTGGAAGGCCCCCATCTTGTCGGTGCCGTCGAGCAGGCTGGGCACGGAGGCGCCGTCGAGGTCGCCGCCCAGCGCCACGACGTTCTCGCCACCCAGGTCAAGCCAATGCTCGACGTGGGCCGCTATCTCGTCGAACGACACGTTGGTGGCGTGCCCCTCGAGCACCTCGGTCGAGAGGAACTTGTCGCAGTAGTTGAGGCCCACGACGCCGCCGCAGTCGCGGATGCGGGCAAACTGTTCGTCGGTGAGGTTGCGCTTGTGCGGGCACACGGCACGGGAGTTGGAGTGGCTCGCCACGATCGGGCGGCTGCTCGCGGCCGCGACGTCTGCGAAGCATTCGTCGTTGAGGTGGCTCACGTCGAGCACGATGCGGTTGCGCTCCATCTCGGCGAGGGCGTCGCGGCCCAGTTCGGAGAGGTGCTCGTGGGTATCGTGGCCGCTCGCGAGCGGGCCTGCGGCGTTCCAGCTGAGCGATGCCATGAGCACGCCGCGAGCGGCGTAGCGCTCGACGAGCCCGAGGTCTGCGGCGAACATACGGGCGTTCTCGATGGTGCGGACGGCGGCCACGTGCGGCTCGCCGGCGCCCTCGAGCACCTCGCGAACCTGCGCGGCAGACGTGACGGGCAAAACGACCGCGGCGTTCGTGGCGACCTCGGCGTCGAGGTGGGCGTTCACCGCGTCGTAGAACGCGGTCGCCTGTGCGGGCGTCAGGGCGTCGGGGACGTAGCAGGCAAAGCACTGGGCCCACGGCGTGGCGCCGATCTTCTCGAGCGAGATGTGGCAGTGGCTCTGGGCGAGCGAGCGGCAGCCCTGCGGGTCGTCTGCGTCGCCGGGGCCGTAGAAGTCCATGCCGCAGGCCTGCTTGAGGTCGTCGCTGAGAAACTGCCAGGCCAGGCGGTCTGCCGTGTCGCAGTGCATGTCAAAGACGGGGTAGGTCATCAGTGCTCCTCGGGTTGCGGGTGCTTGGGGCGCGGGCTCGCGGCGTGCGCGTGGTGCGTGCGTGGTGTCTGCGCGGCGTGCGCGGGATAGCAAAATGCGTGCGCGCCCAAATGGGACGCGCACGCATCCGTTTTACTCCGTTGGCGGCTCTTCTCCAAACAGCGGCAGAATCGCGCGCAGGTAGTTGAGCGCCACGTCGTGCGCGCTCATCGCAAAGTCGTGCCAGGCCCACCAGCGCACGAGCCCCACAAAGCTCGCGGCGATGTGGTGCTCGAGGATCGAGCGGTTCATCGAGGCCGCGGGGCCCGCCGGGCACGCCGGGATGCGCTCGCTGGCGCGCCGCACGATGGCGTGGCGCAGGCAGTCGGCGAAGCGCTCCGAGCCGTTGCCCGAGACGAGCTCACGCAGGCCGCTCTCGCTTCTGTGCAGGCCCGCGAGGACGTGCTCGGTCTGGGCGAGCGGGCTGGCGCCCACCTCGCCGCTTGGCTCGAACGCTTGGCAGCACACGTCGCAGACCTGGGCCTCGAGTAGGTCATCCTTGCTGTGGAACTGCGCGTAGAACGTGGCGCGCCCCACGCCCGCGCGGCTGATGATGTCCTGCACCGTGGTGCGCGAGTAGCCCTGCTCGTCGAGCAGCTCAACGAACGCCTGCTGGATGGCCTCGCGGCTGCGCCGCCTCCTCTTGTCCACGGCTAGCCCCGCCTGCCGTCGCCGGGCGTGGGCGAGTCGGGTCTGGCCCCGCCTGCCTTGGCAAAGAGCCCCGCGGCCTGCGTGGCGGCGAAGACGTCCTGGAACGACGCGCCCGTGCGCTCGCTGGCGGCGACGACGCTCGCGTACTCGGGGTAGGCGCGCACGCTGCCGTCGGGCATCATGACGCGCTTGGTCTCGACGCGGCCAAAGGGCGTCTCGACCGTGCTGGGCGTGCGCGGCAGCGCGTGGCGGCGCTCCTCGTGTGAGCGAATGCCGATGGTGGTGGTGTTCTCGAAGATAATGCGCTCGAGGGCGGGCGCGAGCTCGTCGTTGCAGATGACCTCGAGCTGGTGGCCCGGGCGCCCCTTCTTCATGACGAGCGGGATGGCGTGGGCCTCGCGGGCGCCGGCTGCCATGAGCAGCTCGATGACGTGGCCGAGGGCCTCGCCCGTGCAGTCGTCGAGGTCGCACTCGAGCTTGGTGACGACGCCGCGGTCGCCGTCACCGGCGTCGGCGCTCCCGGAGTCGGCGAGCAGCATTGCGCGCAGCACGCCCGAGCAGCCCTCGTAGGGGCGCTTGCCCGCGCCGTAGCCCACGCGCTCGATGGCGTAGGAGTGGGGCAGACGGCTGCCCGTGCGCAGCGCGGCCACGACGGCGGCGCCCGTGGGGGTCACGAGCTCGCCGGCGACGTCTGCGGGGACAAGCGCGATGCGCGCGGCGGCGCACAGGTTGGCGACGGCGGGCACGGGGATGGGCATGACGCCGTGGGCGCAGCGGATGGTGCCGTGGCCCTCGGAGAGGCTCGTCACGATGACGTCGGTGACGTCGAGGTCGTCGAGGCAGATGGCGACCGAGCAGATGTCGACGATGGAGTCGATGGCCCCCACCTCGTGAAACATCACAGTGTCGGGTGTGGCGCCGTGCGCGGCGGCTTCGGCTTCGGCAAGCTTGCCAAAGATCGAGAGGGCGAGCGCCTGGGCGCGCGCGGTGAGTTGGGAGCCCTCGATGATAGCGCGGACGTCGGCCATCGAGCGGTGCGCGTGCGCGTGGCCGTGGTGGTGATGGTGGCCGTGGTCGTGCTCGGCCAGGTGGTCGTGGCCGAGCTCGACGGTGCACGCGTGCTCGTGGTGGTGCGTGTGCTCGGCATCGTGCTCATGCGCGTGCTCGTGCTCTGCATCGTGTTCGTCCCCGTGATCGTGCGCGTGCTCGTGAGCGCCCTCGTGCCCGTAGAGCCAGGCCATGTCGTGGTCGTGGTTCTCAAGGCCGTGGGCGAGGCGCACGTCAAAGTCGCAGGCGGCAAGGCCGCTCTTGCTCACGCGCGTCACGACGACGTCAAAGCCGCTTACCGGTAGCGTTGCGAGCTGCTGGCGCAGGTGCTCCTCGCTGGCCCCCAGGTCGAGAAGCGCGGCGACCGTCATGTCGCCGCTGATGCCGGAGCTGCAGTCGAGGTATAGGGTCCTTCCCATGATGCTCCTAACGGTTGTTGCCGGGCGCGGCCGCGCCCGGGAGGTGGTTGATGAGGCTTGCCTGGTAGCCGGCGCCAAAGCCGTTGTCGATGTTGACGACGCTCACGCCGCTCGCACAGGAGTTGAGCATCGACAGCAGCGCCGCGACGCCGCCCAGGCTCGCGCCGTAGCCAACGCTGGTGGGCACGGCGATGACCGGGCAGCTCACGAGGCCGCCGATGACGCTCGCAAGCGCCCCCTCCATGCCGGCGACGGCGATGATGACCTGCGCGCGGGCGAGCTGCTCGGTGTAGGCGAGCAGGCGGTGCAGCCCCGCCACGCCCACGTCGCAGATGCGCTCGACGCGGTTGCCGAGAAACTCGGCGGTGAGCGCCGCCTCCTCGGTGACGGGCAGGTCGCTCGTGCCGGCACACGCCACCACGACGGTTCCATTGCCGCTGGGCTCGGGAAGGCCGCCCACGATCGCCAGGCGCGAATCCTCGTGGTAGTCGAGTAGGTCCGCGCGGGCGGAGAGAGCCCGCACGCGCTCGCACTTCTCGGGGGAGAGGCGCGTCACGAGCACGCGGCGCTGGCCCGCCCCCTCGAGGGCGTCGACGATGCCTGCGATCTGCTCGGCCGTCTTGCCCTCGCCGTAGACGACCTCGCCCGCGCCCTGGCGAACGCCGCGGGCAAGGTCGAGGCGCGCGTAGCCCACGTCTGCCACCGGGGCGGTCTGGATGCGTGCGAGGGCGTCGGCCACGCTGGCGCTGCCTGCGGCGACACGCCCCAGCAGCTCTTCGAGCTCTGCCTTGTCCATCTAGTTCTCGCCGCCCTGCTCGCCCTTGGCGGTCGCGGCCTTGGCGGCGTTGCGCTCGCGGGCCGCGCGGGCGCGCTCGTTCTCGCGCCTCAGGGCCTTGGCCTCTGCGGGGCTCGGCTCGATGTTGCCGTCGGTGCGCACGCGGTCGGCGGCGTCGGGGTGCGAGCTCATGAACTTGTCGACGGTCTTGCGCAAAGACTCGGGCGTGATGGCCTCGCCTTGCTCGAAGTAGGCCCCGTAGCAGGCATAGCTGGGTTTGTTGGCCGTGGGCAGGCCCAACTTGGCAGACTCCTTACGCACCATGTCCTTGGTGAGGCCGGCCGCGCGCAGGGGCGACACGATGCCCAGCTCGTGGATGGCGCGAAAGCCCGGGCGGCGGTCCTCGCGGTCGCTGGCGTTTGTGCCGTCGAGCAGGACGGTTCGGCCGTCTGCGCGCATGTGCTCGAGGATGGTGCCAAAGACCATCGACTTGCAGTGGTAGCAGCGGTCATGCGGGTTGGCGCGCAGGTCCTCGTGGCCCTCCCAGATGTTGATGGGGATGATCTGCTGCTCGGCGCCGAGCATCTTGGCGATGGTCACCGAGTCGTCGGTGTCGCGGGTGATCTGCAGGTCGTCGAGGATGGTGTAGGCCTTGACGTCGTAGCCCTCGCGCAGAAGCTCCGCGAGCAGGTAGCACGAGTCGACGCCTCCCGAGTAGGCGAGGCCATAGCGAACGCTCTTGTCGAGGTCAAACTGCATGGTGGTGGCCCTTCTCGTTTCGCAGCTGGCGTTCAGCTTTGCGCGAGCGCAAGTTACGGAACATTTCGTTCTCTTTGTTCAGATACTATCGAACGATAGTACAGATTCGTTCTGAAAGTTACTTTAAGGGACATAATTGGCGTCACAACGCCACAGTCGTGGCAAGGACGCCGAAGACATGGGTGAGACGGGGCAGTCCCCTCGTCTCATTTGGGAGGAGCTAGCATGGACGAGAAGAGACTTGTGGGTAGGCGCACGTTTGTCGGGGGGGCCGCGCTGGCCGTGGCGAGCGCGCTCGCGGGCTGCGGCGGGTCCGGCGCTACCGGCGCGCCCGCGGCCACGAGTGTTGACCCCACGCGCCAGGTCACGATTGCCATGAGCTCGGAGAACGAGCCGTCCGCCGGCTTTGACCCCTGCGTCGACTGGGGCTGTGGCGAGCACGTGCACGAGCCGCTCATCCAGTCGACCCTCATTGCCACCGACGAGGACATGAACTTCGTGAACGACCTCGCCACCGAGTACTCCTGCTCGGACGACCACCTCACCTGGACGTTCAAGATTCGCGGCGACGTCACCTTCAGCGACGGCGAGCCGCTCACGGCCTCGGACGTCGTCTTCACCGTGAACACGATTAAGTCCTCGCCCAACGCCCAGGCAGACCTCTCGATGGTGGCGCAGGCTGCCGCGCCCGACGACACGACCGTGGTGCTCACCCTCGCCAAGCCCTTTAACGCGCTGCTCTACACGCTGGCCGTGATGGGCATCGTGCCCGAGCACGCCTACGGCGACGACTATGGCGCGAACCCCATTGGCTCGGGCCGCTACCAGCTGGTTCAGTGGGACCGCGGGCAGCAGGCCATTTTCGAGGCCAACCCCTCCTACTATGGCGACGCCCCGCAGATCGAGCGCGTCGTGGTGGTCTTCATGGGCGAGGACGCGGCCCTTGCGGCCGTGCGCGCGGGACAGGTCGACATGGCTTACACCTCGGCCACGCTCGCGAACCAGAACATCGACGGCTACGCGCTCGACGCCTACGAGTCCGTTGACTCGCGCGGCATCCAGCTGCCGGTGATACCTGCCGGCTCCACGCGCCAGGACGGCGAGGCCACCTACCCGGCCGGCAACGACGTCACGGCAAACGTCGAGGTGCGCCGCGCCATCAACCTCGCGTGCGACCGCCAGGGAATCGTCGACGAGGTGCTTGGCGGCTACGGCAGCGTGGCTTACAGCATTGGCGACGGCATGCCCTGGGCCAGCGCCGACATGCGCTGCGACTACGACCCCGACCACGCCCGTGAGCTGCTCGAGGCGGCGGGCTGGACCCGCGGCGACGACGGCGTCTACGCCCGCGGGGGCCTGCGCTGCTCGCTCGACCTCTACTATCCCGCGAGCGACTCGGTGCGCCAGGCCATGGCGGCTGCCTTTGCCGCGCAGATGGGCCAGGTGGGCATCGAGGTCAACGTCCATGGCGGCTCGTGGGACGACCTCTACCCCCACGAGTTCAGCGATCCCATCATGTGGGGCTGGGGCTCCAACTCGCCCATCGATGTCTACGAGCTGAGCCACACGGACGGCACGATGAACTATTCCTGCTACAGCAACCCCACGGTCGACGCCGCACTCGACGCCGCGCTCGCCACCGACGACGTGGAGAGCAGCTACCCGCTGTGGCAGAGCTCGGAGTTCGACGGCACGGGTGGCATCGCGCCCTCGGCCGACGCCACCTGGGTGTGGTTCGCCAACGTGAGTCACCTCTACTGGCGCCGCGACAACCTCGTGGTTGCCCGCCAGAAGCTGCAGCCCCACGGCCACGGTTGGAGCGTGCTCAACAACGTTGACCGCTGGAGCTGGCAGTAGGTGGGTACTTGCGTGGACGATAGGGACGAGGGGGACGTGCGCGAGGCGGACGTCGCGGCTGCTGGCGAGTCCGCCACGGCCCTCGCGACCGTGCGCGCTGGAGCCGTGGCTGCCGCGGGGGCTGGCGAGCCGGACATGCCGCCGGCTGGGGCGGGCCCGCACTGCAGCCGCATGCCCCGCCTGCTTGCGCGCGCCCTGCGCTTCGCTCTGCTGCTCGCGGCCACGAGCGTGGTGAGCTTTGCGCTGGTGGCGACCTCGCCCGTCGACCCGGTGCGTGCCAACGTGGGGCAGGTCTCCTACGCGCGCATGCCGGCCGAACAGCGCGCTGAGCTCGCGCGCTACTGGGGCCACGGCACGCCGCTGTGGGAGCGCTACGGTCACTGGCTCGCGGGCGCCCTTCGCGGCGACTTTGGCGAGAGCCTGCGCTTTGGCGAGCCCGTGGTGCAGGTCGTGGGCGAGCGCTTCGCGAGCTCGGCGGCGCTCATGCTCGTGGCGTGGGCGCTTGCGGGCGCGGGCGGTCTCGCGCTGGGTGTCGCGGCGGGGGCCCGCCAGGGCGGCGCGCTCGACCGCGTGGCCTGCGTCCTGTGCTACCTGCTCTCCTCGACCCCGGCGTTTTGGCTGGGGCTCGTGGCGCTCGTCGTGTTCTCGGTGTGGCTCGGGTGGTTCCCGCTGGGCTTCTCGGCACCCGTTGGCGTGGCCGCCTCCCAGGTGAGCCTGTCCGCGCACCTGTACCACCTCATCCTGCCGGCGCTGGTGCTGGCCGTCTCGAACATGCCGAGCATTGCTCTGCACACGCGCGAGAAGACCATCGAGGTCATGGACAGCGACTACGCGCGCTTCGCGGCGAGCCGCGGCGAGAGCCGTGCGAGCGTGCTTCTTCGCCACGGTCTGCGCAATCTCGTGCTGCCGGCGCTCACCATCGAGCTCGCCTCGGTGAGCGAGGTCTTTGGCGGCTCGGTTCTGGTCGAGCAGGTCTTCTCGTACCCGGGGCTGGGCCAGGCGGCCGTCACGGCGGGGCTGGGTGGCGACGCGCCGCTGCTCGTGGCCATCGCGCTCGTCTCGGCTGTGGTGGTCTTTGGTGGAAACCTGCTGGCAGACGTGCTGTACGGCGTCATCGACCCGCGCATCCGAGAGGGGAGGGCAAGCCGCCATGCCTAGCGAATCCGCAGGCCTCACGACCTTCCACGTGCCCGCTGTCCGCGGCGCGGGCAATCGTCGCCGCGCGCTCCTTGGCATCATCGCCCTTGCGGTGGCCCTGGCGCTCGTCGTGGGGGCGGGCCGAGCCCTGTGGGATGTTGCCAGCCAGACCGACTTTGCTGCGCGCAACCTCGCGCCCAGCCCGGCGCACCCCTTTGGCTGCGACTGGATGGGCCGAGACATGCTTGCGCGCACCCTCGCGGGCCTCTCGACCTCGGTCTTGGTGGGGCTTGTTGCCGCCGCGTGCTCGAGCGTGGTGGCGTGCGCCCTGGCCCTCGTGGCGGCGCTGGGTGGACGCACGGCCGATGCGGCCGTCTCGTGGCTCATCGATCTGGTGATGGGCGTGCCGCACCTCATATTGCTGCTTCTCATCAGCTATGCGCTGGGCCGCGGCGTCACGGGCGTGGCCGTGGGCGTGGCGCTCACGCACTGGCCGAGCCTCGCGCGCGTGCTGCGCGCCGAGGTGATGCAACTGCGCGAGCAGCCCTGGCTTGCGGCGGCGCTCGGGTCTGGCGCCAGCGCCTGGCGCATCGCTTGGGGCCACGTGCTGCCGGCCCTGGTGCCGCAGCTGCTCGTGGGCACGGTGGTGGCGTTTCCGCACGCGATCCTGCACGAGGCGTCCATCACGTTTTTGGGCTTTGGCCTGCCGCCCGAGCTGCCTGCGATTGGCGTGATCTTGTCCGAGTCGATGCAGTACCTCTCGGCCGGCTACTGGTGGCTCGCGGTGCTGCCGGGCGCGGCGCTGCTTGCCGTGGTGCTCGCGTTTGCGGGCCTGGGCTCGCTCGTGCGTGCGCTCACGAGCGCCCGCACGGTACAGGAGTAGGTGGTGCGGCTGATGAATAACATGCAGGTAGATGATGCTGAGGTGCTTGGGTCTGCTGCTGCCAAGAAGAACGGTGACGCCGGGTGCGACCACGCCGACGGCGAGCGTATCGCGCCCGTCTGCAACCATGGGCGCAGCGGCGACCACGCCGACGGCGAGTACCACCACCATCACACCCACGCGGCGCACTCGCATCACGCGGGCGGCCACCACCTGCTGTCGGTCGAGGACCTCACCGTGGCGTTTGATCTCTACGACGCCAGCGCCCCCTACTTTGCGGCGCCTCGCGTGCGCACCGAGGTGCTGCACGGGCTGTCACTCTCGGTCCATGCGGGCGAGGTGCTTGCTGTGGTGGGCGCGAGCGGCTCGGGCAAGAGCGTCCTGGCCGACGCCCTGGTGGGCCGCTACGAGAGAAACTCCGAGGTGACAGGCCGTATCTGGTTCGACGGCGAGCGCATGGACGCGGGGAGGCTGGCCGCGCTGCAGGGGCGGGGCGTCTCGCTCGTGCCCCAGGGCGTGGGTAGCCTCGACCCGCTCATGCGCGTGGGGCAGCAGGTCCGCGGCGTGCCGTGCGGGGCCACCCGGGCGCAGCGTCGCGAGGACGCGCGCCGTCGCATGAGCCGCCAACGCGAGCTCTTCTCGGCCTATGGGCTTGCGCCCGAGGTCGAGCGGATGTACCCGCACGAGCTGTCAGGCGGCATGGCGCGCCGAGTGCTGCTGATGTGCGCGCTCATGGAGAACCCTCGGCTCATCATCGCCGACGAGCCCACGCCGGGCCTGGACCTCGAGCTGGCGGTCCACGCCCTCGACGACCTGCGGTCGTTTGCCAGCGCGGGCGGCGGCGTGCTGCTCATTACGCACGACATCGAGCTGGCCCTGCGCGTGGCCGACCGCGTGGCGGTCTTTCGCGGCGGCACGGTGGTGGAGGAGACGGGCGTGGAGAGCTTTGCCGCGCCCGAGCTGCTGCGTCACCCCTTCTCGCGCGCGCTGTGGCACGCGCTGCCGGGCCATGACTTTGCGGTGACTGACGAGCTGGGGGAGGGTGAGCGCCATGGCGCTTGAGGCGCGTGACATCGTGTATCGCTATCCGTGCGGCAGGCGGACGCTGCGCTATCCCGGCGTGAGGGTGGAGCCGGGCGAGCGCGTGGCACTTGTGGCGCCATCGGGCGCGGGCAAGACGACGCTGTGTCGGCTGCTTGCGGGCTATCTCGTGCCCACGGCTGGCAGGGTCTTGGTGGACGGCGAGCCGCTCGCGCGCGTGGGGGCGCTGCGCGAGGGAGCGAGCCCCGTGCAGCTGCTGCTGCAGCATCCCGAGGAGGCGTTCGACCCGCGCATGCGCATGGGGGCGAGCCTGGCCGAGGCGTGCGTTGCGCCGGGTGTCGACGTGGTGGCGCTGCGCCGTGCGTTTGGCGTGCGCGACGAGTGGCTGGCGCGCCTGCCGCATGAGCTCTCCGGCGGCGAGCTCATGCGCTTTGCCATGGTACGGGCGCTGTCGTGCGGGCCGCGCTACCTCATCGCCGACGAGTCGACCGCGATGCTCGACGCCGTGACCCAGGCGGAGCTTTGGGGTGTGCTGCTTGACCTGCAGGAACGCGACGGCTGGGGCATGGTGCTCGTCTCGCATTCGCCCGCACTTCTCGCCCGCGTCGCCACCAGGCAGATTGCTCTGGCGTGACAGGGGGCCAGAGCTCTTTCGCAGAATCCTAGGAAAGTGACGTTATAGCTATCCGCAAAATGCGGTTAACGGCATTTTCCTAGGATTCTGTGGCAGGGCCTGGGGACGAGGCCCCGTAGCGCGATGCGGGGCTCTGACCCCTTTGTCACGCTGCAACGAAAACGCCGCGACGCCGATCGCTCGGTCGCCGCGGCGCGTGCGCTCGCATATGTCAGACGGTTGCGCTAGGCGCACCGGGCCGCTCGCGCTTCTCGCACAAGGACTAGGCCTGCAGCGCGGGATCGTTCTCGGCAGGCTCGCGACGGGCCGTGGCCTGCTCCCAATCCCTCGTGCCCTTGAAGACGTCCTGCTTGTAGGGGTTGACGCCCAGCTTCTTGGCGCGGTAGACGATGTAGACAATCGCCGCGACGTTGGCCACGAGCGCCATGACCGACACGACGGTGGCCGTGGTGGGGTTGAGCGTCGAGTGCGTCACGAAGACGCTCTTTTCCTGGAAGGCGGGGAAGACCTGCGCGAACATGCACCAGATGGCCAGCGTGTAGGCGCGGTTCTGGATCCAGCCGCCCTTGTTCCAGAAGAAGTTGGCGACGGTGGGCGCAAGCAGCAGGGCCAGGCCGCAGTACCAGGCGTGGTGCGGCAGGCAGTTGTAGGTGTAGCAGAAGTTCCAGATGTCGTAGGCAATGATGTAGACCCACGTCATGTCGGGCCACAGCATGTCGGCCTCGTCCTTGGAGGCGTAGACGCTCCACCAGCCGGTCATGCAGAAGATGTTGATGATGCCGGCGATGCCGTTGAAGACGTTGTTCCAGCCAGCGAGCTGCGTGGCGCCCTCGGAGGTGACCCAGGTCGTCTCGCCCAGGGCAAAGAAGTGGTAGGCGCTCTCGAAGTCGGAGCCAACGGCGATGAGGATGTTGATGGCCACGATCACGAACGGCCAGGCGCGGAACCAGTGCGCGCGGCCCAGCTTGCCCCACTTGTACTTGATCATCATGAAGCCGATGCAGCCGGCCAGCGCCGCGTACACCTTGGCGTAGTGGAACCAGCTGTTCTGGTAGATGTGCGTGGGGTTGTTGAGGGCCCACTCGGCACCCTGCGCCACGCCGATGCCGATGGCCACGCAGTAGATGGTCATCGCCAGGGGCAGCACGCCAAACATGATGAGGCCGCCAACCTTGGAGCGACGGGCGATCTCGTTGGCGAGGATGAGGCCCACGAACACGAGGGCCCAGCCAAGCCACTGGAACGGTGCGGTGGCGCCATAGACGTCAAAGAGCATCGTTACCTCCCTTTCCCTGCGCCCGGCTGCGGACCGGGCGCGATACGTGTGCGGCGGGCGCGGCCGTGAGGCGGCGTCGCTCGTGCGGACAAAAAGCGGGACGCAGCGCTCTCCCCAAGCTACGTCCCGTAAATCATATGGTATGGAGCGGCCGAGCCAGGCGCTCGTTGCCGTTTTGGTTATGTAAAGTGCCGGGTGTTCGGCGTCTGGTGCCGTGGCCGGCGCGGGCGGCACATGGTTGGACGCAGCGCCGACGTGGGGCGCGGGCGGCACGTGACCGCGAGCGGGCTCGGGCCGTGCGTGGCCATGCGTGGACGTGGACCCGGGCCGTGCGTGACCGTGCGCGCAGCGGCACCCGAGTGCCTACTTCTCGGCGATCTTCTTGACGTCGCCGGACTTCACGAAGCCAACGAGCGTCACCGCGAGCGAGAGGTAGACGACGAAGCTCGCGGGCTGGGCGAGGGCGCCGGGGTTGGTCATCGCGGACGACGCGATGTTGAGCACGTCAAAGGCCAGGGCGAACACGGCCATGACGCGGAAGCCCCCGATGTTGCGCGGGTTGTTGGCCCCGCGGATGCCCAGCGCGGCAAACACGATGTTGAACGCGGCCATGATGAAGAACATGATGGCGACCATCGCGGCCGTGCCCTGCGTATCGCCGTTGGTGAGGCCAACGCCTGCGATCATGAAGCCGGCGCCCACGAGGTCGAGGATGCCGAGGGCGAACAGGACAAAGCTGACGATCTTGACGACCTTCTGAGAAGAGGACATGGGAAACCCTTTCTTGTTGATGACCCCACAACTATACCCAACTGGGCTTTTGCTAGGCGGCGAGGGTGCTATGCTTGCACGGTTGAATTTCTTGGCGGCCGCCCCTGCGCCGCCCGACTGAGAGCGAGGACGCATGTCCAACATTGGCAAGAAGGTCAAGGTCAACTACCGAGGCACCCTTGACGACGGCACGCAGTTCGACAGCAGCTACGACCGTGGCGAGACCCTCGACTTCACCTGTGGCGCCCACCAGATGATCCCCGGCTTCGACTACGCCGTGGCCGACATGGCCGTGGGCGAGAAGAAGACCGTGCACCTGGCCCCCAAGGAGGCCTATGGCGAGCACGATGACAACCTCGTCTTCACCATCCGCCGCGAGCAGACCCAGGGCGTGGAGCGCATCTCCGTGGGCGACCAGGTGGGCCTGCACGGCCCGAACGGTCAGCTCGTTCCCGCCCGCGTGGTCGAGGTGACGCCGTCCAAGATCATCGTCGACGCCAACCACGAGCTCGCCGGCAAGCCCCTCAACTTCGAGATCGAGCTCGTTGAGGTCGAGGAGAAGTAGCGCGCGCCCGCCATTGCCTTCACGCGTTTGCGCTGTCTTTGAGCCGCCGCCTGTGTCCGTTTGGATGCGGGCGGCGGCTTTTGTGAAGCGGCGGTGTCTGCTTTGTGGCGGCGGCGTGATGGGGGCGTGGCGGCTGCGTGAAGGCGCTCGGCTGGTGGTTTGGCGCCGCCGCCGTGGGTATCAGAACAGTACCTTCCTTCCTTTCGTTCCCGGCGTGCCCCCACACGCAGGGAACACCCAAGACGGGCCTCCGCAGCGACTCGCGGAGGCCCGTCTTGTTGTGTGGGCGAGACGCCCTGTGCGCGTCAACGTCGATTTGCCGTCCGTCTTTCCGCCTGGTTCAACGGCGAACAACTCATCTACCGAAGCTGTCGGATAAATTTTGGTTATTCGATCGAGTTCTGAACGATTACTTGGCCAAAAATGGCGTCCGGCCAAGTACTGGAATTTGGTCCCGATTGATTTACCTGCGGTTTTTGCGAGGCTGTAATCAAGACATATCCGCTAATAACCGCCAAGGTCGTTCAGAACTCGGTCGAATGGCCATTTGTCCCGGTTTACCTTCGGTAGATGGCCTGTTTGGTTGCGCGGAAGGGCCAGCCCCTTGAGGAGACGCCGCGCCCCACCCACACCTGTGCGCTGTCTAGAGCCGCGCCGCCCGAAGCTGCGCACCGCCCGGAGTCGTCCAGCCCAGCAAAAAGGGGCGCCGATGCCCGTGGACACCGGCGCCTATTGGGCGCTGCCGGGATATGTTGCCAAGAGCTGTGGCCTGAGAAGCGCGGCCGCTACCTGCTGCCCTCGACGCGCATGGCGCGCATGGCATTGAGGATGGCGATGATCGCCACGCCCACGTCGCCAAAGACGGCAAGCCACATGTTGGCGATGCCAAGCGCGGCGAGCACCAGGATGATCAACTTCACTGCCAGCGCAAACACGATGTTCTGCCACACGATGCGCATGGTCTTGCGGGCCACGCGGATGGCGCGGGCGATGTTCGACGGCTTGTCGTCCATGAGTACGACGTCGGCCGCCTCGATTGCGGCGTCGCTGCCCATGGCGCCCATCGCGATGCCCACGTCGGCGCGGGTGAGAACGGGCGCGTCGTTGATGCCGTCGCCCACAAAGGCGAGCTTCTCGCGCTTGCCCTCGGCAGAGATGAGCTGCTCGACCCGGGCCACCTTGTCGGCCGGCAGCAGCTGCGCGTGGAACTCGTCGATGCCCAGCTGCTCTGCCACTGCGGCCGCGACCTCGGCGCGGTCGCCCGTGAGCATCACGGTCTTGCTCACACCGCAGCCGTGGAGCGCCTCGATGGCCGCCTGGGCATCGTCCTTCACCACGTCGGCGATGACGATGTGGCCCACGTAGCGCCCGTCGACGCTCACGTGCAGGATGGTGCCGGTGAGCTCGCAGTTGCTCCAGGAGATGCCATGTCCGTCCATGAGCTTGTCGTTGCCCACGAGCACCACGCGCTCGCCGGCGTTGGTCTCGTCGACGATGCGGGCGCACACGCCGTGGCCGCTCTCTTCCTGAACGTCGCGGATGAGCTCGCGGTTTATCTGTCCGCTATATGCGGCCTTCACCGAGATGGCAATGGGGTGGTCGCTGAAGGCCTCGGCGTAGGCAGCGTGGCTCAGCACGTAGTCGGGGTCGATGCCCTCCTCGGGGTGGATCGCCACGACGTCGAAGGTGCCGTTGGTGAGCGTGCCGGTCTTGTCGAAGACCACGGTGTCGACCTCAGAGAGCGCCTCGAGGTAGTTGGAGCCCTTCACGAGCACGCCGATGCGGCTGGCCCCGCCGATGCCGCCAAAGAACGACAGCGGCACCGAGATGACGAGGGCGCAGGGGCACGACACGACAAGGAACGTGAGGCCGCGCAGGATCCAGTCGCTCCAGGCGCCGGTGACGAGGCCGCCGATGAGGGCGAGTGCCGCGGCCGCGCCAGTGACGGCGGGGGTGTAGACGCGGGCGAAGCGCGTGATGAAGTTCTCGGTGCGGGCCTTCTTCTCGCTGGCGTTCTCGACCAGCTCGAGGATGCGGCTCACGGTGGACTCGCCAAACGGCTTGGTCGTGCGCACCTTGATGAGGCCCGTCATGTTGATGCAGCCCGAGATGACGTCGGCGCCGACCTCGGCGTGGCGCGGCACGGACTCGCCGGTGAGCGCCGCTGTGTCGAGCTGCGTGGCGCCCTCGACGATGACGCCGTCGATGGGCACGCGCTCGCCGGGCTTGATCACGATGACGGTGCCGGGGGCCACGTCGTCGGGCGAGACCTGGGCGAGCACGCCTTTCTCGTCCTCAACGTTGGCGTAGTCGGGGGCGATGTCCATCATGTCGGCGATGGACTTGCGGCTCTTGCCCACGGCGTAGGCCTGGAACAGCTCGCCCACCTGGTAGAACAGCATGACGGCCGCGCCCTCGGCCATGTGAGGGTCGGTGTTGGGGAACAGCACCATCGCGAAGGCGCCAAGGGTCGCCACGGCCATGAGGAAGTTCTCGTCGAAGACCTTGCCGTGACGGATGTTGTTGAACGCCTTCCCGAGCACGTCGTGGCCTGCGATGGCGAACGGGACGAGGTAGAGGACAAAGCTGGCGTAGACGTTGCCGGGGGTGCCAAATGCGGCGCGCAGCAGACCCGTCTCGTCGAGGGCGAAGATGACGAAGAAGATCGCGAGGGCAAGCAGGACGCGCTTCGTCTTGTGCTGCTGGCTCTCCTTCTTGCGGCGCTTCTTCTTGGGCTTTGCCGCCGTGCCCTTTGCCTGTGCCATGGTGACTCCTTGGCGCCGATGGTTGCCCTGGTCCGCGCCGGTCGCGCCGGCGCATTTTTGATGAACGTATGAGCAACCGTTCATATAATGTGCGGAAAGAACCCCTGCCGCGACACGTGGCCTGCGGCAGGGGAGGGATACGAGGGGATTAGAGCAGGATCTCGCAGTCGGGCTCGACGTCTGCCGTGTAGTCGACGACGCGCTGGAGCACCTCGTCGAAGCGGTCATCGTCGGCCTCGAGGGTGAGCTTCTGGGTCATGAAGTTCACGGAGACCTTCTCGACGCCGTCGAGCTTGGCAAGGCCGTCCTGCAGCTCGCGGGCGCAGTTGGCGCAGTCGATCTCGTCGAGCTTGTAAGACTTCTTCATGGTGGTGCCCTTCTCTCACGGGGTGTCCCCGGCTGTTAGACGCGCTGCGAGGCCGTGCCTCTGTGTGGAGCCGTTCGTCTGAGTGAACATCTGAACGGACGCTCATATGTGTTGCTACAAATGATTATGCCCATGCGCGTGGACGTGTCAACGATTGATGGGGAGAAATGCGCGAACGGTGGAGAGACGGGTGCGAGGTGTCGCACTGGGCGGCGTGAGGCGTACCCGCGCGGGTCGTGGCGCCCCGGGACCGGGGTCGCGTTGTCCTGATGGGTCGGGGCGGCTCAGGGCCGTGCCTCCTCGCTTGCCCTACTCGCAGATGTGCGAGAGGCCCACGTTGAGCATCGTGTAGACGTGGTCGTCTGCGAGGGAGTAGACGATGTTGCGGCCGTCACGCTCGAACTTCACGAGGTGGGCCTGCTTGAGGGTGCGCAGCTGGTGCGACACGGCGCTCTGCGTGGTGCCCGTCTCGTCGGCGATGTCGGCCACGCACAGCTCGCGGCCCATGAGGGTGAACAGGATCTTGATGCGTGTGGTGTCCGAGAAGACCTTGAACAGGTCTGCCAGGTCGTAGAGCAGCTCCTCCTCGGGGATGCTCTCGGGCGCCTCGCCCACGGGGATGTGGCAGCCCTCGGTGGCCGCGCAGGCGTGCTCGTGCGTGTGTTCGTGGGTCTCTGCCATGTGTTGCTCGATTCTGTGGACGAGGCGGGCTGGGCTGGTGCGGTGCGGGGATTGAACGGATGCGGGCGCCAGGAACGTGCGGGTGCGGCCGTTGGCGCCGTGCCGGAGGCGCCGCGGCCGCTAGAGATCGCTGAGCGTCACCTGGCGGTAGCTTACGCCGCAGGTGTCGAGGATGCGCTTGGAGATGAGGTTGTCCTGCGTGCCCTCGTACTTGTCGCCCAGGTAGACGACTTCGCCGATGCCCGCCTGCACGAGGGTCTTGGCGCACTCGTGGCAGGGGAAGAGCGTCACGTAGACGGTGGCGTGGTCGAGGTCCTTGAGCGAGCCGCGGTAGTTGAGGATGGCGTTGGCCTCGGCGTGGATGACGTAGCTGTGCTTGTCGAACAGCGGGTCGTTGACGGTCTTCCAGGGAAACTCGTCGTCGTTGATGCCGGTGGGCGTGCCGTTGTAGCCCACCGACAGAATGCGGTGGTTGGCGTCTGCGATGCAGGCTCCCACCTGCGTGTTTGGGTCCTTGCTGCGCAGGCTCGCCGCAAGGGCCACGCGCATGAAGAACTCGTCCCAGCTGATGACGTCGGTGCGCTTGCCTGGCATGGTGGCTCCTCTCCGGGCGGCCTTGGCCGCCGCGATTGCATTCAATCCACGATGACGCATCCCACCTGCGGATTCAAGTGTCCGCTTATTGCTTGTGAACGGGAGCATGATGGGGAGAGAAGCACGGGGGCGACAGCGAAGGCGATGGGGGCACGGCGATAGGCGGTGAGCGTGGCCGAGAGGGGCGGGGCGATAGACGTCGCGGCGCGGAGCGTGGCCGAGAAGGGCCGGCCCTACCTCCCCAGCGGCGGCTGGCGCAGACGTGCCCGCACCTGCGCCTCGTCTGGGATGGCGCGGGCCACCACGGCGTGGAAGCGCGCGTTGTGCGAGGGCTCGATGAGGTGGGCGAGCTCGTGGACAACCACGTACTCGAGGCACGCGGGCGGGTAGGCCGCGAGCCTCACGTTGATGCGGATCGACGCGCGCGTCGGCGTGCACGATCCCCACCTGCTGCTCATGGCCCGCAGCTGCCAGCTTGTGGCGTGAGCGCCCACGAGCGGCTCGATGCGCTCCACCACCTGCGGCAGCGCTTGCTCGAGCTCCCGGTGCCGTAGACGGTCGAGCTCGGCGGCGCTGATTGTATGCCCGTCCTCGCAGCGAACCTCTCGTCCCCAGAGGGCGTAGCCGTCCATGCTGCCGTCGCTGGCGCCGCCGCCCTGCCCGGCATCATCCGCGCCCGTGTCCCGTACGGCATCGCGGATGGCACGCCGTGAGAGCGCGCTCGCGATCCACTCCGCGTGGGCGTCGAGAAACTCCTGCGTGCGGGCCTGCGAGCAGCGCCAGGGCACGCTCGCCACCACCGTATTGTCGCGGCGCACGCGCAGATTGAGGTTCTTGACCCGCTTGCGCGTCACGAGAACGGGGACGGAGCCCAAGGCACCGTCCCCGCAGCGTACGTGGAGTATGTAGCTCTGCTCGGCCATGAGATGGCTACCGCGGCGTGCGCCCCTGGGGCAGCCCGCAGCTCGCTAGGCGAACTCGATGTCGCCGGTGGCGGCGTCCATCGAGTTGACGATGGCCAGGCTCTCGACCTGGTAGCCGCGCTCGCGCAGCTCCTTGCCGCCCGGCTGGAAGCCCTTCTCGATGGCGATGCCAATGCCCTCGACGATGACGCCGGCCTCCTCGCAAATCTCGAGCAGGCCGTTGAGGGCGCAGCCCATGGCCAGGAAGTCGTCGAGGATGATGACGTGCTCGCCGCGCTCGAGGAAGCGCTTGGCCACGATGACCTCGTAGGTCCGGCCCTTGGTGTAGCTCTTGATCTGCGTGCGGTACTGCTCGCCGTCGAGGTTCTTGGACTCGGTCTTGCGGGCAAAGACCACGGGCACGTTGCCAAAGTGGGTGGAGGCCACGCAGGCGATGCCAATGCCCGAGCTCTCGATGGTCAGGATCTTGTCGACCTGCTTGCCGGCGAACAGGCGCGCCCACTCGGTGCCCATCTTGTCGTAGAGCGACACGTCGCACTTGTGGTTGAGGAAGCTGTCCACCTTCAGGACGTTGCCCTCGCGAACGATGCCGTCCTGGCGTATGCGATCCTCGAGCTCCTTCATGCGGCGTGTCCTCCTGACGTCTCGGTTTTTCGGCCGGGCATGCGCTCCGGCGCGACTGAGTTTTCTGACCATTATGCCGCCTTTTTGACCGTTTGCGGGCGAGCTTCTTGCATCCGCGCCACTTTGGCGCAAAACACGCGAAACGCATCGGCAACGTGGGGCGGCTATCGTGGCCTCACTAGCAGTTGCCCCGCGCGGTGGCGGCGTGACGGAGGGGCGTGCCTTCTGTCACGCTTGGGACGTGACAAAAGACACGTCCCCCTGTCACGCTGCGGGGCTTGTGGCGAGAGGTGCCGCAATGGCGCAGATCATTTCGTTTGGCCCCGAGCTCGAGGAGTACGTGCGCGACGAGTCGCGCACGGTGGGCGAGGCCGACTCCATCTCATTTCCCACCAGCGAGGACGACGTGCGAGACGTGCTGCGAAGCCTGCACGCCGCCGCGGCCCCGGCGACGGTGCAGGGCGCGCGCACGGGCCTTGCCGCGGGCGCCGTGCCCCACGGCGGTCACGTGATGAACCTCTCGCGCATGGACCGCGTTCTGGGGCTTCGCCAGGACGACGATGGCCGCTTCTACGTGCGTGTGCAGCCGGGCGTGGTGCTCGCCAACCTGCGCAAGCAGCTCGCGGGCAAGTCGCTGCCCACCGTGGGCTGGAGCGACGAGAGCCTGGCGGCGCTCGACGCCCTCTATGCCGGCCCCGAGCAGTTCTTTCCCACCGACCCCACCGAGACGAGCGCCTGCATCGGCGGCATGGTGGCCTGCAACGCCTCGGGCGCGCGCAGCTACGGCTACGGCCCCGTGCGTCCGCACGTGAGCGCCCTGCGCGTGGTGCTGGCAGATGGCGACGTGCTGTCGCTTGCCCGCGGCCAGGTGCGCGCGAGCGGCCGCACCCTGCGCCTTTCCACCGAGGGAGGCCGCGAACTTGAGCTGCACCTCCCCACCTACCAGATGCCGCGCACCAAGAACGCCTCGGGCTACTACGTCGCCGACGACATGGACGCCCTTGACCTGTTCGTGGGCTCAGACGGCACCCTGGGCGTCGTGACCGAGGTCGAGCTTGCCCTTACGGTCGCGCCCGCCGTGGTGTGGGGCATAAGCTGCTTCTTTGAGAGCGAGGAGGCGGCCCTGGACTTCACCTGCGCGGTGCGCCCGACTCTGGCCCGCGCCGCCGCGATCGAGTACTTCGACGCGGGAGCCCTCTCGATCCTGCGCACCCAGCGCGAGAAGAGCGCCGCGTTCTCGAGCCTGCCCGCCGTCGACGAGCGCTTCGCCTGCTGCGTCTACCTCGAGCTCGACTGCGAGAGCGAGGACGAGGGCACGGCCGAGCTCTATGCCATCGGCGACGCGATGGCGGCCGTGGGCGCGAACGAGGCCGACACCTGGGTGGCCCGCACCGACGTCGACCGCGAGTGCCAGCGCTTCTTCCGCCACGCGGTTCCCGAGAGCGTCAACATGCTCATCGACGAGCGACGCCGCACCAACCCCGCCATCACCAAGCTGGGCAGCGACATGTCGGTGCCCGACGAGCGCCTGCACGACGTGGTGGCGCTCTACCGCACCACGCTTGCCGAGGCGGGCCTCCAGAGCGCCGCGTGGGGCCACATTGGCAGCAACCACCTGCACGTGAACGTCCTGCCGCGCGACGACGAGGACTTTGCCGCCGGCAAGGGCCTCTTTGCCCGCTGGGCCGCCGAGGTCACCTCGATGGGCGGCGCGGTCTCGGCCGAGCACGGCGTGGGCAAGATCAAGCGCGGCTTCCTCAAGACCATGTACGGGGCCAGGCACATCCAGGAGATGGCCGCCCTCAAGCTCGAACTCGACCCGGCGGCGCAGCTGGGCCGTGGCAACCTGTTTGGCGAGGACCTGCTTGACGCCATGAGGGCCGAGAAGGGCGAGGCGGCGGGCGCGAGCGGCGATGCTGCCGCCGTGGCCACGCCCGTTGCCGGCGAGGTCGCGCCCATGCCCGGCGAGGCCAAGAGGGGAGGCGAGGGCGCATGAGGAGCATCGTCTGCATGAAGGCCGTGCCCTCCACCACCGAGGTGCGCATGGACCCCAAGACCAACACGATCGTCCGTGACGGCAGGCAGTCTGTCGCGAACCCCTTCGACACGGCGGCGCTCGAGGTGGCGCTTGCCATAAAGGACGAGCTGGGAGGCACCGTCTCGGTGCTGTCGATGGGTATCCCCGACACGGCGCGCCTGCTGCGCGACGCCATCGCCCGCGGCGCCACCGACGCGCTGCTCCTCTCGGACCGCGCCTTTGCCGGCGCCGACACCCTTGCCACCTCCTACGCCCTGTCGCTGGGCATCGAGCGGCTGGGCGGCTGCGACCTGCTCGTGTGCGGCAAGATGGCCGTCGACGGCGACACGGCCCAGATTGGCCCCGAGCTGGGCGGCCTTCTGGGCGTTCCCTGCGTCACGAGTGTCACCGAGGTGCTCGTGGCAGACGACAAGCACCTGGTGGTGTGCCACGACACCGACGAGGGCTCCGAGGTGGTCGCGGTGCCGCTACCGGCCGTGATCACGGTGACCAAGGACATCGCGACCCTGCGCATGCCCAGCATCACCGGAGTGCGTGCGGCTGCCGCGGCCGAGGTGTGCGTGCTCGACGCCGCCGCGGCCGGTGCTGACCGCTCCCGCTGCGGCCTGGACGGCTCGCCCACGCAGGTGGTGCGCTCGTTTGTGCCCGAGCGTACGAACGAGGCGCACGAGGTTGCGGGCACGCCAGACGAGCAGGCCGCCGAGCTGCTCCGAGTCTTTGAGGAGGTCGCGCGATGAGCGGTCTTGTGGTCGATGAGAGCAAGTGCGTGGGCTGCCGCCGCTGCGAGCGCGTGTGCGCAAACGCCGGCATCGAGGTCGTGGAGCGCCGCGCCCACGTGCTGGACGGCTGCGTTAGCTGCGGCATGTGCGTCGATGCCTGTCCGGTGGGCGCCCTGTCCATCGAGAAGGACGTTGCCGCTGGCGTCTCCCTCGACGAGTACGAGAACATCTGGGTGTTTGCTCAGGTAGACGCTGCGGGCACGGTGCTTCCCGTGGCGCTCGAGCTGCTGGGGCGCGCCCGCGAGCTGGCAGACGAGCGCGGCTGTGGCCTCGCGGCCGTGGTCGGCGAGGCCGCCGAGGCAGACGACGACAACGCCCGCACCCTCATGGGGGCGGGCGCCGACGAGGTCATCCGCACCTGCGACGACCGCCTGGCCCACGCGGACGCCGAGGTCTTCGCTGCGTGGCTCGCAGACCTTGCCAACACCTACAAGCCCGAGGTCATCCTCTACGGCGCCACGAACTTTGGCCGCGAGCTTGCCCCGCGCGTGGCGGTGTTGCTCCAGACGGGCCTCACGGCAGACTGCACGGTGCTCGAGATGGACGCCGAGGCGGGCTTGCTGCAGCAGACGCGCCCGGCCTTTGGCGGCAACCTCATGGCCACGATCGTGTGCCCGAGCCACCGTCCGCAGATGGCCACCGTGCGCCCCGGCATCTTTGCCGCGCCCGAGCCGCGCGAGGTGCGCAGCGCCATCGTGACCGACGTTGACCTCGACCCCGAGGTGTACGGGCGCGTGCGCGTGGTGAGCCGCGAGGCCAGCGGTGCGGACGCCTCGATCACCGATGCCGACGTGCTCGTGGTGGTGGGCCGCGGCATCGGCAGCAAGAAGGAGCTCGTCCGCGTGAGGCGGCTCGCCGAGCTTCTGGGCCAGCACCTGGGTTGCAGCGCCGAGATTGGCTGCACGCGCCCCGTGGTGGAGGCCGGCTGGCTCGACTACGCCCACCAGGTGGGGCAGACGGGCGTCTCGGTGGCGCCGCACCTGCTCGTGAGCCTGGGTGTCTCTGGTGCCATCCAGCACCTCGCGGGCATCTCCGGCGCGGGCACGGTGGTGGCCGTGAACGAGGACGCCGACGCCCCCATCTTTGGTGTGGCCCAGTACAAGGTCGTGGGCGACTGCCACGAGGTCGTGGAGACCCTCATCTCCCAGCTCGAGGCCGCGGAGTAGGGCAGCCCGCCGCTGAGTTCTTCTCGGCCGGCTTGTCCTTGTCCGACGCATCGCTGGCCTGCTCGGTGCCCTTCTCGCCCAAGGGATGGGCGCGCCTGACGCGCTGGCGACGCCGCACACCCCGCCCCCCCTGGCGCGTGCGGGCCAATCCAACTCCAGCTCAAACTCAAAAAGAACGGCCCCCGAGGCCGCGTGGTCTCGGGGGCCGCCTCATGCGTGCGATGGCGTGGGCGATATCGCCTAGGCCTCCAGGGCCTCCATCATGGAGTGGGCGGCCTTCTTGCCGGCGCCCATGGCCAGGATGACCGTGGCGGCACCGGTGACGATGTCACCGCCGGCCCAGATGCGCGGGTCGGACGTGCGGCCGTTCTCGTCGGCCTCGATGTAGCCCCACTTGTTGAGGGCCACGTCCTCGGCGGCGAGCTTCGGGAACGGGTTGGCGTTCGTGCCGATGGCCGTGACGGCCACGTCGCACGGAATCTCGAACTCGGAGCCCTCGACCGGATGCGGACGGCGACGACCGCTCTCGTCGGGCTCGCCAAGCTCCATGCGCTCGAGCTTGACCTTTGAGACGAAGCCGTTCTCGTCGGCCTCGAACTCCAACGGCGAGACGAGCGGCAGGATCTTGACACCCTCCTGCTTGGCGTGGTGGAGCTCCGCCTTACGAGCGGGCATCTCCTCCTCGGTGCGGCGGTAGGCCAGCGTCACGGTGTCGGCGCCAAGGCGCAGCGCGGTGCGGGCCGCATCCATGGCGACGTTGCCGCCACCAAAGACGACGACGTTCTTGCCGTGCTTGGTGGGGGTGTCGAACTCGGGGAACTTCTCGGCCTTCATGAGGTTCACGCGCGTGAGGTACTCGTTGGCGCAGAAGACGCCGGGGAGGTTCTCGCCCGGAACGTTCAGGAACTTGGGCAGGCCGGCGCCCACGGCGAGGTACATGGCATCGAAGCCCTGCTCCTCGAAGAGCTCCTTGGCGTCGGTGATGCGGCCCACGACGCTGTTGTACTCGAACTTGACGCCGAGCTTCTCCAGGCCGTCAATCTCGCGCTTGACGATCTTCTTGGGCAGACGGAACTCGGGGATGCCGTAGGTCAGCACGCCGCCGCCGGTGAAGAAGGCCTCGAAGACCGTGACCTCATAGCCGTTGCGGGCGAGCTCGCCGGCGCAGGCGATGCCGGAGGGGCCGGAACCCACGACGGCGACCTTCTTGCCGTTGGACGGCTTGATCTCGGGATCATGGGCGAGCTCGGTGGCGTTGTCGCCGAGGAAGCGCTCGAGCTGGCCGATGGCGATGGCGCGGTCCTTGTTGTTGAGGACGCAGTTGCCCTCGCACTGGTTCTCCTGCGGGCACACGCGGCCGCAGACGGAGGGAAGCAGGCTCGCCTCGCGAATGATGTCGAGGCCGCCACCGAAGTTGCCCTCGCGGATCTTCTCGATGAAGCCGGGGATGTTGATGTTGACGGGGCAGCCCTGGACGCACTTGGGGTTCTTGCAGTCGAGGCAGCGGT
Organism: uncultured Parolsenella sp.; assembly: GCF_958346945.1. Taxonomy (NCBI): domain Bacteria; kingdom Bacillati; phylum Actinomycetota; class Coriobacteriia; order Coriobacteriales; family Atopobiaceae; genus Parolsenella; species uncultured Parolsenella sp. Next base: position 330,195 of record NZ_CATVTL010000001.1, read on the forward strand.
TGGCCTCGGCCACGGCGTCAGCCATGGAATAGCCGCGGTCGACGGGACGGAAGTCCTGCGCACGCTCCTCGGGAAGCTCCTCGACGTAGGGGGTGCGGGGAGCCTTCATGTTGGGCTTGTACTTACCGTTTACCTGTGGCATGCGCAGCTCTCCTCCTTGTAGGCCTCCATGGCCTGGCCCTCTTCGGTGCGATACGAGCCCTGGCGGGCGCGAAGGTCATTCCAGTCGACCTGGGTGGCGTCAAAGTCCGGGCCGTCGACGCAAGCGAACTTGGTCTTGCCGCCAACCTCGACGCGGCAGCAGCCGCACATGCCCGTGCCGTCAACCATGATGGGGTTGAGGGAGGCAACGATGGGCAGGTTGTACTTCTCGGCCGTGAGGGCGGAGAACTTCATCATGGGAACGGGGCCAACGCAGAAGGCGGCGTCGACGGCGCCCTCCTGGCAGAGGCGCTCGAGCGGGGCGGTGACGACGCCCTTCTCGCCCTCGGAGCCATCGTCGGTGGTGATGTAGAGGCCCTCGAGCGGAAGCGCCTTGAACTGGTCGGTGAGGATCAGCAGGTCCTTGGTGCGGGCGCCCATGATGACCGAGACCTTCTTGCCCTGCTCGCAGAAGGTGCGGGCAACGGGGTAGGCGATGGCCAGGCCAACGCCGCCGCCGAGCACGACCACGCGGTCGCCCTCGAGCTCGGTGGGGTTGCCCAGCGGGCCGGTGACGTCCTGGAGCTCGTCACCCTCGTTGTACCGCGAGAGCATCTCGGTGGTCTTGCCGATCACCATGAAGATGAACTCGATCCAGCCCTCCTCGGCGTTCCAGCCGGCGAGGGTGAACGGGACGCGCTCGCCCTGCTCGTTCGCGCGGACCATGAGGAACTGGCCGGCGTGGGCCTTCTTGGCCATTTGCGGGGCCTCCACGCGGAACTCGAACACCTTCTCCGAGAACTGCGTCTTTTTGAGGATCTTGTACATGCAGATCTCCTCTCCTGTCTTGCGCCTTGCGCCTGAGCGGCGGCCATATGCCCCGAGCCGCCACGCGTTGGCGCGTGTTTGCACACACCGGGTAATTCTATCGCGGCTGATAGGTTGTTGCCGCTGTGTTTCGGTGTGGGTAATGCCTCTGAGCTGCGGATATTCAGCGGAATGACCACTGTAGAGAAGTCAACTTATTAGGGGTCGGCGCGCGTAGCTGCGGTTGTGCGGGCGGGGTGTATCTGCGAGCGGTCGAGGTCGCAAGGGGCATTTTGCGCGATGTACCGTTCGCAGGTGTATTTCTACCGTTTGCGGGATGCGGTTCCGCGGGGGTGTGGTGTGGCGCCGCGAGCAGCGGAGGCGGGTGTGTGCGGGCGTGGCGAGTGCGCGGGGGCGTGCGTGCGCGGGGGCTGGTGGGTGTGTGGCGTACGGGGGCTGGCGTGCGCGGGGTGACGGGCTCGTCTCCTCCTCAAGTCCGCAGAATCCTAGGAAAATGCCGTTAATGCTATCCGCTAAATGCAGTTAACGACAGAATCCTAGGATTCTGCGAAAAGGCTGCCGCGAGTCGCGCCCGGGACGTCCAGCGCGGGCGAGAGAGTCGCGTGCGCGGGCGAGAGAGTCGCGTGCGCGGGACGGGTGCGCGAGGCGCGCGGGCAGTGCGCCCATCGGATGCAAAAGTGGGACAGTTGCCCGGAGCAACTGTCCCACTTGGCCTACCTGCTGCCGGGCTTGCCGGCGCCGTTGACGTGGTCGCGCGCGTAGATGACGCCGTGCTCGATCGCGAGCTCGACGGCGTCAGCGGCGTCGCTGGCGGCGCGGCGCACGTCCTCCATCTCGGCGTTGCGGTACTCCTTGAGCACCCAGTCGACCACGGGCATGCGTCCCGGGGGCATGCCAATGCCCACGCGCACGCGGGTAAAGTCCCTGCTTCCGAGCTTGTTGATGATCGATTTGAGGCCGTTGTGGCCTGCGTGGCCGCCACCCACCTTGACGCGCACGTCGCCCGGCTCGAGGTCGAGCTCGTCGTGCACCACGAGCAGCTCCTCGGGCTCGATCCTGTACTCGCGGCACAGCTTGGAGATGGGGCCGCCGCTTGTGTTCATGAAGTCCTGCGGCATCGCGAGCAGCACCTCGACGGGCCCCTCTGCCCCACGCACCTTGACCGTGGCAACCTTGGCGCCGCACTGGCTCTTCCAGTACCCCGCGCCCAGGCGGCTTCCCAGCTCCTCGACCGCGCGGAAGCCCGCGTTGTGGCGGGTGTTCTCATACTCCTCGCCGGGGTTACCCAGCCCCGCCACGAGGCGAATCTGCTTTGGCTGCGCTGCTGCCATGCTGCTCCTTCACAAACGGGCCGCGCGCCCATGAGGAACGCGCGGCCCAGACTAACAAACTGCTGCTAAGACCACTCAGCCCTAGAGGTTGAAGCGGCCACCCACCATGCCGGAGACGCTCGTCTCGGTGAAGACGTGGTAGATGCACTCGGCGATCTCGTTGGCGACGGAGATCGTGTTGATCTTGCCCGTGAGGTTCTCCTCGGGCTGGGGCACGGAGTCGGTGACGACGCACTCCTCGATCGGGGCGTCGTTCAGGCGCTCCACGGCGGGGCCGGAGAAGATGCCGTGGGTGGCGCACACGTGGATGTCACCGGCGCCCATGGCCTTGAGCTCTCGGATGGCGGCGCACAGGGTACCGGCCGTGTCGATCATGTCGTCGTTGATGATGCAGGTCTTGCCCTTGATGTCGCCGATGATGCCCATGACCTCGGCCTGGTTGTGGTGCGGACGGCCCTTGTGGGCGATGGCGAGGTCGCAGCCGAGCATGTCGGAGAGCTTCTTGCAGGCCTTGGCACGGCCCACGTCGGGGGAGACGACGACGGTGTTCTCCCAGTCGAAGTTCTTGTTCTTGAAGTACTCGCCGAACAGCGGCAGGGCCGTGAGGTGGTTCACGGGGACGTCGAAGAAGCCCTCGATCTGGCCCTGGTGCAGGTCGAGCGTGATGACGCGGTCCACGCCGGCCGTCTCGAGCAGGTTGGCGACGAGACGTGCGGTGATGGGCTCGCGCGGGCCGGCCTTGCGGTCCTGGCGGGCGTAGGCGTAGTGGGGGATGACTGCGGTGACGGAGCGGGCCGAGGCGCGGTGCGCGGCGTCGGCGACGATGAGCGTCTCCATCATGAGGTCGTTGACGTTCTTGCCCACGATGGACTGCACGAAGAACACGTCGCAGCCGCGGACCGTCTCGTCAAAGCGGGCGTAGATCTCGCCGTTGGCGAACTGCTCGAGCACGAGGCCGTCGACCTCGACCCCCAGGATGCCGGCGATGTCGGCCGCGAGCTTGGGGTTGCTCGAGCCGGAGTAAATCCTCAGCCGCTTCTTAATCGGGACGAGTTGATCGAGGTCTTCGTACATCTGGTTGCCGCCCTTCCGTCGACTCTTTGCTGGTTGCGCGCGGTGCCGGGCCCAAAAATGGGGGTTGGGCAGGCGGCGCCGTGGTCGCACGTCATCACATGGTACTTCATGAAGGTCGCCGCGAGCGCGTGCCCGCGGCGACTGGCTGGTTATTTCTGTGCGCGGAGCTTCTCGAAGTGGACGGGAGCCCAGTCCTCGATGACCGTCTGGCGGGCGCGGCCCAGGGCCAGCGCGTCTGCCGGGACGGGCTCGGTGATGACCGAGCCGGCGGCCACGAGAGCGCCGTCGCCAATCTCGGCGGGGGCCACCATCATGGTGTCGGAGCCCACGAAGACGTTATCGCCGATGACGCTCTTGTGCTTGTGCACGCCGTCATAGTTGCAGGTGATGGAGCCCGCGCCGATGTTGACGCCCTCGCCCATCGTGGTGTCGCCGATGTAGGAGAGGTGCGGCACCTTGCTGCCGCGGCCAATCGTGGACTTCTTGATCTCGACGTGAGTGCCGGCCTTGGAGTTGTCGAGCATGTGGGTGCCGGGGCGCAGGTAGGCGCGCGGGCCACAGTCGACGCCGTTCTCGAGCACGGCGTCGATGGCGACCGTCTCGTCGATGACGCAGTCGTTGCCGGCGCTCGTGTTGGTCAGGCGCGTGTTGGGGCCAAGCTGGCAGTTCTGCCCCACGTGGCAGGTGCCGATGAGGTGGGTCTGCGGCCAGACGATGGTGTCGCGGCCAATGGTGCAGTCCGGGCCGATCCAGGCCTGCGCGGGGTCGATGAACGTGACGCCGGCGGCCATGAGCTGCTCGTTAATGCGGTCGCGGGCGATGGCCGTGAGCTGGGCGAGCTGTGCGCGCGAGTTGACGCCCAGGCCCTCGCGCCAGTCGTCGCAGTGGAAGGCGCGCACGGCGTGGCCGTGGGACTTGAGGATCTCAAGCATGTCGGGCAGGTAGTACTCGCCCTGGGCGTTGTCGCAGCCAACCTCGCCGATGTGGGCCGCGAGCAGCGCGCCGTCGAAGGCGTAGCAGCCGGCGTTGCACTCGGTGAGCGTGGCGGCCTGCTCGGGCGTGCAGTCCTTCTGTTCGATGTTGCGCTCGATGGTGCCGTCGGCGGCCAGTACGATGCGGCCGTAGCCAAACGGGTCGGGCGGCACGATGGTGAAGGCCGTGGCCGCGGCGTTGCCGCCGCTCACGGACTCGGCGAAGGCGGCGACGGTCTGGCCGGTCACGAGGGGCAGGTCGCCGTTGAGCACCACGACGGGGCCGTCGCTGATGCCGGTGGCCTCGAGGGCAACCTTGACGGCGTGGCCGGTGCCCAGGCGCTCGGCCTGCTCGACGCACTCGACCGTGGCCGTGGCGCCTGCGTAGGCCTCGCTCACGATGGCGCGGACCTCGTCTGCGTGGCTACCCACGACGACGATGACGCGCGTGCAGCCGCCGGCGATGGCGGCGTCTGCCACCCACGAGATCATGGGCTTGCCCAAGATCTTGTGCGAGACCTTGGCGTGGTTTGACTTCATGCGGGTGCCCTCGCCGGCGGCGAGGATGATGGCGGTGGCGTTTGCCATGGATGCCTCCGTTGGTGTGGTTTCACAACAGAAGGCCATGATAACTCAGGGATGTGGAGCGCCCGAGGGGTGGGGGAGGGCGAGGGCCCGCGGCGCTGGTACGCGGCGTGGTTCTCGGCCATGTGATGGAGGCGGGCACGCCCCCACTGTCATGGCAGCAAAAAGCCAGCGCATCGCTGGGGTACTAGGATTCGAACCTAGGTAACGGGAATCAAAATCCCGGGTCCTAACCACTGGACGATACCCCAGCGACGAGCTGGCGAAGGTAAGTGTAGCAGCTCGGCCCGCCTTTGGGCGAGCGCGAGGACTGGGACGGTTGCTCAGGCAGGTATTGTCCCACTACAGAAGGTAGCGCTCGACGAAGTCGGCGAGACCGTCCTGCTCGTTGGTGAGGCCCAGCACGTAGTCGGCTGCCTCGCGGGCGACGGGCGTGGCGTTGCCCATCGCGATGCCCAGGCCCGCGGCGCGCAGCATCTCGACGTCGTTTCCCGAGTCGCCGATGACGCAGACGTTGTCGAGCGTGCAGCCCAAGCGCCGGGCGAGCAGGTCCAGGCCGCCCGCCTTGCTCACGCCCGGCACGTTGAACTCGACGTTGTTGGGGCCGCAGGCGTTGGCCGTGAGGTCAAGCTCGCGGCCAAGGGCCAGGAAGTCGTCGTCCGTCCAGGGGCTTGCGTAGCGCACGCCCACCTTGGTGACGCCCCAGCGGTTGGCCTCGATGAGGGCGGGCACGTCGCAGCAGGTGAGCGGCTCGCTCCAGCGCTCGGGGCCGCGCACGCGCACGTACTCCTCGCGGCTGATGCAGTCGCCCAGGCGCGTGCCGTAGGGGTCGTCGAGGCACAGGTAGATGACCACGCCGGGCTGCTTGAGCCGGCGGATGAGCTCCGCGGCCTTGGCGGGGCCGATGACCTCGTGGTCGAGGAAGGTGCCGTGCACAAGGTTGCACACGGCGGCGCCGCACGCGCACACGGTGTAGTGGAAGTCGTCCATGCCCAGAACGCTCTGGGTGAGCCGCTGCCAGGTGCGGCCGGTGGTGGGCACGGGCTCGATGCCATGGCCGAGCAGGGCGCGGACGGCTGCCTTGGTGCGCGGCGCCACGCTCTTGTCGTCCCTCAGGAAGGTCCCGTCGAGGTCGAAGCCAAAGATCTTGATGTCGGCGGCCTTGGCCGCGACCTCTTCTGCCGTCATGCCCATGCGTTGTGCCCCTTTCGTGTCGTTGCTCCCCATGATAGCGGCGGCGGGCGCGGGACGCGGGGCGGACATCCGTGCCGCCCGCAGGTGCTCGCCGCCCACGACAACGCCGCTCACATCTGCTTGCCGCCCGTGCCGGCCGCATACGCTTGCCGCCCGCCGCCCGCAACGGCCTTGCCCCCCCGCAGCCGCTCCTCGAAGCCTCGCTTGCCAACGCCCGCGCGTCTGCTACAGCGAGCAGACCAATGAATTGAGAGGACGAGATGGACGCACGCGTTAACATGAGCGCACTGCTTCTGGGCCTAGGTCTACTACCTGCGGGTACGCGCTAGGGCCATCTCTCTTATCCATTTGTTTGGCACCCGTGCGCGTTCGCAACTTTGGCGACTGCTGCGCATGGGTATTTTTCTTTTTCCAGACCCATAGGCTCCCCGCACGCGGTCGCCCTGCCCACGAGAGACGCACCACAGCGAAGGAGCACACCATGACCCGCAAGATCGCAATCTTTGACACCACCCTGCGCGACGGCGAGCAGTTGCCCGGCGCAAGCATGAACACCGAGGAGAAGCTCATCATCGCGCGCCAGCTCGAGCGCATGAACGTCGACGTCATCGAGGCGGGCTTCCCCATCTCGAGCCCGGGCGTCTCGCCCTCGCATAGAGGGCGACTTGGGCCTGCGCGACCTTCTCGCGTTGGTGCTTCTCGCGCTGGTGCCTCGCGAAACGAAAACGGGCGTCCGTCTCGCATGAGGCGGTCGCCTGTTGCATGGCAAACGAAGAGAGGCGCGACCCCGACTGCCGGGGCCGCGCCTCTTTGTGTGTTGGTCGATGGAGGTTGCGCTAGTGCTTCTTACCCCGCGCGGCCCTAACGATTGCCACGACTATTCCCACAAGGACGATGGCGGCAATAACGTAGATCACCGGAAGCTCGGGAAATCCGATTCCATAGACCATGACTCCTCCTTCTTCCTCTGCCTTGTCAGTGTCCGCTAAATTGTGGACACCTGCAGAATAGCAGGAGCGGGACGGGCCGTGGGGCTCGATGGGCAACGAAGTCGGCGAGCGCTAGGCCTGCTCGGCCTCCTTCTTGTCCTGGATCTTGCGGATCTCGGGCAGGATGAAGCCCAGGGCGATGAGCACCACGGGCGTCACCACGTTGAGGATCATGGTGAAGGGGTCCTCGGAGTACATGCCAAAGACGCAGCAGGCAAGCGTCACGAACAGGCACCAGGCGCCCAGAACGATGCCCAGGACCTTGCCCTTGGTGAACTTGTACTCCTGGCCAAAGCGGTCGCCCGCCTTCTTGAGCAGGATGTAGGCAACGAACACCCAGATGTAGCGCAGCGGCATGCAGACCGAGTTGAGCTTGTTGAGCTGGGTGAGGACGGCCGCGGCGCCGGGCACCACGATCTGGGCGAGGATGATCGAGCCACTGAGCACCACGACCATCTTGATGCCGTTGATGTAGGCGCCCTTGTCGTTCTGCTTGAGTAGGCCCTTGGGCACGAACTGGCGGGCGTTCTCGTCGCCCAGCAGCATGCGCAGCGGCGCGTCGATGGAGACGACGAGCGTGGAGAACTGGCCGATGGCGTTGCAGGCGGCGTAGATGACCATGAGCAGATTACCCACGCCGTAGTAGTTGCCCAGCTTCTGGAAGGCCCAGTAGGAGCCGTTGGCGACGTAGGAGTTGAAGTTGGCGTTGACCTCGGCCGGGTCGAACATCATGCCCATGGCGACGGTGCCGAGCAGGGCACACACTAGGACCATGACCACGGTGAAGATGATGCTCTTGGGGAACTCGCGGGCGGGGTTGCCGTCGGTCTTGTTGACGTAGGGGCTGATCTTCTCGATGCCGCCCACGGCAAACACCAAGATCGACAGGTTGGTGATGTAGGTGAAGTCGATGTTGGGCACGAGCTTGTCGGGCGACAGGTCGATGGGCAGGTAGCCACCGTTGGGGTTGATGGCGGGCGCGGCGAACATCATGAGGATGTAGAGCAGACTCATGACGAACATCGAGGAGCCGGCGATGGCCGCGAGCTTCTTGAGCGGGTTGAGGCCGCGGCTTGCCACCCAGCAGAAGATGAGGAACACGGCGAGCGTCGCGAGCTGGATCGCGATCGTGGGGAACGAGTCGTACGTCTCGGCGTTGCCAAAGACCATCCAGCTGAGGGCCTTGAGGCCGCCGGAGCCCTTCGATGCGATGTAGGAGACGTGCACGGCCCAGTAGGTCCAGCCGGCGAAGTAGGCGATCTTGGCCGTGGACGTGCCCTTGATCCATGACGTGACGCCGCCGCCTTCGTTCTTGAAGGCACTGCCGAGCTCACCGACCATGAGCGCGTAGGGGATGAAGTACAGGACGAACATGAGGACCCAGGAGAAGATGACCTGGGTGCCGTTGAAGTACATGTAGCCGTTGCTGACGTTGCCGAAGCTCCAGAGGGTCGAGAACGTCATGAAGCTCAGGATGTACCACTTGATCTTCCCGTTGCTTTCCTTTTGCATAAACACCTCTTTTGATAAAACGCCGTACCTGAAAACAGAAATTATAAGTATGTTAACTTGCAGGTTAAAATGGTGCAATTGAGAGGGCGAGCGGCCGGTATTTGCCGGTGAAGGCTGCAAGAAATGCATAATGTCGACAGGCTATGAATATAAGGGACACTTTGGGCGCGCGAGGGGCTGCGTGCGATGTGGTCGCGCCGTGCGACCCCTCGCACAGGCCTGCCGATGGGTGCTAGCATGGCTCGCGAAACCAAACATCGGAGGTTGGAATGAAGATCTGTGACAGCATCGCCTACGTGGGCGTGAACGACCACGACATCGACCTGTTCGAGGGTCAATACGACGTGCGCGAGAACGGCATGTCGTACAACTCCTACGTGGTCCTGGGCAGCGATAAGGTGGCCGTGACCGACACGGTCGACGCCCACTTCGTTGACGAGTGGCTGGCCAACGTCGAGGCCGCGCTCGCGGGCCGCACGCCCGACTACCTGGTGGTTCACCACATGGAGCCCGACCACTCCGCCGGCATCGCCGCCTTTATGGAGCGCTACCCGGCCGCGCAGGTCGTGGCCTCCGCCGCCGCTTTCAAGATGGTGGTCGCCTACTTTGGCACCGACTTCGCCGACCGCAAGATCGTGGCCAAGGAGGGCTTCGAGCTCGAGCTTGGCGACCGCAGCCTCACCTTCGTGGGCGCCCCCAACGTGCATTGGCCCGAGGTGCTCTTCTCGTATGACGCCGCCGACAAGACGCTCTTCTCGGCAGACGCGTTTGGCAAGTTTGACGCGCTCGACGTCGAGGACCCCGAGGGCTGGGCGTGCGAGGCCCGTCGCTACTACTTTGGCATCGTGGGCAAGTTTGGCAAGAACGTGCAGGCCGTGCTGAAGAAGGCCGCGGCGCTCGACATCGAGCGCATCTGCCCACTGCACGGTCCCGTGCTCGACGAGAACCTGGGCTACTACCTGGGCCTCTACAACACCTGGTCGAGCTACGAGCCCGAGGACGAGGGCGTGACGATTGCCTACTCGTCGGTCTACGGCAACACCCGCGCGGCCGCCCTGGCGCTCGCCGACGCGCTCAAGGGCCGTGGCGTCGCGGTGTCGACGTTTGACCTTGCGCGCGACGACATGGCCAAGGCCGTCGAGGACGCCTTCCGCTATGACCGCCTGGTGCTCGCGAGCATCACCTACGCCGGCTCGATCTTCCCGCACATGAGCACGTTCATCCACACGCTCGCCGAGCACGCCTACCAGAACCGCCGCGTGGCGCTCATCGAGAGCGGATCGTGGGCGCCGACGGCCGCCAAGGTCATGCGTGCCGAGCTCGAGCAGATGAAGGGCATCGAGGTCGCCGACACCGTCGTGACGGTGCGCGGCGCGCTCGACGACGCCTCGCGCGCCCAGATCGAGGCCCTGGCAGACGAGCTGGCCGCACCTGCACGCGCCGAGTAGGGACAAGCAAGAGTTGCGGGGCCCGCGCGCGGCTGCGACGCCGTGCACGGGCCCCTTCGTGAGAAGGAGAAGGTCGTGGCCGGAAAGACCTCCCGAAGCGCCGCCGACCTGTCGAAGCCCCTGCGCCTCGTGTGCGTGGGGCTGCTCGTGCTGCTTGGGTTCTCCCTGGGCTGCTCGGAGTTCGTTGTCATTGGCATCGAGCAGAACATCGCCGACTCGTTTGGCGTGACGCTTGCCCAGGCGGGCGAGCTCATCAGCGTCTTTGCGCTGACCTATGCCGTGATGACGCCCGTCCTGGCCATTGCGACCGGGCGCTTCAGGCGCTTCCAGCTGCTGGTTGTCTATGCCGCGGTCTTCTGCGCGGCCAACCTCGTGCAGGCGCTGGCCCCCACGTTCACGGTGCTGCTGGTCTCGCGCGTGCTGATCGGCGCGGTGTCGGGCGCCTTCCTGGCCGTGGGCGTGACGTTCATCCCTGAGCTGCTCGACCCCAGCCGCATGTCGATGGGCATCTCCGTGGTGTACGCGGCGTTCTCGGTGGCGATGGTCATCTCGACCTCCGCTGGCAAGATGGCCGCCGAGCTGCTCGACTGGTGCGTGGCCCCGTGGGCGACGTTCGTGCTGGCGGTGGTGACGTGCGCGCTGCTGCTGGCGCTGCTGCCGCGCGAGGGTGCCACCGACGAGCCCGCCACGATGCGCGACCAGGCGGGCCTGCTCGCCGAGCCGCAGGTGCTCACGGGCATCCTCATCTTCGTGTTTGGCGTGGGCTGCGTGTACGTGTTCTACGGCTACGTGACGCCCTACCTCGAGCAGGTGCTGGGACTGGCCCCCATGGAGGCGTCGGCCGCGCTCATGTGCTACGGCGTGGTGTGTTTCTTCTCGAACCTGCTGAGCGGCTGGATTGACGCGCGCTTTGGCATGAAGGCGCTCGTTGTGACGTTTGCCCTGCTCTCGGCCCTGCTCTTTGGCCTGTGGGCGCTGGGTTCCACGATGCCTGCGGCCCTTGGCGTGGTGATGGGCGTCGCGCTGCTCATGTACGTGGCCTCGGTGCCGTGCATCTCGGCGTTCATGGAGTGCGCGAGGCGCAGCCACCCCAAGGCGCTGACGCTCGCGAGCTCGCTCGAGCCGATGGCGTTCAACATTGGCATCGCGTTTGGCACGGCCGTGGGCGGTGCCGTGGTGAGCGGCCCCGGGCTTGCGAGCGTGGGCCTCGTGGGCGGCGCGTTTGCCCTCGTGGCGTTGGCGCTGGTGGCCATCACTTGCAGCCTTGCGAAGCGCGCACGCCGCGCGGCGGCGTAGCGCGGAGGCTGTTGCGGACCGGATGCTCTGCAACGGCGTAGCGCGGTGATATTGCGCAGGCGTAGAGCGGTGGCCGTTGCGGCTTGGATGCCGTGCGGTGGCGTAGCACGGTGACATCGGCGGCCTCATCTTGCTGGCCGGTCCCCTGCCTGGCGTGCCCCGAAGCCCATTGGCGGCTTCGGGGCATTTTTTGTGCCCATTCTTGGGGGTGCGACTTGCCGGTTGGGCTGTCCCTTAGAAAAAATGTCATCAAGTAGGTACCCTATTCGGAACTTGCCGAGTAGACCGCTTGATTGGCAGCTCGCGACCTGCGGTTTTGTTGGCGCTTGAGGCCGCATGCATTGCAGGGGACCAATGAGGATACCGACTTGACGATGTTTTTTGATGCGGAAGCCCTCTGACGGTCCGTCCGACCCCGCTCGGGCCTGTTGCGGGCTGCTAACCTAGGTCACGAAGAGCCGCGAGAGGGGACAAGCGTGATCAAGGCCGCATTCTTTGACGTCGACGGCACGCTGCTGAGCAAGTCGACCAACCACCTCATTCCGCCATCGACCAAGGCGGCGCTTGCCGAGCTGCGCCGCCGTGGCGTTAAGTGCGTGCTGTGCACGGGCCGTCCGCCCATTCAGCTGCCGCCCTGCATCGCCGAGGGCTTTCCGGGCTTCGAGGGTGGCTTCGACGCCTACGTCACCATGACGGGGTCGCTGTGCTACGACGCCGAGGGCACCTACTTTGACGTGCGCATTGACTGTGACCCCTGCGAGCGTCTGGTCGAGCAGATAGAGGCCGGTGCGTTCGACGCCATTGTCCTCACGCGCGAGAACTCCTGGGCCAGCTGCGATTCCGAGCGCATCCACGAGCTCGAGCGCATGGTGGCCAGCACCTATCCCATCCGCGACCCACTCTTGTCGCTCGATGAGGGCATCTACCAGTTCTGCGTCTTTGTGCCGCCCGCGGAGCAGGGTCGGGTCGAGCAGATCATGAGCGACTGCATCGTGGCCCGCTGGTGCGACCTGTTCTGCGACGTGGTGCCCGCCACCAGCAGCAAGCCTGCGGGTGTGCGCGCCACGATGGAGCACTTTTGCTTGGAGGGCGACGAGGCCATCGCCTTTGGCGACGGCGGCAACGATGCCACGATGCTCCAGTACTGCACGGTGGGCGTGGCTATGGGCAACGGCACCAACGAGGCCAAGGCGGCCGCCGACTACGTCACCGACAACATCGAGGACGATGGCATCGCAAACGCCCTGCGTCACTTTGGACTGATCGACTAGCGCGGCGCGTCCGCGGGTAAGGAGGCTTTCATGAGCGAGTTCGAGGAGCTGGCACGTCGTGCCGAGAGGGACTTTGACCTGGGCGACTTTGCCCGCGTGGTGAGGGGGTGCCGCACCTTTCGCCGCTTCGATGAGGGCGACCCCATTCCCGAGGCCCTCATGATCGAGCTAGTGGACCTCGCGCGCGTGGTGGCGAGCGGCGCCAACCGCCTGCCGCTGCGCTATCGCATCGTGAGCGCAGCCTCCGAGCGCGACGCCGTGTTTGCCCAGCTTGCGTGGGCGGGCGCCCTCAGGGACTGGGATGGCCCCGCGCAGGGCGAGCGCCCCACCGGCTATATCGTGATCTGCGATGCGGGCCACGGCGCCACCACGGCGGTCGACGAGGGCATCGCCGCCCAGACGGTCATGCTCGCCGCGCGCCAGGCGGGCTATGGTGGTTGCATGCTTCACGCGTTCAACAAGCAGAAGGTGAGCGAGGCGCTGGGCCTCGAGGCCGCCGACGTGGCGCCCCTCATGGTGGTGGCCCTGGGCCGTCCGGCCGAGGAGGTGGTGCTCGAGCCGCTCGAGGCCTCGCCCGACGGGACCACCACCTACTGGCGCGACGGCGCGAGCGTCCACCACGTGCCCAAGCTCTCGCTGGAGCAGGCGCTCGTCTAGCAACTTGGGACAGGATAGCCCGGAGCCTTATCGTCCCAAACCGCAGGAAAAGCGGGGCGAAATAGCTCCGGGTTTAACTGTCCCAAGTGGAAAATGATGGCGGGGCGGCAGCCGATGTGGTTGTCGCCCCGCCTTTGCTTGCTGACGCAAAGCCCCGCCTGCTGCCCTACTGCTGCAGGGACTCTAGGCCGAGAAGCGCGGCACCAATGGCTCCGCACAGCTGCGAGCTGGGGTTTGTTGCCACGGGCGCCCCGAGCACGTCCTCGAGCGCGCGCACGACGCCCTCGTTTTGGGCCACGCCGCCGGTCATGAGGTAGGCGGGCTCGGCCTTGACGCGCCTCGCGAGTGCGGCCGTCTTGGTTGCCACGCTCATGTCGAGGCCGTGCACGATGTCGGCCACGGGCGTGTCGTCGGCCACGAGGGTGATGACCTCGCTCTCGGCAAAGACCGTGCACATGCTCGAGATCTTGACGTCGTGCTTCCACTCGAGGCCCACGCGGCAGAACTCGTCGAGCGTAAGCTCCATGGCACGGGCCGTGGCCTCGAGGAAGCGCCCGGTGCCGGCCGCGCACTTGTCGTTCATCACGAAGTTGGCGACGCCGCCCGCCTCGTCGAGGTGGATGACCTTGGAGTCCTGGCCGCCGATGTCGATGACGGTGTGGGCCTCGGGCATGAGGTGGTGCGCGCCGCGGGCGTGGCAGGTGATCTCGGTGATGGCGCAGTCCATGCCCTCGATGTTGTCGCGGCCGTAGCCGGTGGCGACGCGCAGGGTGAGGTCGTCGTTGGAGAGGCCCGCCTGCTTGAGCACCTCGTCGATGGCGCGGCGTGCGCCCGCGGAGGCCTTGGCGCCCGTGGGCACGATGACGCTCGCCACTATCTGGCCGTCGCCGTCCGCCACCACGGCGTCGGTCGAGGTGGAGCCCGAGTCGATGCCCAGCACGTAGATAGGGCCGTTGGCGGGCACCGTCACGCCCGTGGCGCCCGTCTCGGCCACGTCGTGGAGCGTCTCGTCGAACGCCTTGAGCCTCGTGCGCAGCTGGCCCGCGCTCTGGCGCGTGCCGTCGGTCTCGATCTTGAGCATGGGAACCTCGCTTGCCCGTGTGGCCTCGAGGTACTCGAAGCCGTAGTAGTCGCAGAACTTCATGGTGTGGTAGATGACGCCTTGCTGGCCCGGCGCGCCCACGAGCGCGGACCTCTCGGCCGCGTCTGCCATGCGCATACACGGCAGCTGATTGAGCAAGGCGTCCGCGTACCAGTCGAGAAAGGCGCCGAGGTCGTCGCGAGGTGCGGCGGGGGCGGCGTCGCGTGCGGTCGCGTCGCCCGTGGCATCGCCTGCGTCCGCGCAGCCGTGGCAGGCGGGCGCCGGCGCGCGCACGAGCGAGGGCGGTGGGCTCGCCACCTGCCTGAATCCGGTGCAGGTGCCGTTCTCGACGTGGAGCGACAGCTCGTCGCGGCAGGTGTCGATGAGCGACAGCGGCGCATGGGCGCCCAGGAGGGTCACGCGCTCGTCGGTGCGGGGCACGGGCGCGTCAAAGCTCGCGCAGGCCCGGGCGATGTCGAACTCGCGGCCGCTCCAGGTGGCGAAGGCGTCGGCGAGAGCGCGCAGCTGCGCGCGGAAGCGGGCGACCTCGCGAGGCCCGCGCAGATGCGGCAGGTCGACGAGCCACAAAAAGTCGAGGTATCCCTCGTGCTTGAGGATATCGTAGGTGCGGCGCATGACGTCGCAGCAGCTCGTGAGCACCATCGCGTGGACCTCGGGCTGGTGTGCGTAGGCCAGAAGCGACTTTCCGTAGCCGCACAGGTTGGGGTGGGCGAGCTCCTCGGCCACCTCGAAGCTCTCGGCCTCGAAGGTGCAGGGCCAGCAGCCCGCGCCAAAGCCGGCGAGCAGCTCGGCTGGCACGTACTTGCAGGGGTAGTGGACGGTGAGGTCGTCGGCGCCTGCCTCGGTGTCATTGGCGGCAACCGCCGCAGTGTCGGCGCCTGCCGCGACGCTGGGTGCGGTTGTTGCGGCGCCGGTGCCCGTTGCGCCCGCCACGTTATTGTCGTTGCCGGCAGTGGCGGCCTGCCCGCGGCCCATCGTCGCCGCGCCGTCCCTCTCGAACTCGTCTGCCATCTAGGCCACCTCCCCGCGGCGCGCCTCGAGCATCTCGAGAAACGCGCCCATCCTCGTTGCGCTCTGACCCTCGGGGTTGTTGGAGCGGTGGCAGCCGTCGCCGTCGAGCGTGAGCGTGGGAATGCCCGCCGTCTCGAGCTCGCGCTTCGCCAGCTGCGAGGCGCCCATCGTCTCCTTGCAGCCCCAGTGGCAGAACAGCACGACGCCGTCTGCGTCCGTGACCTCGGCCAGCGTGCGCAGCCGCTCGATGCGGCGGGTGGCAGGGCCGTTGAACGTGTTCTTGATGAGGCGCTCGGCCATCGCGAGCCAGGGGTCGCTCGCGTCGTGGTCCCAGGCGGGGCGCGTGGCGTCGTAGTGCCAGGTGCCACCCTTGCCCTCGCGCATGAGGCGCGCCAGGCTCGCCTGGTCAAAGCTCATGTCCGACGCCACAATCTGGGCGTGCGGGTTGGTGTCGATCATGGCCTGCAGCCCGGGCGAGAAGAACGGCGCGAGGTGGCCCCAGACGAGCGAGCTCCCCTCGAAGCGGCGGGCGTGCGCGAGGTCGTCGAGCATGCGCGTGGCCATCCGCTCGACGTCGCGCTCGCCCAGCGAGGGGTGCAGTGCAAGCGCCGTCTGCATCTCGAGGCCCATGTCGTTTGCGAGGTAGTGCCCGCGGCGGCGCGGCAGCGTGCGCACCATGGCGTCGAGCGTGACCTGGCTGCGAGCCACGCGCTCGCGCAGCTGGTCCTCGTCGAGGGTGCGGCCAAAGGTCTGCTCGCAGGTGGCGGTGAGTTCGCGCAGCTGGTCGGCCACGTAGGCGCAGGCGTCCTCGTCATAGGAGTAGGGGACGTCGACGTAGACGTGCGGGCTGCCAAGCTCCTGGCCCAGCCAGCGGAAGGTGGTGTTGTTGGCGTCGCAGGCCACCGAGCAATTGGCGATCAGGCGGGGAGCGGCGAGCACCTTGGTGGCCGCGGCTCCCAGCAGGACCTTGTGGAACGAGCAGTACGTCTCGGGCACGCCGCGCTGCTCGGCCTCCTCGACCAGGCCGTTCTCGGCATGGGCGGCGCAGATGAAGTCCGCGAGGGCCTCGGCCACGAGCGGTCGCAGCCCCATGGCGTGGAAGATCTCTGTGGGCAGGAAGATGCTCGTGAGGACTGTCTCGCCGGGATGCTCGAGGGCGTTCGTAACGCTCTCGAGCGCCACGCGGGCGCCGACGCGTGCGCCCGAGAGCTGCGCGCGCTCGGGGAGGTGGCGCGTCTGGAAGCGCTTGGCCCTGAAGCCCGTGAGCAGCAGGTTTGCCGCCCGCTGCGGATTGGTTCCGTACTGTCCCTCGATGAGCGAACCAAACCGGTCAACGATTACGTTGGTCGTAAAGCCGCTTCCGTTCACGTTGCCGCCCCTCTCCCTTGATTTGCAGCGATACATGATAGCGCCCGCCGTTCGAATTTGTGGCCTTACATAATACAGCCCGCCCTCTCGGGGCGGAGAAGGCGGGCTGGTTGGCTACGAAACACGATACGGTTGGGAGGGGGCGGGCGCGGAGCCGTCCCTGGCGCGGGCATGCTTCCACATGGGTGGGGCCACGCTTCCCCATGGGGCAGCCGCACGCTTCCACAGAATCCTAGGAATGTGCGCTAAACTGCATTTAACGGATAACCATAACGGCATTTTCCTAGGATTCTGCAGTCTGAGGCGGGCCGGTGCTCGCGGCTTGGCCTAGCGCTCGAAGAGCTCGCAGACGTCGAGGTCAAGGCCGCTGGCCTCGATTTGGGTGCGGCCGCCAAAGACGCACATGCCGTGGGCGCCCTCGAGCTTGGAGAGGGGCTCGGCCAGGGCGCGCACGTCCTCGACCGTGGTCGCGAGCATCTGGGAGCGGATCTTGGCGCGCCAGCTGCCGTCGCGGCCCGAGAGGCGCGCGGCGTCGAGCCTGCGGCCCAGCGAGCGCGGCTTCACGGGCGCGTCCATGCCCGCGACGCCGGCCACGATGAAGCCCGTGAGCTCGGCGGGCGTGGGATCCCAGCTGGCAAGCCACTCGCTCGCGCGCTCGAAGCGGCCCGCCGTGGGGTCGACCGCCGGGTCGCGGTAGGAGTAGAACTGCAGCAGCGAGTCGGCCGTGCAACGGAAGCCGCAGCCGTAGGCGCCGCCCAGCACGCGGACCTCGTTCCACAGGTAGTCGTAGGACAGCGCCTGCGAGGCCACGCGCCACGCGCCGCTGAGCTCGGTGCCCACGCTCAGGCCGTCCATGCCCTCGCCCACGAAGCAGACGTTGGCGGGCACGATGAAGGCCTCGGAGCGCACCTGCGGCATGGGCACAACGAGTCGGGGCGCATCCGCCGCGGCGGCAAAGAGCCCCAGGTTGGATGCGTTGTCCCAGTAGGCGGCGAGATCTGCCTCGGGTCCCGTGAAGCTCATCTCGCAGTTGTTCGCCGAGAAGATGCGGCGGCGCAGGTCATCGAGCTTGGCCACGAGCGCGTCAGCGCGCTCGTCGAAGTGGTCGAGAAGATCGCGCAGGAAGCGGTAGAAGCCAACGCCGCCCAGCATGTCGGACACCTCGGCGGAGGCGCGGAACTGCGCGCCCACGCGGGCGAGCGCGGCGGCGTGGCCCGAGTCGACGAAGGCCTGCTCCATGCCCACGCGGCGCTGCTCGAGGATGTCGCGGATGCGTCGCGTGTCGGCGAGGTTCGTCTCGGCCCAGATCTCGCGCGGGAGCTCGGCGAGCCAGCGGGCGTTCTCGGAAAGCGAGCTTGCTCCCACGACGAACTTGGGGCGGGCGCTCAGCGGGTCGCCGTCGGTGGAGTAGACCTCCGAGAAGAACGACAGGCCGCCCAGCTTGGCCTCGCAGATGGTGTCGAGCTCGTAGGCGCTGTGGCGCGCGGTGTCGAGCTTGCCGAGGAGGTTCGCGAGCACGCTCACGTAGGGCAGCTCGTCATAGGAGACGTGGTCAAGGTCGAAGTACCAGTAGGCGTAGTCGATGCGACGCGTGTCGATGAGGTGGTGGTAGCAGGGGACGGGCGCGTCTGCCTGCACCGTCTTGGGGTCTGCCGCGGCCTCGCCGATGTCTGAGAGCGAGAGGTGCGGCAGCGTCGAGAGCGCCTCGGGCGTGTCGGGCGCGGCCTGCTCGGCGTGGAGCTCGGCGGCCTCGCGGGCAATGGCGGCGAGGTCGTCTTCGCTCAGGCCCTCGCGGACCTTTGCCAGGCGCTGGGCCTCCTCGGTGGCACCCTCGCTCGGGGTGGGCACGACCTCCACGCAGCAGCGGTGGGCGTTGTGGCAGACGGCCTCGTCGAGCAGGCGCTCGAAGTAGCCGTCCCCAAGGTCGGCGCGGATCTGGGACAGGGCGTCCTCGTAGCGCAGGTAGCTCGTGGCGTCGTCGTCGCTGTAGAGCCAGCCGTTCATGGCCTGGATGGCCAGGCCCACGCCGTCGGGGTAGCCAAAGTCGCCCTCGCGCAGGTTGAACTCGGCCTGGGCGAGCGACGCCTCGAGGTTGTCGGCCCCAAGGCCGTCTTCCACGAGCTTGGCGCACGTCTGCTCGACGAGCTGCTCGAACTGCTCGGCCACGCCGGGCTTTGCCCCCTGGAGCTCGAAGATGAGGCAGGGCTGCAGGATGCCGTCGTAGAGGTAGCCCTGCACGTCGCTGCCGAGGTCGGCGTCGAGGATGGCGCGCTTGAGCGGGGCCTCGTTGGAGCCCACGAGGGCATCTACCAGCACGTCTGCCGCGAGCACGCGCTCGCGCTGGCCCGCCGTGGCAAACACGTATGCCACGCCCACGCAGGCGTTGTCGGGCGTGGTGTCCATGGGCATGCGCACGAGACCGCCCTCGCGCGCCTCGCACAGGGGCAGCTCGTTGGGGGAGCCAGCGGCCGGGCGGGCGGCGTCGAAGCGCTTGCCCAGGAAGGCGAGCTTCTCCTCGATGTCGAGGTTGCCGTAGAGGACGGTATAGGAGTTCGCGAGCTGGTAGTGGCGCGCGTGGGTGTCGAGGAACTCCTCGTAGGTGAGGGAGGGGATGGCCTTGGGGTCGCCGCCCGAGACCCAGCCGTAGGGGGTCTCGCCAAACAGCGCGCGCATCATGCCGCAGATGAGAATCTCCTCGGGGCTCGACAGCGCACCCTTCATCTCGTTGTAGACGACGCCGTTGAGGATGAGCTCGCCGCCCCTCTCGGCATCTTGGGTGCTGGCGGCATCGGCGGCCTGCCCGGCATCGGTGCCGGCGAGCTCGTAGTGCCAGCCCTCCTGCTCGAAGATGCGACGGCGCTGGTAGATGGCGGGATGCAGCACCGCGTCGAGGTAGATGTCCATGAGGTTCTCGAGGTCGCGGTCGTTGGTGGAGGAGACCGGGTACATGGTCTTGTCCGGGAACGTGAGGGCGTTGAGGAACGTCTGCATGGAGCTCTTGAGCAGGTGGACGAACGGCTCCTTGACCGGGAAGCGGTCGGAGCCGCACAGCACCGAGTGCTCGAGGATGTGGAAGACGCCCGTGTCGTTGGCGGGCGGCGTCTTGAAGGCGATCGAGAAGGCCTTGTTGTCGTCGGCGCAGGCGAGCCACATCACGCGGGCGCGCGTGGCGTCGTGGCGCAGCACGTAGGCGCAGCCAGAGATCTCGGGTAGCTGCTCGGCGCGCTCGACGGTGAAGCCCGCGTGGCGCGAGCCGGGCGTGAGCTGTGGGTTGGGGGTGGCGAAGTCTTGGCTCATGGTGCTACCTTTCTTGGTGGTTTGACATGAGACTGTAGCACGCGCTCGGGACGTCGTTTGCCGTGCGCTGGCTCGCGGCGGGGGCGGGTGTCGCGCGCGGGCTGACGTGCCCTGGGTGAATGGACGGACGATGAGCGACTCGAGCAAGACGACGCGCGGCGTGGTGCTGACGCTGATTGGCGGCACCTTCTGGGGCTTCTCGGGCACGTGCGCCAAGTTCCTGATGGACGGCTACGGCCTTGACCCCGTGTGGATCGTGGCCGTGCGCCAGTTCTTTGCCGGGTGGCTGTTCCTGGCGCTTGCCTGCGCCTTCCCGCGCGACCGCGAGAGCCTGCGCGGGCTCGTTGCCGCGCGCGGCGGCGGGTGGCGCGGACTCGCCATGCTCGTGGCCACGGCGGCCTGCATGATGCTCAACTCGGTCTGCTACAACGTGGCGGTGAAGCTCACCAACTCGGCCACGGCCACGGTGCTGCAGACGCTCGCCCTCGTGGTGCTCATGGTCTATGCGTGCGTGCGCGCCAGGCGCTCGCCCAGGAGACGCGAGCTCGCGGGCCTTGCGCTGGCGCTGGGCGGCACGTTCCTAATCGCCA
This sequence comes from uncultured Parolsenella sp., assembly GCF_958346945.1. Taxonomy (NCBI): domain Bacteria; kingdom Bacillati; phylum Actinomycetota; class Coriobacteriia; order Coriobacteriales; family Atopobiaceae; genus Parolsenella; species uncultured Parolsenella sp. The sequence continues at coordinate 350,860 of NZ_CATVTL010000001.1, forward strand.
CCGGTGGCGACCCGTCTCACCTGTCGATGCCGCTCGATGGCCTTTTGTGGGGCATCGCGACCTGCTTCACCTACGCGCTTTACAGCGCGGTGCCCGAGGGCCTGCTCAAACGATGGGGGAGCCCCGTGGTCAATGCGGTGACGATGCTCGCCTCCGGCACGGTGCTGATGCTCGCGACGAGGCCCTGGGAGAGCGCGCCGACCTTTGACGCCGCGGGCGTCGCGGGCGTTGTGGCGATCGTGGTGGTGGGGACCTTCCTGGCCTACGCCCTCTACATGCAGGGCGTCAAGGACCTGGGGCCGCTGAGAGCGAGCATGCTGGGAACCTCGGAGCCCATTGCGGCCACGGTGTTCTCCGTGCTGTGGCTGGGGACGATGTTTGCCCCCACCGACCTCGCTGGCTTTGTCATGATCATCGTGATGGTGTACCTCACGGCGTAGGCGCGCGGTGGCGTGGCGTGCTCGCGGTGGTCTCTGATTAGGCTCCGAGCGCTGTCGTTGCGGCGTGAGATGGCCTGCGGCCAAATAATTGCACCAATTAGGTAACCTAACGGCGAGCGTGGGAGTAGGAGTGCTGCGTAGCCGGTATAACCCCAGTTGCTGTTTGCCGATTTGGTACACCAATTTGTAAAACAACAGATAGGTTACCTAATTGGCGCTCTTTTTTATAAGGGACAGCCTTGATGGACGGCAATCTGCTGCAAAGATGGGGGCGACGCGCCTGTTTTGCACGTCGCCCCCATCGAGGTTCTTGCTTGTTTGCCCTACAGGAAGCGGTACTGGACCGCGCGGACGCCCCACTCGTAGGGGCTCGAGCAGCCAAAGGCCTTCCAACAGCCGCCCGCCAGGTCGAGCACGCGGCCGTAGGCGGCAAACCCGCCCACGTCGTTCACGACGGCCGTGATCGTCTTGCCGCCGTAGCGAATCTGAACGGTGCGTCCCAGCAGGTAGCGCTGCGAGAGCGGCACGGCGACGGACATCGAGTCGTCGCTGAGCTCATCGCCTGAGGCGGTGGCGTTGCCGCCGGTGTTGTCGGCAACCGAGTAGGCCGAGGCCATGCCGATCATCCACTCGCCGTCGCTCTTGACCTCGGAGCCGTCGGTGGCGCTGGGGTTGCTGGGCGTGGAGGCCGCGGGGGCCTGCGAGGTCTGGGGCGTGTTGGCGGCATCGGTGCTGGCGGGCTGGCTGGCGGCGTCGCTCTGGGCCTGGGCCTTCGCGGCCTCGGCAGCGGCCTGGGCGGCCGCCTGCGCGTTGAGTTCGTCGAGGGCGGCCTGCGCCTCCTCGAGCGAGTCCTGCGCCTGCTGCTTCTTCTCGCTGGCCTGCTGCTGCGAGGTCTGGAGCGTCTGCTGGGCGGCCTTGAGCTCGCCCTCCATCTGGTTGAGCTCGGTGAGCGCCTCGCTGTTCGAGCGCTGCACCGCATTGAGGTACTGGTAGGTGGTGAGGAAGTCGGCGAAGTCGTCGGCCGAGAGCAGCATGCTCACGAGGCCGGGCGTGCCCTGCTGCATCTTGTACAGCGAGCTCAGCGACTTCTCGGCGCGCTCGCGCTGGGCGGGAAGCGCGGCCGTAACCTCGTCGATCTTTGCCTGGGACTCGTCGATCTTGGTCTGCAGGTCGTTGACGGTGGCCGTGGCCTCGTTGTACGCCTGCGTGGCGGTGTCGATCTTTGCCTGGAGGTCGTCGGCCATGGTGGCGATTGCCGGACGGGGCAGGAGGGTGCACGTGCACAGCAGGGTCGCGGCCAGTGCCACGGCGGTGGTGCGCACGCTCGGTCGTCTGCTGCCGTTCTTCGTCATGTCGGTCCTTGCGCTCTTCCAAGGACCGCGCGTGGGCACGACCCCATCTTTCCCGAGGCCGGGGGCCTCGCATGCCCGCCGGGCAAGCCTCGCCCGTGCAGACATATCCCATACATTTTAGTGGCGGTCGGGCGCCTTCACACAAAAAGGGCGGGCGCCGCCACGTGGACGACGCCCGCCAAGGTTGCCTGCGAGCCCTCGCTACTTCACGACGAGGATGTCACAGGGCGCGTTGCGCAGCAGGAACGTGGAGATGGAGCCAAGCAGCGCGTACTTGATGCTCGACAGGCCGCGCGCGCCGCACAGCACGAGGTCGGGCTTCACGACGTCGAGCATCTCGTCCTTGAGCGTCTCGCGGATGCGGCCGGTCTTGACCATGACCTCGACCTTGGGAATCTTGTCGTTCGCTAGCGCCTCGTTGAGCTGGTCTGCGATCGAGTCGCGGAAGGCGCGGTCGAGGCCGGGGATGAGGTCGGTGGGGTAGGAGCCGGTGGTCTCGAGGACCGTCGAGTCGATGACGTGACCAATCGTGAGCTCGGCGTTGTTGTTCGCCGCCACGACGATGGCGCGCTCGAGCACCTTGTCCTGCTGCTCGGTGCCATCGAGGGAGACGAAGACCTTCTTGTAGCCAAGATCGTTGAGCGTTGCCATGTTGACCCCTTTGATCGTCGCTTGGCGCCTCTCGGGTTCGGTTGGCCCCGGGCTCCTCACGTGGGGTATACCCGTCCCTCCATTCTTCTGACGCGCCATATCGCCTGCGGCGGAATGTGTCGGTGGGCGGTTGGGCGGGGCGAAGTGGGCGAGAAGGACGGGCCATCTGCCATGCCATCCCTGTGTTAATGAAACGTTTAGGGCCCCGCCCCGCGCGCCCGCGGCATAATGGATTGCTGCAAGACACGGCCGCCTGGCCCCGCACGAGAAAGGCCCGCATGAACATCCTCGACCTCATCAAGAGTGCGTTCCTCGGCTTAGTCGAGGGCATCACGGAGTGGCTGCCCATCTCCTCGACCGGTCACATGATTTTGGTCGACGAGTTCGTGAAGCTCGACGTGTCCGAGGAATTCTGGAACATGTTCCTCGTGGTCATCCAGCTGGGCGCCATCCTGTCCGTGTGCGTGCTCTACTTCCGCCAGCTCAACCCTTTTAGCCCGAGCAAGGGCCGCGAGGGCAGGCGCTCCACCTGGAGCCTGTGGGGCAAGATCGTGGTGGGCTGCATCCCCGCCGCGGTGGTGGGCGTGCCCCTGAGCGACTTCATGGACGAGCACTTCTACAACTCTTACGTGGTGGCCGCGGCGCTCATCGTCTACGGCATCGCGTTCATCGTGATCGAGAACTGGCGCGCACGCCGCCGCTCCGAGCTTGCCCTCGACAGGCCGCGCGGCGCCCACTTCGCGGCCAGCGTCGCTGCTGACGCCGCCGAGCAGGGCAGCGACTTTGGCACCATCACGAACATCGACCAGATCACGTACAAGACTGCGCTGGGCATAGGCGCCTTCCAGGTGCTGTCGCTCGTGCCGGGCACGTCGCGCTCGGGCTCCACGATCATCGGCGGCCTGCTTCTGGGCTGCACCCGCGCGGTGGCGGCCGAGTTCACGTTCTTCCTCGCCATTCCGGTGATGTTCGGCGCGAGCCTGCTCAAGGTCGTGAAGTTCATGCTCAAGGGCGTGGCGATGGGCGCCAACGAGTGGGGCATCATGATCGTGGGCCTGGTCGTGGCCTTCGTGGTGTCACTCGCGGCGATTCGCTGGCTCACGGGCTTCGTGCGCAGGCACGACTTCAAGGCCTTTGGCTGGTACCGCATCGTGCTGGGCGTCGTGGTGCTCGCCTACTTCCTGCTGGTTGCGCCGGCCCTGGGCCGGGCCTAGGGAGGGGCGCCCGAGAGGGGTGCGGGCCGCGTGGCTGCCGCGCCCAGCCCGTTGCCGCAGGTCGCGCGACCCACGGGTGGGCCTGCGGGAAACCGCACACGCGTTCGACTTTATTGTCCCGATAGACCATTACACTAGCCAGTGACCCAAGGGGCCACTGGCCTTTTCCGTTCCAAGATGGGGAGTTCGCATGACGCAGCCAACGCCAAGGAAGATGACCGCGCAGGACCTCACGTTGCCGCTCTTTGCCACCGGTGACGCCAGCGCTGCTGCCGCCGCGCCCGCTGTCGCCGCGTCGCGCCCGCGCTACGTGCCGCCGGTCGCCACGATCGACCTCTCCGGCCTCAACCCCGCCCAGCGCGAGGCGGCCGAGTGCACCCACGGCCCCCTGCTCGTGCTCGCCGGCGCCGGTTCGGGCAAGACGCGCGTGCTCACCTACCGCATCGCCCACATGATCGCCGACGAGGGCGTGCGCCCCTGGCAGATCCTGGCCATCACCTTCACCAACAAGGCGGCCGCCGAGATGCGCGAGCGCCTGGGGGCGCTGCTTCCGGGCGGCACCCGCGGCATGTGGGTGTGCACCTTCCACGCCATGTGTGTGCGCATCCTGCGCGACGATGCAGACAAGCTGGGCTTTCGCCCCAACTTCACCATCTATGACGACGATGACTCCAAGCGTCTCGTCAAGCAGATCATGAGCGACCTGGGCATCGAGCCAAAGCAGTTCCCCATCAACGGCATACGCTCACGCATCTCGAGCGCCAAGAACGCCCTCGTGCTGCCCGACGAGTTCGAGGGTATGGCCAACACGCCACCCCTGCAGGCTGCCGCGCGCGTCTACCGCGAGCTGCAGGTTCGTCTCGAGCGCGCCAACGCCATGGACTTCGACGACCTGCTCATCAACGCGCACAGGCTGCTGCGCGACCACCCGGACGTGCTGGCCAAGTACCAGGACCGCTTCGTGCAGATCAGCGTCGACGAGTACCAGGACACCAACCACGTTCAGTACGAGATCACCAACATGCTGGCCGCCCGCGAGCGCAACCTCATGGTCGTGGGCGATGACGACCAGTCGATCTACTCCTGGCGTGGCGCCGACATCCAGAACATCCTCGACTTCGAGAAGGACTATCCCGACGCCAAGGTCGTGAAGCTCGAGGAGAACTACCGCTCGACCGGCCACATCCTCAACGCCGCGAACGCCGTGGTGGCGCATAACTCGCGCCGCAAGGCCAAGCGCCTCTACACGAGCCGCGGCGACGGCGAGCTCGTCCAGGCCTACCAGGCAAGCGACGAGCGCGACGAGGGCCGCTGGATTGGCGCCCAGATCGAGAAGACCCACGACGCCGGCACCTCGTATGACGACATGGCCGTCTTCTACCGCACCAACGCGCAGAGCCGCATCCTCGAGGACATGCTGCTACGCGCGGGCGTTCCCTACAAGATCGTGGGTGGCACGCGCTTCTTCGACCGCGCCGAGATCCGCGACGTCATGGCCTACCTCAAGCTCGTGGTGAACCCGTCCGACGACGTGAGCGCCCAGCGCGTGGTCAACACGCCGCGCCGCGGCATTGGCTCCACGAGCGTCGCGAAGATCCAGAGCTACGCGCTCACGCACGGCATGCCGTTCCTGGCCGCTTGCCAGGCCTGCGTGGCCGAGGAGGGCCTGCTCACGGCCAAGGTTCGCACGGCGCTGGGCCAGTTCACGAGCGTCATCGAGCGCGCCCGCGTCAAGAGCGGCGAGCTCGCGCGCGTGGTCGAGTCGATCATCGACGACGCGGGGCTCATCGCGGCGCTCGAGGCCGAGCACACCGTCGAGGCCGACGGTCGCGTCGAGAACATCCGCGAGTTCCTGGGCGTGGCCCAGGAGTTCGACGAGACGCACGACGACGTCGCCGAGACGCTCGAGAGCCTGGCGCAGCTGCGCGAGGCGGGCGCCCTCGACGCCGCGCCGGGCCTGGCCGGCGGCGCCGTGACCCCCGCCCAGCCGGTCGACCCCAACGTGACGGTCGCGGCCGAGAAGCTGCCCGCCTTCATGGAGTGGCTGGCGCTTCGCAGCGACCTCGACGCGCTCGCGGGCTCCACCAGCGCCGTCACAATGATGACCGTGCACTCGGCCAAGGGCCTGGAATTCCCCGTGGTGTTCGTCGCGGGCATGGAGGAGGGGATCTTCCCCCACGCCGGCCATGAGGACGACCCCGCGGGCATCGAGGAGGAGCGCCGCCTCGCCTACGTTGCCATCACGCGCGCCGAGCGCGAGCTGTTCCTCACCTACGCCGCGACGCGCCGCACCTACGGCTCCACGACGGCCAACCCGCCCAGTCGCTTCCTGCGCGAGATCCCCGAGGCAGACATCCAGCTCGTGGGTGTGGGCTCCGAGGGCTTCTCGGGCGTGGGCTGGGAGAAGCGCGGCGACCGCCGCGGCACCTACGGCAGCGGCACGGCCACCTACGGCGGTGCCGTGTTTGGCTCGGCCACGCGCTCCGCGGGCGGAAACGCCCAGGCCAGGGGCGGCGTGTCGTTCAGGTCTGGCTCGCCTGCCCCCTCGCGCGGCACAGGCGTGCCCACGGGCTCGGGCCTGCCGCTGTCTGCGCTGGGTCGCGGCGTCGGCGGCCCCCGCACGTTTGGCTCCGCTCCGTCCGAGCCGGCCTCGTTTGGTTCGGGCCGCCCGCGCTCCGCTGCCGCCGCAGCGGACGAGTTTGCCTCCAACCCGGCGCACGGCATCCGTCGCGACGCCGCCAAGGCGAGCGAGGGCTTTGCTGCCGGCGACCACGTCTCGCATAAGACGTTTGGCCCGGGCGTGGTGCTCTCCGCCACCGGTGACGTCATCGAGGTGCGCTTCACGCGCACGGGCAAGGTCAAGAAGCTCATGAAGGGCTTCGCGCCCATCGTGAAGGTCGAGGGGTAGCGCCATGGAGGCGGTCATCTTTGGCCTGACCACCGGCGAACTCCTACGCCGCGTCGTCCTGCTCGCCGTGGCCGTTGCCGTCGCGGCGGGCATCTCGCGTGTCGTGAGCCGGGCGGTGGGCAAGGCGCTCGACGCTACCGAGGTGCCCAGCGCGAGCATCTTCGTCAACATTGCGCGCGGCGTGGTGTGGGCGTTCGCAATCCTCGCCGTGATGCAGCCAGTCTTTGGCATCGCCCCCACGGCGTTCGTTACGGCCCTGGGCATTACGTCCCTGGCCCTGTCGCTGGGTCTTCAGGACACGATCTCCAACCTCATTGGGGGCCTCAGCCTCATGGTGGGGCGCGTGGTGAAGCCCGGAGACCTTGTCGATGTTGGTGGCTTCATGGGCGAGGTCGTCGACGTCACCTGGCGTGCCACCACCGTGCGCAACCGCCTGGGTGATGAGCAGATCATTCCCAACTCGGTGCTCAACAAGACGGCGCTCACGAAGCTCACGCCTGGCAGCGAGGGCTATTGCCCCGTCTTGCTCGCGGTTTCTCACAACGCGGACCTCTCGGTTGTGGAGGCAGACATCCTCGGCGTTATGGGCAAGATGGAGGGGCTGTTGCGCGAGGGTGCGCCGGGTCGCGTGTTCTTCACGGGCTCGGATGCCTATGGCGTGCAGTGCACCGTATCGCTGCAGATGGCCCCTGGCGTCACGAAGCTGGCTGCGAGCGACGCGCTCATGCGAGGCGTCGAGGGCAGGGAGTGGCTCGTGAGCGTCGTGGGCGAGTAGCGCGCCACCGCGCCCCGCACGCGTTGCCGTGAGATACTGGAAGCTACCATCCGTTCTCTGATGGAGGGGCGCCAGATGAAGGTCCTGCTGATCAACGCAAGTCCCAAGGTCGGGCGGAGCAACTCACTCAGGCTCGCGGACGCGTTCGTGCGCGGGCTTGGCGAGGCCGAGGTCGAGCGCCTCGACCTGTGCTCGCTCGACATCAAGCCGTGCCGCGGGTGCTTTGCCTGCTGGAAGGCCACGCCCGGCACCTGCTGCATCCACGACGACATGGCCCGCGTCATCGAGCGCGAGCGCGAGGCGGACCTCGTGGTGCTGAGCTTCCCGCTGTACTACTTCAACCTGCCCGGGCCGCTCAAGACCATGATCGATCGCCAGCTGCCCATGAACCTGCCGTTCATGACCGATGACGCGGCCGCCACCGGCAGCGGCGCCCATCCCCTTCGCTACCCCGAGATGGCGAGCACGCGCTTCGTCGCAATCTCTACCTGCGGTTTCTATACTGCCGAGAAGAACTATGACGCAGTGGAGCGCGCCCTTGACCACTGGCCGGGACGCGGCGCCTGGGACGCCATCTTCTGCGGCCAGGGCGAGCTCTTCTCCATCCCCGAGCTCTCCGCGCGCACCGATGCCTACCTCGAGGTGGTCGAGCGCGCTGGTCGCGAGTACGCCGCGGGCGGCATTACGCGTGCCACGCGTGCCGAGCTGGCGCGCCCGCTCTACCCGCGCGAGGCCTTCGAGCAGATGGCCAACGCCAGCTGGGGCGTGGACGAGCGCGGCGAGCGAACCGACGAGATGCTCGCCTTCACGAGGCAGTTGGCGGCGCTCTACAACCCCGCCACCTGGGACGGGGCAGACCGCGTGGTCGAGATTCGCTACCGCGATCGCGACGTGAGCTACCAGATGGTGCTGGGCGAGCGGGGCTCGACGGTGCTGACCGATGGCTTCCGCAAGCCCACGACCGTCATCGACACCCCGTGGGACGTGTGGTGCCGCATCGCTCGCGGCGAGATCCGTGGCGACGTGGCGCTGGCCCAGCGGCTCTACAGCGTCGAGGGCGACTTCGACCTCATGATGGGCTGGGACCGCATCTTTGGCGCTGCCTCCGCGCCCGCCACGGCGGGGGAAGCCGGCGGCGCAACGGGGGCCGGTGGCGCGGCAAGTGCCGCCGCCGCGAGCGCTGCCGCCAAGCCCGCCGCGCCCTCTGCCAGGACGGGCGAGGGCGCCCCCTCGATGGCCACGATGCTCGTTGCCTGGATCTGCCTATGGGTGGCCACCGGCGTCGACGGCACCGTGGGGCCGGTCGTGACGCTGGCGGTCTGCGCGCTGCTGCCGCTTGCCCAGGTGCGCCGGCGCCTATGCGCCTATGACCGCATCTCGCTTGGCCTTGTGGGTGGCTTTGCGGCGTTGATGCTGCTCACGGGGCTGGTGGGGCCGCTCTACGTGGCGAGCTATGCGGCCTTTGGCGCGTTGTGGCTCGTCTCGTGCGCCACGCCTGAGCCGCTGTGCGCCGCCTACGTCAAGTACGGCTACGGTGGGGATGACGCGCTTGCCAACCCCATCTTCATGCGGGCCAACCGCATCCTCGCCATGGCCTGGGGCGTGCTCTACCTCCTCATCGCTCTCTGGACGGCCCTTCTTGGCGGCATGGTCGCGGAGTGGGTGCTGCCCGTGGTCAACAACGTGGCAACCGCGCTCATGGGCGTGTTCACCGTGTGGTTCGAGCGCCGCTACCCCGCTTGGGTGGCGTCGGGCAAGGGGCTGCGCGAGCTGTTCTTTGGTTAGGGGAGCTTGGGCATCGGCCGTGCCGGGGCGGGTTCGTTCGTCCCTGGCGAGTGTCGCCACCCTCGCTCATTCGACTTTGAGGAGAGTCACATGGGATTTCTCGACAACATCCAGTCATCGCTTAACCGCGGCGTTGCGGCCACGAGCCGCGCCACCTCGACGGTAAAGCTCAAGGCGCAGATGGCAGACGCCCTGCACCGCCGCCAGCAGCTGGCCGCCCAGCTGGGCGCGAGCCTCTACGAGGCCACGAGGGACAACCCCGAGCTTCGCGCTGGTCGTGAGGCGCTCTATGACGGCATCGCTGCGTGTGACGAGGAGCGCGCCCGCTACCAGGAGCAGATCGACGCGCTCGAGGCCGAGTCTGCCGATGCCGCGCAGGCGGCCGTCACCTACACCTGCCCCTTCTGCGGTGCCCGCGTTGGCAACGACGACCTGTTCTGCAGCGGCTGCGGCAAGCCGATCGCCGAGGTCAAGGCCGAGCTCTATGCACGCCAGCAGGCCCAGGCGCCCCGTCCCCCGCAGGAGGCGGACGAGCAGTAGGGAGGGGGCGAGACGGGCGCCCGCCTTGCCTTTGCATCCAAGTAAGAGAGAGGGCGGGCCGGGCAACGTGATGCTGCCCGGCCCGCCCTTCTCGTGAGCTGCCTGATGCGTGGTGCCCCGCAACGGGGCTTGCGAGCGGGACGAAAGACGCGTCCCCCTGTCCCATCTACTTGAACGTGAGCGTGTAGGTGTCGTCGAGGATCGAGACGCGGTAGCTGCCGTGCGAGCCGCTCGCGCTGATGTGTCGGTCCCAGCCAGACTCGCCCGGGTCGTAGTAGGGCGAGGTGGGGTCGGCAACGCCAACCTCGCTTTGGGTCTTGCCCCACTCGGCGGCAAACTCGTAGCTGCCCGAAGAGTCGTCGGTGAGCTCAAGCACGGTGCTGCGCACGAACAGCGGGTAGTCGTCGTCGGCCACGTCGGTGGCGGTGACGATCATGCCCCAGCGGCCGTACGGGCGGTCGACGCGCGCGCCCTTGGGCACCATGACGGTGAGCTGCCTGTTGTGCACGGTGTTCGACTGGAACATGTCGGTGCCCCAGCTGCCCCAGTCGATGTCGGCGAGCTCGTAGTAGACCTGGCCGTCCTCCTCGTGGGAGCTGGCGACCCTGCCGCTTATCTTCTCGTCCTGGTCATAGACGGTCATGGTGGTGCCGTCGTACTCGATGCCAAACTCCTGGTCGAAGAGGGCCGAGGTACCCTCGAGCATCATCGAGCCCTTCCAGGCGCCGCCGCCCAGCAGCATCTGAGACGCACCATAGACGAGCACGCCTACCACGATGGCCACGATGATGCCGATGACCAGCGGCTTCTTGCTCTTCTTGGGAGGAACGGGCGTGGGAACGAAGGTGCCCGCGCCAGGTGCGGCGGCTCCGGGCGCCGTGGCCTCGGCAGCCGTGGGCGCAGGCGGCACGGGCGCCGCGGGGGTCGTGGGCTGGGGCATCGCTATCTCGGCCGGCGGCTTGGGCGCTTCGGGGTTTGGCGCGGGTACGGGCTCAGGCACGGGCGGCGCGGGCGCTGGCTCGGGCTCCGGCGCGGGTACGGGCTCAGGCGTGGGCGCTGGCTCGGGCTCCGGCGCGGGTACGGGCTCAGGCACGGGCGGCGCGGGCGCTGGCTCGGGCTCCGGCG